>NZ_JAJCME010000006.1:0-222511 GCF_020560115.1 Mediterraneibacter sp. 210702-DFI.5.30
ACCACCAAATCCTTTGCTTCAATATGGAGAATCAGACAGACAAATACAAATTTATTTTGACTTCACTTCTCTCCACAATTCGTTATACAGCGCCTCATTTTCATCTCCGAGGAAATTAAATGTCTCACAGTTTTTCAACTGATCAATATCAGGGAATGCAATCGTGCTGTTTCTCATGTAGTCATCCTCGATCAATGCCTGTCCGGCAGAGTTAGGGATGGAGTAAGTGATGTATTCAAAATTCATTTTTGCAATATCCGGTCTACAGAGGAAGTTGATGAATTCTTCTGCATGTTCCTTATTCTCTGCATTTTTTGGAATAACCCAGGAATCAATCCAAAGATTAGAACCTTCCTTAGGAATCACGTAATCGAGATTTGGATTCTCCTGCTGGCAGTAGAGTGCTTCGCCGGAATAAATTACTCCGAGAGCTGCTTCATTTCCAATCATTTTATCACGTACCTGGTCGATAACATATGCCTGCACAAGAGGTTTCTGTTCAATCAGCAGATTTTTGGCAGCCTGAAGTTCATCTAAGTCTGTTGAATTTAATGAATAGCTCAGGTATTTTAAAGCGACACCAAAGGCATCTCTTACACTGTCCTGCATAAGGATGCTATCTTTATATTTTTCATCCCACAGAACACCCCAGCTGTCAATTGGCTCATCTACCATTTTCTTGTTATAAAGGATTCCGACAGTCCCCCAAAGATAAGGGACAGAATATTTATTATCAGGATCAAATCCTTTGGCAAGATCCATATATTTCTGATCGATATATTTCAAATTTGGGATGTTGTCATAATTAATCTCTTCCAAAAGATTATTCTCAATCATTCTCTGAATCATATAATCAGATGGACATACGACATCGTATGCAATCGCTCCCGACTGAATTTTTGGATACATGATTTCGTTTGTCTCAAATTCTTCATATACTACATCAATACCGGTTTCTTCTTCAAACATATCAATAACATCAGGATCAATATAATCACCCCAGTTATAAACAATTACCTGGCCTTGTGAGGAGATAACATCGTTCTTTCCATAAATAAAACCACCGATGATAATAAGCACAGCCATAGCAACAGGTACCAGACGTTGGAAGAAAAATCTTCCAAATTTTTGTGCTTTTCCGAAACGCTTTATTTTTACTACTTTTTTCTTTTCGGCAGGTGACATATTGATCAGGATCAAAAGTAACAGCACTGTAACAAACATAATGGTTGAAAGTGCATACATTTCAGGCTTGATTCCTTTACGGACTTCACTGTAAATCTTGGTTGAGAGTGTATCAATACCAGGACCTTTTGTGAAATGCGTGATCACAAAGTCATCCAGAGACATTGTAAAGGAAAGCAGGAAACCGGAGAAAATTCCAGGCATAATATCTGGAAGTACTACTTTGAAGAATGCATAGGCCGGAGAAGCTCCAAGGTCCAGTGCAGCTTCATAAGTTCTACGGTTCGTCTGTTTTAATTTTGGCATTACACTTAAGATGACATAAGGTATGTTGAATGTAATATGTGCCAAAAGGATTGTTTTGAATCCAAGTGTGAAGCGGAATGCAATGAAGAGAAGCATCAGGGATACTCCTGTTACGATATCGGCATTCAGCATAGGGATGTTTGTAACTCCCATAAAAAGGGTACGCATTCTTGAATTCATTGCCTGCATGCCAAGTGCGGCACAAGTACCGATCAATGTTGCAATCAGTGCAGAGAGCAATGCAATGATCAGTGTTGTGTACAATGCATTCATAATCTCTTTGTTTTGGAAAAGAGACACATACCATTTTCCGGTGAATCCGCCCCATTTGGAACGTGTTTTAGTATTGTTAAAGGAGAGGACCATCAAAGTCACGATCGGTGCATACAGAATAATGCAGATCAGTGCCAGATAGATCTTTTTTGCTATAGTTTTCATTAAAATGCTGTCCCCTCCCCGTTTTTATCATATTTGGCGATCACAGCCATACTTGCGATGATGAAGATCATCAGCACCAGGGATAAACCGGAACCGGTATGCCAGTTGCTTCCCTGTTTGAATTCTTGCTCGATCACGTTTCCAATCAGAAGAATCTTGCTTCCACCGAGAAGGTCAGAAATAACAAAGGTCGTCAGCGCAGGTACGAAGACCATAGTGATACCACTGATAATTCCAGGAATGCTCAAAGGAAAGATGATCTGTGTAAATGTCTGAAATTCATTGGCTCCAAGATCTCTTGCTGCGTAAATGACATCTTTATCAATCTTTGCCAATACATTATAAATAGGAAGCACCATAAAAGGCAGGAAGTTATATACCATACCTAATACAATAGCCCCCGGTGTATTGATGATAGACTGCTGTGGCAGACGGAAGAATGCAAGAATGCTGTTGATCACACCATTTTTTTCAAGCAGTGTCTGCCAGGCGAGTGTACGCAGAAGAAAGTTCATCCACATAGGAAGAATAAAAATCAGTACGATAAGACTTGTCTGGTTCATGTTTTTTTCAGATAAAATCATTGCAAGAGGATATGCAAGAACCAGGCAGATCAGTGTGCTGATCAGGGAAAGCAGCAGTGCAAGTCCGAGTGCTTTCAGATTCTCAGGCGAAGCCATCATTGCAATGTTAGACCAGGTAAAAGTCCCTTCTTTATCTGTCAGACCATAATAAAAGATCATGAGCAGTGGGATAATAATAAATGACACGGACCAGAAAAGATAAGGTCCGGCAAGTAATTTTCTATTCTTCAACAGCAGGTGCCTCCTCATCTTCAGATTCTGGTTTTTTCATAATCTGGATGTCAAAAGGATCCACTTTGATTCCGACTTCAGTTCCTACAGGGAACATATCTGTGCTATGTACGAGAAGTTCATAGTTGTTGGCAAGAACTTCCATCTCGTAGTGAACGCCCTTAAAGATCAAGTTTGTTACAATTCCGTCAATAACACCTTCTCCAGGCTTGACAAGATCAATATCTTCCGGACGAATTACAGCATCGACCGGACGGTTATGACCAAATCCTACGTCTACACATTTCCAGACAGCACCGAGCATACGGACAACTTTGTCTTCGAGCATGGTTGCAGCAATAATATTGCTGTCTCCGATAAAATCAGCTACGAATGCATTTTGCGGTTCGTTATAAATATCTTCCGGGGTGCCGATCTGCTGGATGTATCCCTGATTCATAACGACAATCGTATCAGACATTGTAAGAGCTTCTTCCTGATCGTGCGTTACATAGACAAATGTAATTCCAAGTTCATTTTTTAATCGGATCAGCTCATATTGCATATCCTGGCGAAGTTTTAAGTCCAATGCACCAAGTGGTTCATCAAGAAGAAGAACCTTTGGTTCATTTACAATCGCACGTGCGATTGCGATTCGCTGCTGCTGACCGCCACTTAAGGAGTCAGGAGAACGATCCCCGTATCCTTCCAGATTGACAAGTTTTAAGGCATAATGAATTTTATCGCGGATATAGCCTTTAGATTTACCTTTGATCTTCAATCCGAAAGCAATATTTTCTGCAATGGACATATGAGAGAAGAGGGCATATTTCTGGAATACGGTATTCAGCTGACGACGGTTTGGCGGAAGACTGTTGATATTTTTTCCATCAAAAATAATATTACCGGAGTCCGGTGTCTCAAATCCACCGAGAATACGTAATAGTGTTGTTTTTCCACATCCACTAGGACCAAGGAGTGTGAGAAATTCGTTCTCACGGATATAAAGATTTAATTTATCCAGAATTACATTTTCGTCATAGGATTTGGTAATATCTATGATATCGATCAGTTTATTAGACATTTTTATCCTCCGTATATAATTGTTTTATCTGATTCATCCGGCTTACTGCATTACGCAAGAGCAGATCAGCAAGAGTGAGTGCGGTCATTGCTTCCACAACAACAACTGCGCGCGGTACGATGATTGGATCATGACGTCCGTGAATAGACAGTTCGATTTCTTCGCCTGAATTAGTTACAGTGTGCTGCATCTGAGAGATCGAAGGTGTTGGCTTGATCGCAGCTCTTAAGATTAATTGAGAACCATCACTCATGCCACCCAAAGTTCCGCCGGAATGATTCGAAGTTTTCATAACCTGTCCTTGTTGCATGCAGAAAGGATCATTGTTTGTGCTTCCGGTAGAAGAGGCACTCTGAAAGCCATCGCCGATTTCGACACCTTTTACGGCTCCGATAGACATGATTGCCTGTGCAAGTAAAGCGTCCAGTTTATCGAAGACCGGTTCACCGAGACCGGCTGGAAGATGGTCAACACGGCATTCAATCAGACCGCCGCAGGAATCCATCTGCTCCATAAGAGTAGAAACATATTCAGCAGCCTTTTTGGCAGCATCTTTATTCGGCAGATAAAAACTGTTATTTGTAATCTCAGTAAAATCATAATCAGCTTCATCTACAGTGACAGGACCGATGGATTTTGCATAAGTTGTCAGCACAATCCCTAATTCGCCAAGTAATTTTGAAGCAATTGCACCGGCAGCAACACGGCCGATCGTCTCACGGCCGGAAGAACGTCCACCGCCACGGTAATCACGGAAACCATATTTCTGATCAAAGCAGTAATCTGCGTGTCCCGGACGATAAGATGTCGCAATATTCCCATAATCTCTGGAACGCTGATCCTGATTCCGTACGAGAAGAGAAATAGGAGTTCCGGTTGTAGTTCCTTCAAAGACTCCGGACAAAATCTCGACAGAGTCAGATTCATTCCGTTTCGTTGTATATTTACTCTGTCCCGGTTTGCGGCGATCTAAAAATTGTTGAATATCCTGTTCAGATAAAGGGATGCCGGCAGGGCATCCATCTATAACTACACCAACTCCGGGACCGTGGGACTCGCCCCAGGTAGTGACTCGAAATAAAGTACCAAATGTTGAACCGCTCATAATATATCTAAAACTCCTTTCGTTTGTATCAATAAGGTATATAAAAAGTGCGTATAAAATGCTCTTTTGTATATCATATATCATTCTTTTCCGTATCATACCCCCAGATACGAAACATATTGTTGTGTTTCATAACTGAGGGTACAGTGCAATTATATAGGAAGAAAGAGGTGTACGCAAGTTAAAATGTTGTAGAATTCAACAGAATTTCAAAAATAAATTACAAAAGTATTTCTAAAAGATTTCGTTCGAATTAACAATTTAACATCAGTTTAATTTGTGTGTATTTCATGAAAGTTTGGGGTGTACATTTTGGAAAAAGCGTAATATAATGAAGTCTGAATCAAAAAGAAGTATTAATCCAAAAGACGAGGGTGAGAATTAGAATGTCTGAAAAGAAAGTAGTTAGAAGACGCAAAGTAAGAAGAAAGAAAAAGCAGAAGACAATTGACAAGAAGATCTGGATGATTATCGGTGGTATTATTGCTGGCCTTGTTATTGTTTATCTTGCAATATCAGTCTTTTTTATGAGTCATTTCTATATTAATACGCAGATTAACGGAAAGAACTTTTCTGGTAAGAATGCGGCGGCGGTAGAGAATTATATTAAAAATCAGGTGGCAGATTATAAACTGACAATTGTAGAACAGAATAATATGACAGATGCAATCGAAGGATCGGATATTTCACTTGTATATAAGGAAAATTCAGATATAGAGGATGCACTGAAGAAACAGAATGCATTTTTGTGGCCACAGGCATTTTTCTCAAAAAGTTCAGCTGAAGTCACAATTGAGGTCGGATATGATGAAGCGGCGTTGGAGTCAAAGATTGAATCCGTACAGGCTCTGAATCAGGAGCAGACAGATCCACAGTCTGCTTATCCAAAGTATGATGGGAACAGTTTCGTTGTTGAACCTGAAGTTTATGGTACGAAAGTAGATGTGGATACATTTAAGGCAAAAGTGAAGGATGCGATCACAAACTTCAAGAGTGAATTAAATATGATGGATGAGAAGTGCTATGCTATGCCGAAGTACACTTCAGAGTCTCCGGAAGTTCAGAAAGCCTGTGATGCGATGAACAATTATCTGAAAGCCAGCATCACTTATAAGATGACAAACCAGAATGTGGTTGTAAACAAGGATCTGATTTCAGGCTGGGTAACATATGATGATAATATGAATGCAACGCTTGATGAGTCAAAGGTGAAAGAGTGGCTTCGTGAATTTGGAAAGACTTATGATACGGTTGGAACGACAAGAAGTATTACAACTCCGGGAGGAAAAACAGTAGACGTTTCGGGAGGTACTTACGGCTGGTCAGTTGACGAGGCAGCAGAACTGACTGCGCTTGTTGACAGCATTAAGAAAGGTGAGGTTGTCGAGAAAGAACCTGCTTATGCACAGACGGCAGCTACACATGACGCGCAGGATTGGGGAACGACTTATCTGGAAGTAGATATCCCGGCTCAGCACATGTGGTATGTGGTTAACGGAGCTGTACAATTAGAGACAGACGTTGTTACAGGACTTCCTACACCGGAGCGAGAGACACCGACAGGAGTTTATTCGATTCTTGAGATGAAGAGGGATAAGACACTGGTCGGAGAAATTAATCCTTCTACAGGACAGCCAAGTTATCGTACAAATGTAGATTACTGGATGCGTGTGACCTGGACAGGAATCGGATTCCACGATGCGACATGGAATCCAAGCTTTGGAGGAAGCCGTTATCAGACGAATGGTTCTCATGGATGTATCAATATGCCATTAGACCAGGCGGCAAGTCTTTACGGAATGCTTAGTACGGGAACACCTGTTATAATACATAATTAAAGGAAATGCAAAGATAAATATAGCCTGCCATAACTATTGGCAGGCTTTGATAGTCTGAAAACCAAAAAGAAAAGAAGAGGAAAAAAGCTTATGTATGAACTTTTAAAGAAGGACGGGCGTGCGAAAAGAGGACGCTTTACAACAGTTCACGGAGTAATTGAAACTCCGGTTTTTATGAATGTTGGAACAGTAGCAGCAATCAAAGGAGCAGTATCTACAGATGATCTGAGAGGGATTAAGACGCAGGTGGAGTTGTCTAATACATATCATCTTCATGTTCGTCCGGGAGATGAAGTTGTGAAGAAACTCGGAGGACTTCATAAATTTATGAACTGGGATAAACCGATTCTGACAGATTCCGGCGGATTTCAGGTATTTTCCCTTGCAAAGTTGAGAAAGATCAAGGAAGAAGGAGTTCATTTTAATTCACATATTGATGGTCATAAGATATTTATGGGACCGGAACAGAGCATGCAGATTCAGTCTAATCTTGCATCCACGATTGCGATGGCATTTGATGAGTGCCCGTCCAGTGTGGCAGACAGAAAGTATATGACGAATTCTGTAGAGCGTACGACGCGCTGGCTGAAGCGCTGTAAGGATGAGATGGCAAGACTGAATTCTCTGCCGGATACGATCAATCCACATCAGATGCTGTTTGGAATTAATCAGGGTGGAATTTATGAGGATATCCGAATTGCACATGCACAGCAGATCGCAGAACTGAATCTGGATGGTTATGCAGTGGGTGGACTTGCAGTAGGAGAGAGCCACGAAGAGATGTACCGTATTCTTGATGCAGTGGTTCCGCATCTTCCGGAAAACAAGCCGACTTATCTGATGGGTGTTGGTACACCGGCTAATATTCTGGAGGCAGTAGATCGAGGAGTGGATTTCTTTGACTGTGTATATCCGTCAAGAAACGGACGCCATGGGCATGTATATACAAATCATGGAAAGATGAATCTGTTTAATGCCAAATATGAACTGGATGACCGTCCGATCGAGGAAGGATGTAACTGTCCGGCATGTAGAAGCTACAGCAGAGCGTACATCAGACATCTTTTGAAAGCAAAAGAGATGCTCGGAATGCGTCTGTGTGTACTTCATAATCTGTATTTCTATAACACAATGATGGAAGAAATCCGCGATGCGATTGATGCAGGGGAATTCCAGGCATACAAGAAGAGAAAATTGGAAGGCATGGAACAGAAATAGTGTTTCTGATTTAATTTTATAGAAAATGTATAAAAATAAACTTAAATATACATGGAATATTAGAAAAACACTTGAATTAGAAGCTGTTTTTGTGTATAGTAGATTTATTGTCTATTAGTACTTAAAAAGTACTGGACAGATAGGTTTAAGAAATAGTCAGGAGGAAATTTCAATGGGAACAGTAGGTATTATTGTTGTTTATGCTGTTATCCTCGGTGGTATGTGGTTTCTTCTGATGCGTCCTCAGAAAAAGGAGCAGAAGAGAATCCAGGCAATGCTCGCTGATATGGAGATTGGAGATACAGCGCTTACTACAAGTGGATTTTATGGTGTTATCATCGATATTACTGATGATGACGTGATTGTTGAGTTCGGTAATAATAAGAATTGCCGTATTCCTATGCAGAAGGCTGCGATCGCTCAGATTGAGAAGCCAGGTGCTGAATAAGAGGAAAAATGAGACCGGAAGGAGTGTGACTCTTTCTGGTCTTTTACTTTATATAAAAACGTGCCCGAAAAGTACAATTTTCGATAAAATACAGAGCGCCCTCTATTTTTTCACTCGAAATACTTGAAACAGCGAAAAAAATGCGGTATGATAAAAAAAGATTTTTACATTTTGGAAGGATGAGTTAGATATGGAAATGAAAATTGGAGTAATCAAAGGAGATGGAATCGGTCCTGAGATCGTAGATGAGGCAATGAAGGTGCTGGACCAGACAGCGAAAGTTTATGGTCATTCTATTTCCTACACGCAGCTTCTAATGGGAGGAGCATCAATTGATGTGAACGGGGTGCCGCTTACAGAAGAGACTCTTCAGCTGGCAAAGGACAGTGATGCAGTTCTTATGGGCTCCATTGGTGGTGATGCGAAGACTTCCCCATGGTATCAGCTCGAACCATCAAAACGTCCGGAAGCAGGTTTGTTACAGCTTAGAAAGGGACTTAATCTTTTTGCAAACTTAAGACCGGCAGTTCTCTACGATGAACTGAAAGGTGCGTGTCCACTGAAGAAAGAGATTGCGGACAGAGGATTTGATCTAATGATCATGCGTGAATTGACAGGCGGTCTTTATTTCGGAAAACGAAGCACAGAAGAGATTGATGGTGTCCTTACCGCAAAAGACGAACTTACTTATAATGAAAATGAAATCCGCAGAATTGCAAAACGTGGCTTTGATATTGCAATGAAGAGAAACAAGAAGGTCACAAGTGTTGACAAAGCGAATGTACTTGACTCTTCCAGACTTTGGAGAAAAGTTGTTGAGGAAGTAGCGAAGGACTATCCGGAAGTTACATTAGAACATATGCTTGTTGACAACTGTGCAATGCAGCTTGTGAAGGATCCGGCACAGTTTGACGTTGTCCTGACAGAGAACATGTTTGGAGATATTTTATCCGATGAAGCAAGTATGGTGACAGGTTCTATCGGAATGCTTGCAAGTGCAAGTCTGAACGATACAAAATTCGGTCTGTATGAACCAAGTGGCGGTTCAGCACCGGATATCGCCGGAAAGGGAATCGCAAACCCGATCGCAACAATTCTTTCAGCAGCAATGATGCTGAGATTTTCATTTGATCTTGATAAAGAGGCAGATGCGATTGAAAATGCTGTTGCAGCAGTATTAAAAGACGGATACCGTACAATCGACATTATGTCTGAAGGAAAAGAACAGATCGGAACAGCCCAGATGGGAGATAA
Organism: Mediterraneibacter sp. 210702-DFI.5.30; assembly: GCF_020560115.1. Lineage (NCBI taxonomy): Bacteria > Bacillati > Bacillota > Clostridia > Lachnospirales > Lachnospiraceae > Mediterraneibacter > Mediterraneibacter sp. 210702-DFI.5.30. The sequence goes on from NZ_JAJCME010000006.1 coordinate 9,671, forward strand.
GATCTGCGAATATATTAAGTAATTAGCAGTTGTTACAGAAAGAGAGGATTTTAAAATGAGAAGTGATACAGTTAAAAAAGGAATTCAGCAGGCACCACATCGTTCTCTGTTTAATGCATTGGGACTTACAGAAGAGGAATTAGATCGTCCACTGATCGGTGTTGTAAGTTCTTATAATGAGATTGTACCGGGGCACATGAATCTGGATAAGATCACAGAAGCAGTTAAACTTGGCGTGGCAATGGCCGGAGGAACACCAATCATGGTTCCTGCAATTGCTGTCTGTGATGGTATTGCTATGGGACATATCGGTATGAAATATTCTCTCGTAACAAGAGATCTGATCGCAGATTCTACAGAAGCTCTTGCTATGGCACATCAGTTTGACGGACTTGTAATGATTCCAAACTGTGACAAGAATGTACCGGGACTTCTGATGGCAGCTGCCCGTGTGAATGTACCGACAGTATTTGTAAGCGGCGGACCGATGCTTGCAGGACATGTAAAGGGAAGTAAAACAAGTCTTTCCAGTATGTTTGAAGCAGTAGGTTCTTATGCAGCCGGAAAGATGAATGACGAAGACATTTGCGAATTTGAGAATAAAGCATGTCCGACTTGCGGATCCTGTTCCGGTATGTATACGGCAAACAGTATGAACTGTCTGACAGAGGCTCTTGGTATGGGGCTGAAAGGAAATGGAACAATCCCAGCTGTTTATTCTGCAAGAATCCAGCTTGCAAAGCATGCAGGTATGCAGGTGATGGAGCTTGTAAGAAAGAATATCCGCCCGAGAGATATTATGACAGAAGATGCAATCCTCAATGCACTTACAGTTGATATGGCACTTGGATGCTCTACAAACAGCATGCTTCACCTTCCGGCAATCGCACATGAGATTGGTATGGATTTCGAGATTGATTTTGCAAATGCGATCAGCGAGAAGACTCCAAACCTTTGTCATCTTGCACCGGCAGGTCATACTTATATTGAAGATCTGAACGAAGCAGGCGGAGTTTATGCAGTTATGAATGAGCTGAATAAGAAGGGACTTCTTCACACAGACTGCATGACTGTAACAGGAAAGACAGTAGGAGAGAATATTGCCGGATGTGAGAATAAGAATCCGGAAGTTATCCGTCCAATCGACAACCCATATAGTCAGACAGGCGGGCTTGCTGTATTGAAAGGAAATCTTGCACCGGATGGAAGTGTTGTAAAACGTTCTGCAGTATGTGATGAGATGCTTGTACATGAAGGACCGGCAAGAATCTTCGAGAGTGATGAAGAAGCGACAGAAGCAATCAAGACAGGAAAGATCAATCCTGGAGATGTTATTGTAATCCGTTACGAGGGACCAAAAGGCGGCCCTGGAATGAGAGAGATGCTCAATCCTACATCTGCGATTGCAGGATACGGACTTGGGTCTACAGTAGCTCTTATCACAGATGGAAGATTCAGCGGAGCATCCAGAGGTGCTTCTATCGGACACGTATCACCGGAGGCAGCAGTTGGCGGACCGATCGCACTGGTAGAAGAGGGAGATATTATCAAGATCAATATTCCGGAACTGAAATTAGAGCTGGATGTATCGGATGAAGAACTGGCAGCAAGAAAAGCAAAATGGCAGCCAAGAGAACCTAAGGTTAAGACAGGATACCTCGCAAGATATGCTTCTATGGTAACATCAGGTAACCGCGGAGCAATTCTCGAAGTACCGAAGGCAAAATAAAATAAAGAACCAGGAGGAGAGTACGTCATGCAGTTAAATGGAGCAGAAATCGTGATCGAATGTCTGAAAGAACAAGGCGTTGACACTGTATTTGGCTATCCGGGTGGAGCAATTTTAAATGTATATGATGAACTTTATAAACACCGTGATGAGATCCGTCACATCCTGACTTCTCATGAGCAGGGGGCAGCACATGCGGCTGACGGATATGCGAGAGCTACAGGAAAAGTGGGGGTCTGCCTTGCAACAAGCGGACCGGGCGCAACAAATCTTGTAACAGGAATCGCAACAGCATATATGGATTCTATACCGATTGTTGCAATTACATGTAATGTCGGTGTCCCATTACTTGGAAAAGACAGTTTTCAGGAGATCGACATTGCTGGAGTAACAATGCCAATTACAAAATACAGTTATATCGTTAAAGATGTAACAAAACTTGCAGAAACAATCAGAAAGGCTTTTCGTATTGCTAAGACTGGAAGACCGGGGCCTGTGCTGATCGATATTCCGAAGGATGTTACTGCGAAAGTTACAGAGTATGAGAAGGAATATCCAGGTGTATATGACCGAGAGGTAATCCATTCAGAAGAAGAGGATCTCAAGAAAGCTGTTGAGATGATCAAAGAAGCGCAGAGACCATATATTTTCGTAGGTGGTGGAGCTGTTCTTTCTGAGGCAAGTAAAGAACTTTATGAATTTGCACAGAAGGTAGATGCACCGGTAACAGATTCTCTGATGGGGAAAGGAGCTTTCCCGGGAACTGATGAGAGATATACCGGAATGCTCGGAATGCATGGAACAAAGGCGTCGAACTTTGGAGTAAGTGAATGCGATCTTCTGATCGTAACAGGAGCAAGATTCAGTGACCGTGTAACCGGAAATACTGCAACATTTGCAAAAGATGCGAAGATTCTTCAGATTGACATTGATCCGGCAGAGATGGATAAGAATGTCATGATTGATCTTGGGTTGGTAGGTGATATTAAAGCAGTCCTGAAGAAAATAAATGAGCATCTTCCACAGCAGTCTCATCCGGAATGGATGAATAAGATTAAAGATTACAAGGCGAAATATCCATTAACATATCATAAGGATGTACTTACAGGTCCATTTGCAGTAGAAGAAATTTATCGTCAGACAAATGGAGAAGCAATTATCACAACAGAAGTCGGACAGCATCAGATGTGGGCAGCACAGTATTATAAATATACGAAACCAAGAACACTTTTAACATCAGGTGGTCTTGGAACAATGGGATATGGTCTTGGAGCAGCAATCGGTGCGAAGACAGGATGTCCGGATAAAATTGTTGTAAATATTGCCGGAGACGGATGTTTCCGTATGAATATGAATGAGATTGCAACAGCCGTAAGACATGATGTTCCGATTATCCAGGTTGTAGTTAATAACCATGTACTCGGTATGGTTCGTCAATGGCAGGATCTTTTCTATGATGAAAGATATTCTGCGACAGTTCTCCGTGATGCAGTTGACTATGTGAAGCTTGCAGAAGCGATGGGAGCAGTAGGACTTCGAGCTACAACACAGGAGGAGTTTAAAGAGTGCTTTGCGAAAGCATTGACATGTGGAAAACCGGTTCTGATCGATTGTATGATCGACTGTGATGATAAGGTATGGCCTATGGTTGCGCCGGGAGCACCGATCAGCGAAGCATTTGATGAGCAGGATCTGAAAGCAAAAGAAAACTAAAAATAATAAGTTTCAGCCACATAGTTGTATGACTGATAAATAAAGGAATATTTTATTTTTATGTGAGAAAATCTGTGAAAACGGAGTTTCTATAGATACACAATAACAGGAGGTAATTAAAAATGAGTAGAGTGTATAATTTTTCAGCGGGACCGGCGGTTCTGCCAGAAGAAGTACTGAAGGAAGCGGCAGCAGAGATGCTGGACTACAAGGGAACAGGAATGTCTGTTATGGAGATGAGTCATCGTTCCAAAGCTTTCGAGGAAATTATCACAGAAGCTGAGCAGGATCTCAGAGATCTGATGAATATTCCGGATAACTATAAAGTACTGTTTCTTCAGGGTGGAGCGTCACAGCAGTTTGCTATGATCCCTATGAATCTGATGAAGAATAAGGTTGCTGATTACATTGTCACAGGACAGTGGGCTAAGAAAGCAGCTAAGGAAGCAGAAAAATATGGAAAGGTAAATGTTGTTGCATCCTCAGCGGATAAGACATTTTCATACATTCCAGACTGTTCCGATCTTCCGATTTCAGAAGATGCAGACTACGTATATATCTGTGAAAACAACACTATTTACGGAACAAAATTTAAAACACTGCCAAACACAAAAGGAAAAGATCTTGTGGCAGATGTCTCCTCCTGTTTTCTTTCCGAACCTGTAGATGTAACAAAATATGCAATGATTTATGGTGGAGTTCAGAAAAATATCGGACCTGCTGGTGTAGTGATCGCAATCATCCGTGAAGATCTGATCACAGAGGATGTTCTCCCGGGAACACCTACAATGCTTACATATAAGACACATGCAGATGCAAAATCTCTTTATAATACACCACCGGCATACGGAATCTATATCTGTGGTAAAGTCTTCAAATGGCTTAAGAAGATGGGCGGACTTGAAGTAATGAAAGAACGCAACGAAAAGAAAGCAAAAGTTCTTTATGATTTCCTTGATCAGAGCAAACTGTTCAAAGGAACTGTTGTCCCGGAAGATCGTTCTCTTATGAATGTACCATTCGTGACAGGCGATGCAGATCTGGATGCAAAATTCGTTAAGGAAGCAAAAGAAGCTGGATTTGAGAATCTGAAAGGACATAGAACTGTAGGTGGAATGCGTGCCAGCATTTACAACGCAATGCCATATGAGGGTGTTGTTGCACTTGTAGACTTTATGAAGAAATTTGAAGAGGAGAATCTGTAAGATGTTTAAATATCATTGCCTGAATCCAATTTCTGCCGTTGGCATGAATAAGTTGGATGAAAATTATGTAAAGACAGAAAATGCGGATGAAGCTGACGTGATTCTTGTCCGCAGTGCAAAAATGCATGAGATGGAATTCGGAAAGAACCTGAAAGCAATCGCTCGTGCGGGAGCCGGAGTGAATAATATTCCGCTTGATAAATGTGCAGAGGAAGGAATTGTTGTATTCAATACACCTGGAGCAAATGCGAATGGTGTAAAAGAACTTGTGATTGCAGGAATGCTTCTCGCAGCCAGAGATGTCGTTGGTGGAATTCAGTGGGTACAGGAATTCGAGGAAGATGGAGATATCGCAAAGATTGCTGAGAAGAAGAAAAAAGCATTTGCAGGAACAGAGCTTTCCGGAAAGAAACTTGGTGTGATCGGACTTGGAGCAATCGGAGTTCTTGTTGCGAATGTAGCAACGCATCTTGGAATGGAAGTTTATGGATATGATCCATATGTTTCCGTAGATTCTGCATGGAGACTTTCCAGAAGTATCCATCACGCAACAACAGTAGATGAAATCTATAAAGAGTGCGATTATATCACGATCCATGTACCTGCACTTGACAGTACAAAGGGAATGATTGACAAGAATGCAATCAGTCTGATGAAAGAGGGCGTTGTAATTCTGAACTTCGCCAGAGATGTTCTTGTAAATCAGGAAGATATCGTTGATGCACTTGTAGCAGGTAAAGTACACCGTTATGTAACAGATTTCCCAACAAAGGAAATTGTAGGTGTAAAAGGCGCAATTGTAATTCCGCATCTTGGAGCATCTACAGAAGAGTCAGAAGACAACTGTGCACAGATGGCTGTTGCTGAGATCCGTGATTTCCTTGAGAACGGAAATATCACACATTCCGTTAATTATCCGGATTGTAACGTGGGAGTAAAAGCTGGCGGAGACAGAATTACAATTCTTCACCGTAATGTGCCGAATATGATCGGTCAGTTTACAACACTTCTTGCACAGGAGAATCAGAATATCGCACTTATGACAAATAAGAGCAAGAAAGAGTATGCATACACAGTAATTGATGTAGACGGAAGCGTATCTGATGATGTTGTAAACAAACTGGAATCAATCGCAGATGTACTTGGTGTACGTGTGATCAAATAAAAAGTAAATGAAGTGTAATTTGGCTAAGCTGATTTTGAAAGCTAATTTATAACGAAAAGAACAGGGTGGTTTTTCTATGTGAGAGACCACCTTTTTGTATACAATAAGTTGATAAATAAGATATGGTACAAAGCATATAAAAATGAACAGATAGTATGGAGAAGTATTATGCAAAAATGGATACATTTTAATACAATGATATCGGCATGAAATCATCTTGACAATATTTGTATAATCGTATACAATCATACAAAAAGAGAATAGGAGGAAATCATGGAAGAATATCAGGACCGTTCTCTGGGAGGACGTGTTTTTAAGAGACTCCGTGAAGATATCCTCAAAGGCAGATACAAACAACAGGATGAACTCAGAGAGGCTACCATCGGGAAAGAACTCGGGGTCAGCAGAACTCCAGTAAGGGAAGCGTTAAGACAGCTTGAATTAGAAGGTCTTGTGACGATTGTACCGAATAAAGGTGCTTATGTTACCGGAATCAGCCAGAAGGATATCTGGGATATCTATCAGATGCGTAAGTATCTGGAAGGAATGTGCGCCAGATGGGCGGCGGAACATATTACAGAAGACCAGTTAGAAGAATTAGAAGAGACTATTTTACTTTCAGAATTTCAGATGAAGAAAGAAAATGGATACAATAAAGAACAAGTAACAGGATTAGACGGAAGATTTCATACGATATTATATGAGGCTTCCGGAAGCAGGATGCTGTGTCATGTTCTTACAGATTTTCACCGATATGTTCAAATGGCAAGGAAGTCCTCGATCAATGTGAAGGCAAGAGCCGAGAAGTCAATTGAGGAGCATAAAGCAATTCTTCAGGCAATCAGGGACAGAAACCCGGATCTGGCAGAACAGCTTGCAAAGGAACATATTGTTCATGTCATGCAGAACCTAAAGAAAATAGAAGAAAAACATAATCAGGAGGAAGCAAAAGATGGAAAAAATTAAGATGACAACACCACTGGTAGAGATGGATGGAGATGAGATGACAAGAATTCTCTGGAAGATGATCAAGGATAATCTTCTTGAGCCATATATTGATCTCAAGACAGAATATTATGATCTTGGCCTGGAACACAGAAACGAGACAGATGACCAGGTAACAGTTGATTCCGCACTCGCAACAAAGAAATACAAAGTTGCCGTAAAATGTGCAACAATCACTCCGAATGCAGCACGTATGGATGAGTATGATCTGAAAGAAATGTGGAAGAGCCCGAACGGAACAATCCGTGCGATCCTTGATGGAACAGTGTTCCGCGCTCCAATCGTTGTAAAAGGAATTGAGCCATGTGTAAAGAACTGGAAGAAACCAATTACAATTGCAAGACATGCTTATGGAGATGTATATAAAGGATCCGAGATGAAAATTCCGGGAGCGGGAAAGGTTGAACTTGTATACACAGCAGAAGATGGAAGCCAGACAAAAGAACTGGTTCATGAGTTTGATGGACCTGGAATCGTACAGGGAATGCATAATATCAATAAATCCATCGAAAGCTTTGCAAGAAGCTGCTTTTCCTACGCTTTGGATACAAAACAGGATCTGTGGTTTGCAACAAAGGATACAATTTCTAAGAAATATGATCATACATTCAAAGATATCTTCCAGGAAATCTTTGATGCAGAATATGCTGATCAGTTCAAAGAGGCAGGAATTGAGTATTTCTACACACTGATCGATGATGCTGTTGCCCGTGTTATGAAATCAGAAGGTGGATATATCTGGGCATGTAAGAACTACGATGGAGATGTAATGAGCGATATGGTATCTTCCGCATTTGGTTCACTTGCTATGATGACATCCGTACTTGTTTCTCCGGACGGATATTATGAATATGAAGCTGCTCATGGAACTGTACAGCGTCACTATTATAAGCACCTGAAAGGTGAAGAAACATCTACAAACTCAGTTGCAACAATCTTCGCATGGACAGGAGCTCTCAGAAAACGCGGCGAGCTGGATGGAAACAAAGATCTGATGGACTTCGCAGATAAACTTGAGAAAGCAACAATCGACACAATCGAAGCAGGAGAGATGACAAAAGATCTCGCTTTGATCACAACAATCGAGAATCCGACAGTACTCAATAGTGAGGAGTTTATTAAAGCAATAGCGAAGAGACTGTAATTTATCGAGGGAATTTATATAATGGGCTAAGTTTTTGACAGAATGGTCGCAAGAATGGGTCTACTATTACCATGGGCACCGGCCCGCTCTACCTCATCCCTTTGAAAGTATGTAACATAAGAGCCAGAACAGTTACCGTGTGTGGTGCCTGTTCTGGCTCTTATTAACATACTGAACAAAGTGTATTCGGAACGCTCCTGCCTTACATGTGCCCCTGGCAACAGTAGACACGTTCTTGCTTGCGTAGTTCAAAATTAAACTTTCTCCTACAAATACAAAATTCACTCGAAAATACAGAAACTAAAATCAAAAGATCAAGAAATCTTCATCGACAAAGATTCACCGTCTCCCGGCTGTTAATTCTGTATTTGTCTTCTAGATTCGTTTTGTTTGGGATAAAAACTTCTCCTTTAGATAACGTAGCGGAGGCACGTTTTATGGTTGCTTCATCCACGATTAAGGCATAAGAGCGGTTCCGAATACACTTCGTTCTGTCTGTTAGCTTGGGACAGACACAAACCACACACGGTGAGTGCTCTGTTCCAAGCGTTACAGACATTCGAAGGGATGAGGTGGAGCGGGCTGTGTGGATGAAGCAACCATAGAACGCGCTTCTGCGGATGTTAGTGCAAAAGTGGAAACTTTATTCGGAACAGAAGAATCCAAGCTCGACAAAAACAATGTCCTGTGAAAAAAATGTCAATTTGCGGAAAATATGAATTGAAATTTTAATCGTCCTAGTATATAATACAATAGGCAGAAATTTTGGTTTATTTTAAAATTATTTTATAAGTATGGAGGGCTAAAATATGAGCTACAATGCAACAGAAAACTCAGCAAGCAGACGAATTGCCACACTGCTTGATGAGGGAAGCTTTGTTGAAATTGGCGGAGCTGTTACAGCTAGAAGCACAACTTTCAACTTGCAGGAGAAGGCAGCTCCTTCTGACGGTGTTATCACTGGATATGGAGTGATTGACGGTAACCTGGTTTATGTATACAGCCAGGATGCTGACGTTCTGGGTGGAGCACTCGGAGAGATGCATGCGAAGAAGATCGCAAGAATCTATGATATGGCTATGAAGATGGGAGCACCGGTGATCGGACTGATCGACTGTGCAGGACTCAGACTTCAGGAAGCTACAGATGCACTTGAGGCATTTGGAAGCCTTTATCACAAGCAGGCACTTGCATCAGGTGTGATTCCGCAGGTTACAGCAATCTTTGGAATGTGCGGCGGCGGTCTTGCAGTTGTTCCGGGGCTTACAGATTTCACATTTATGGAAGCAAAAGACGGAAAACTTTTCGTTAATTCTCCAAATGCACTGGAAGGAAATGAGATTTCCAAGTGTAACACAGCAAGCGCTGAGTACCAGAGCAAGACAGCAGGTCTTGTAGACGGAATCGGTGCTGAGGCAGAGATCCTCGGACAGATCCGTGATCTTGTATGTATGCTTCCGGCAAACAACGAAGATGATATGTCTTATGAGGAATGCACAGATGACCTGAACCGTATCTGCGCAGACATTGCTAACGCATCAGAAGATACAGCAATCGCACTGGCACAGATTGCTGACAATCAGATTCTGGTTGAGACAAAGAAAGACTACGCAAAAGAGATGGTTACAGGATTTATCCGCCTGAACGGAATGACAGTTGGTGTTGTCGCAAACCGCTCTAAAGTATACAATGCAGAAGCAGAAGTAGAGGCTGAGTTCGACAGCGTTCTTACAGTAGATGGATGCAAGAAGGCAACAGATTTTGTAAACTTCTGTGATGCATTCTCAATCCCGGTTCTTACACTGACAAATGTAACAGGATTTGCTGCTACAGTAGAGTCAGAGAAGAACATGGCAAGCGCAGTTGCAAAACTGACATATGCATTTGCTAACGCTACAGTACCGAAGGTAAATGTAATCGTTGGTAAGGCATTCGGAAGTGCTTACGTTTCTATGAACAGTAAGTCAATTGGTGCAGATCTTGTTTATGCATGGCCAACAGCAGAGATCGGAATGATGGATGCGAAGCTTGCAGCACAGATCATGTACGCAGACGCAGATGCTGAGACTCTTAATGAGAAAGCAGCTGAATACAAAGAACTTCAGTCAAGCCCGAATTCAGCAGCAGCAAGAGGATATGTTGATGCGATCATCGAGCCGGCAGATACAAGAAAATATGTGATCGGAGCATTTGAGATGCTGTTCACAAAGAGAGAGGACCGTCCGGCTAAGAAACACGGAACGGTTTAGTGAGGTGAGGCGAAGTGAAGAAAAAAATCAGTTTATTAGGACTTATCCTCATTCTCGTTCTTAGCTTCACAGGATGTGGTAAGTCTGAGACAACAGAATATGATCAGGTAACATTAGAACAGTATGCTGAGTTTGTTGTTCAGAATTTCGAAGCGATGACAACAGAGCAGCTTGACAGCTTTTCTGATATGCGTGATCTTCAGCTTGACACACAGCTTATGAATGCAGGACTTCCGGTTGATGGAGAGGACTTCCTTACAATGATCAGCTCCTGGGAAGCAGCAGAAGAAGAGTGCGGTGCTTATGTTGAACATGGCGACTGGACAATGGAAGTAAAGAACGATGGAGTTTCACTCACATCTGAAGCAAAATATGAAAACAGAGATGCAGACATCGTCTTCAGTTTTGACGAAAAGGGCAACATGGAGAGTATGGATGTTTCTGCTCATTATTCAACAGGAGAAATCCTTGAGAAAGCCGGTCTGAATACGGTACTTGGTATGGGAACTGTATTCGTTGTATTGATTTTCATTTCATTCATTATTTATCTGCTTGGATACATTCCGAAACTTCAGGAGAAGTTGGCAAATAAAGATAAGAAAGTGGAAGAGAAGAAGGAAGCACCTGTACAGGCAGCTCCAGCACCGGTAGCTGCAGCAGAAGATGATGCAGAACTTGTAGCAGTAATCGCAGCAGCAATTGCAGCAGCAGAGGGAACTTCTACAGATGGATTTGTTGTTCGTTCTATTAAGAGAAGAAAATCAAACAGATGGAATTAATCAGGAGGATAATTAGATGAAAAACTATACAATCACAGTAAACGGAAATGTATATGATGTAACAGTAGAAGAGAATGGTGCAGGCGCACCGGCAGCAGCACCGGTTGCAGCACCTAGAGCAGCAGCACCGGCAGCTCCGGCAGCAGCACCGAAAGCGGCAGCAGGCGCTGGAAGCATCCAGGTAAAAGCTGGAGCAGCAGGTAAAGTATTCCAGGTTCCTACATCTGTTGGACAGAAGGTAGAGGCTGGAGATACAGTTATTATCATTGAAGCAATGAAGATGGAGATCCCAGTTGTTGCCCCAGAGGCAGGAACTATTGCCAGCATTGATGTGGCAGTAGGTGATGCTGTTGAATCAGGAGCTGTACTTGCTACATTAAACTAGTAACTGAACCAGGAGGTTTTTACAAATGGAATATATTTCAAATACATTGGGAAACCTCGTAGAACAGACAGCGTTCATGAATCTTACATTTGGTAACCTGATCATGATTGCTGTTGCCTGCGTGTTTCTCTATCTGGCAATTCGCCACGAATTTGAGCCACTGCTTCTTGTTCCAATTGCCTTTGGTATGTTGCTTGTAAATATCTATCCGGATATTATGCTTCATGCTGAGGATGCAGCGAACGGAACTGGTGGACTTCTGTATTACTTTTATCAGCTTGACGAGTGGTCCATCCTTCCTTCTCTGATCTTCCTTGGAGTTGGAGCGATGACAGACTTTGGTCCGCTGATCGCAAACCCGAAGAGTTTCCTGCTTGGTGCAGCAGCTCAGTTCGGTATTTTCGCAGCTTATCTTGGAGCTATGGCTCTTGGATTTTCAGACAAAGCAGCAGCTGCTATCTCCATCATCGGTGGAGCTGACGGCCCGACATCTATCTTCCTTGCAGGTAAACTGCAGCAGACAGCTATCATGGGACCGATCGCCGTAGCAGCATACTCCTATATGTCACTTGTGCCGATCATCCAGCCACCGATCATGAAACTTCTCACAACAGAGAAGGAAAGAAAGATCAAGATGGATCAGCTTCGCCCGGTTTCTAAGCTTGAGAGAATCCTCTTCCCGGTTATCGTTACAATCGTTGTATGTGTGATTCTTCCTACAACAGCTCCGCTTGTTGGTATGCTGATGCTTGGTAACCTGTTCAAAGAGTGTGGAGTTGTAAGACAGCTGACAGAGACAGCTTCCAATGCCCTGATGTACATCGTAGTTATTCTTCTTGGTACATCTGTAGGTGCTACAACAAGTGCTGAAGCATTCCTGAACTGGAATACAATCAAGATCGTTATCCTTGGTCTTATAGCATTTGCATTCGGTACAGCTGCCGGAGTTCTCTTCGGTAAGTTAATGTGCGTCCTTACACATGGTAAGGTTAACCCGCTGATTGGTTCCGCTGGTGTATCTGCGGTTCCTATGGCAGCCCGTGTATCTCAGAAGGTTGGTGCTGAGGCAGATCCTACAAACTTCCTTCTTATGCATGCAATGGGACCGAACGTTGCCGGAGTTATCGGTACTGCAGTAGCAGCCGGAACATTTATGGCTATTTTCGGCGTTAAGTAAATTAGGAGGATAAATAAATGGCAGAAATTGAAAAAAAACCAGTTAAAATAGTAGAAACTATTCTGCGTGATGCACATCAGTCTCTGATTGCTACCAGAATGACAACAGAGCAGATGATGCCAATCGTTGAGAAGATGGACAAGGTTGGATATCATGCTGTAGAGTGCTGGGGTGGAGCAACATTCGATGCTTCCCTCCGTTTCCTGAAAGAAGATCCATGGGAGAGACTTAGAAAGTTCCGTGATGGATTCAAGAATACAAAACTTCAGATGCTGTTCCGTGGACAGAATATCCTTGGATATCGTCCATACGCTGATGATGTTGTAGAGTATTTCGTACAGAAATCTGTGGCAAACGGAATCGATATCATTCGTATTTTCGACTGTCTCAACGACATGAGAAATCTTCAGACAGCTGTAAAGGCTGCGAACAAAGAGAAAGCTCATGCACAGGTTGCAATGTCTTATACACTCGGTGATGCTTACACAATGGAGTACTGGGTAGACCTTGCGAAGAGAATCGAAGATATGGGTGCAAGCTCAATCTGTGTTAAGGATATGGCAGGACTTCTTGTTCCATATAAGACAACAGAGCTTGTTGGGGCATTGAAAGATGCAGTAAATATCCCGATTGAGATGCATACACACTACACATCAGGTGTTGCTTCTATGACATACATGAAAGCTGTAGAGGCAGGAGCTGACATCATCGATACAGCAATGTCTCCATTCGCACTTGGAACATCTCAGCCGGCTACAGAAGTTATGGTTGAGACATTCAAGGGAACACCATACGATACAGGACTTGATCAGAGTCTCCTTGCAGAGATTGCTGATTACTTCCGTCCAATCCGTGACGATGCTCTTGAGAGCGGACTGCTCAATCCGAAGAACCTTGGTGTTAATATCAAGACTCTTCTGTATCAGGTACCGGGAGGAATGCTTTCCAACCTGACATCCCAGCTGAAAGAGCAGGGAGCAGAAGATAAGTTCTACGAAGTACTTGAAGAAGTACCGCGTGTACGTAAAGATCTTGGTGAGCCACCGCTTGTTACACCATCTTCACAGATCGTTGGAACACAGGCTGTGTTCAACGTACTGATGGGTGAGCGTTATAAGATGATCACAAAAGAGACAAAGGATGTACTTGCAGGTAAATACGGTAAGACAACAAAACCGGTTGATCCAGAACTTCAGAAGAAGGCTCTTGGAGATGAAGAACCGATCACTTGCCGTCCGGCAGATCTTATCCCGGATGAGCTTGATACACTTCGTAAAGAGTGTGCACAGTGGATCCAGCAGGATGAGGATGTACTGACATATGCACTGTTCCCACAGGTTGCTGTTGACTTCTTCAAATACAGACAGGCTCAGCAGACAAAAGTAGATGCTACAGTAGCAGATACAGAGAACGGATCTTATCCGGTATAATCCTGACTGATTTAGTTAGATTATGAATTGAATAGAAAGACCAGAAGATAACAGATTGAAAGATTTGTGTTTTCTGGTCTTTTTCATTTGTAAGGAAATTTATTTGGTGGTATCATAGATGTGTACAATTTTGAATAATCAAGTTTTTTATAATATGAGTTTGATTGTTGGAATATATGGAGGCAGATATGAGTGTTTTAGACAGAATAGAGCGATTACGAAATGTAATGGAACAGCAGAAAATAGACTGCTATATCATCCCTACAGATGACTATCATCACAGTGAATACGTCGGTGATTATTTTAAATTCCGCGAATATATAACGGGCTTTACAGGATCAGCAGGTACCGCAGTTTTTACAAAGGATAAAGCGGGACTCTGGACAGATGGAAGATATTTTATTCAGGCAGAAGCTCAGTTGAAGGGGAGCGGGATCACGCTCTATAAATCAGGAGAATCTGATGTTCCAACGATAGAAGAATTTTTAAAAAGTGAGCTGAAAGAAGGGGATGTTCTGGGATTTGATGGTCGTACAGTGACTTATGCACAAGGAAAACGATATTGTCATATCGCAGACGAGAATGGCGCATCATTGAAATACCGCTTAGATTTTGCACAGAATATCTGGAAGGAAAGACCTGAAATGTCTATGGAACCTGTATTTTCTCTAGAAGATGAATATACAGGCGAAAAAATTGGATCCAAATTAGAACGAGTCAGAGAAGTGATGAAAGAAAATGGATGCAATGCACATGTTTTATCGAGTCTTGATGATATTGCATGGCTTTTAAATATAAGAGGAAATGATATTGCATATTGTCCACTTGTTCTTTCTTACGCAATCGTTTATAATAATTCAGTTGAGCTGTTTGCTGACATTAGAAAATTCTCTGACGATATTATAAATTTGTTAGCAGAAAATCAAGTGAAGATTTATCCGTATGAGGATATTTATCGCAAAGTTTCAGAAATGACATCAGAAGATAAGCTTCTTCTGGATTCTGCAATCATGAATTATAGTCTTTATCAGGCCATTTCCAAAGAGACGGTGATTGTTGATAAGCAGAACCCGGAAATCCTGATGAAGTCAGTTAAAAATGAAACACAGGCAGAGAATTTGAGAAAAGCGCATTTGAAGGATGCTGTTGCACATACAAAGTTTATGTACTGGTTAAAGAAGAATATTGGCAGAGTGGAGATTACAGAGTTGTCTGCTTCTGCCAGGCTGGAAGGATTACGTGCAGAGCAGGAGCATTTCCTCGGACCAAGTTTTGGCCCGATCAGTGCATATGGAGAACATGGGGCAATTGTTCATTATAGTGCGGATGAGAAAAGCAATGTCCCTTTAAAAGAAGGAAAGCTTTTCATGACAGATACAGGAGGTCATTACCTGGAAGGGTCTACCGACATTACGCGTACGGTTGCACTTGGAGAAGTGGGGAATATTGAAAAAGAACATTTCACAATGGTTGCAAGAGCAATGCTGCGTCTGGCAAACACTGTATTTCTCTATGGATGCAGTGGTGCGAATCTGGATTGTATTGCAAGAGAGGTCTTTTGGAAAGAAGGATTAAACTTTAATCATGGGACGGGGCATGGTGTTGGTTATTTATTGAATATCCATGAAGGACCGATCAATTTCCGTTGGAAAGAGGGAGAGAGACCGGCTCCGGCATTGGAAGAAAATATGGTGATTACAGATGAACCGGGGATCTATATTGAGGGTTCCCATGGAATTCGTCTGGAAAATGAGCTGCTTGTCAGAAAAACAGTTAAGAATGAGTATGGACAGTTTATGAATTTTGAAATTCTTACTTATGTACCAATTGATCTGGATGCAATCTTGCCGGAGAAAATGAGTACAGAAGAGAAAGAAATGCTGAATCATTATCATAAGCAGGTTTATGAAAAAGTGTCCCCTTACCTTTCAGAGGAAGAACGAATCTGGCTGAAAGAGTACACGCGGGCTGTGAAGTAATCAGCAAAGCAGAGGTATGACAGAACTCTTATGTATCTGTTGAAGCTGATGGACGGATAATGAAATATTTAGGGATTAGGAATAGTGTAAAAGAATGGAAACATCAGAACGCAATATTGAAGCGAATATGAATGAGCTGATCGGAAGGATCGAAGCAAAATATGAGAAGATGAGCAAGGGGCAGAAGCGCCTTGCAGAATATGTGAAAGAAAATTATGATAAGGCTGTATTTCTGACAGCGGCGCGTCTTGGAGAGATTGTGGGTGTCAGTGAATCTACGGTTGTACGATTTGCAACCCAGCTTGGATATAGGGGATACCCGGAATTTCAGAAAGCATTGGAGGAACTTGTCCGTAATAAGTTGAATTCAATCCAGCGTATGGAAGTGACCTATGGACGAATTACACAGAGTGAGATCCTTGAAACAGTTCTTCAGTCAGACATTGAGAAAATCAAGATGACCTTGTCTGCAATCGATCATAAGGCATTTAACTGGGCGATTGATACCCTTTTAGAAGCAAAGAGAATCTATGTTGTGGGAATCAGAAGCTGTGCACCACTTGCTTCTTTTATGGGATTTTATCTGAATCTTGTATGCGACAATGTAATTACAGTAAATACAAACAGTTCCAGTGAGATTTTTGAACAGATCATTCGAATCGGGGAAGGAGATGTGATTATAGGAATCAGTTTCCCAAGATATTCGATGAGAACATTGAAAGCATTGGAATTTGCGAACAATAGAAAGGCAAAAGTAATCACACTTACTGACAGTATCCATTCACCTATGAATCAGTATTCTTCCTGCAATCTGATCGCAAGAAGTGATATGGCATCTATTGTCGATTCACTTGTTGCACCATTGAGTGTGATCAATGCTCTGATTGTTGCAATCTGTATGAAAAAACAGAAAGAAGTTGTCTCGACATTAGAGACTCTGGAGAAAATCTGGGGTGAATATCAGGTTTACAGCGGAGAAGAAAGCAGCCAGGAAGGTGGCAGCGCAGGAACGAACGAGTCTTACAGACAGAATAAAGGAGAAGAATAGAGCATGAGTAATGTGATCGTAGTGGGCGGCGGGGCTGCCGGGATGATGGCGGCAGTTTTCGCTGCAAGAAATGGTCAGAATGTTCAGTTGCTTGAGAAGAATGAAAAGCTTGGGAAAAAGCTGTTCATTACAGGAAAAGGACGCTGCAATATAACGAATGCCGCTGATATAGAAGATTTATTTACGGCGGTGACAAGTAATCCGAAATTTTTATACAGTGGATTTTACAGTTTTACAAATCAGCAGGTGATCGATTTCTTTGAAGAACTTGGTGTGAAGACGAAAATTGAACGTGGAGAACGAGTTTTCCCTGTTTCAGATCATTCTTCTGATGTGATCGCAGCATTTTCAAGAGAGTTAAAATCATTAGGAGTAGCTGTTTCTCTTCACACAGAGGTGAGAGAACTGCTTTGTGAACAGGATAAAGTGTGCGGGGTTTTATTAACTAATGGAAAGAAAATGAAGGCAGATGCTGTGATTGTTGCGACAGGTGGTATTTCCTATCCTTCTACGGGTTCTACAGGCGATGGATATCGTTTTGCGAAAGAAACAGGGCATAGAGTGACAGAACTCCTTCCATCACTTGTACCGATGGAAGTCAGACAATGGTATGCGAAAGAATTGCAGGGATTATCTCTTCGAAATATAGAAATTTGTATCACAGATGGGAAGAAAAAACTCTACGAAGAATTCGGAGAAATGCTTTTTACACATTATGGTGTAACAGGACCGGTTATTCTGAGCGCGAGCAGTGTGGTGGGAAAAATTTTAAGAAAAAAAGAACTTACACTTCATATAGACTTAAAACCGGCATTGAGTGAGGAACAACTTGATAAAAGAATCCTCAGAGAGTTTGATGCAAACCATAATAAACAGTATAAAAATTCAATCGATTCACTCTTTCCGGCAAAATTAAAGCCCGTTATGATAGAACTCTCGGAGATTGAACCTGAGAAAAAAGTGAATGAGATTACAAAAGAAGAACGACAGAGACTGGTTCATCTGATCAAGGATTTTACAATGACATTGACAGGGCTTCGCAGTTATAATGAAGCAATCATTACAAAAGGCGGAGTATCTGTAAAGGAGATCGATCCGGGAACAATGGAATCAAAAAAAATGAAAGGATTATATTTCGCCGGAGAGGTGCTTGATCTTGATGCAGTGACCGGAGGATATAATCTTCAGATTGCGTGGTCAACAGGGTATCTTGCCGGAATTAACGCAGGATGTGATTGAAATTTTACTGGGGAATGTCTGAATCCTGTGACAGGAAGAATAGATGTTACTGTTAGATTTGAAAATGGAATGTAGAAAGAAAAGATGGAGGAATAAAAATGGGATATAATGTAGCAATCGATGGACCGGCAGGGGCAGGGAAAAGTACAATTGCAAAGCAGGTTGCAAAAGAAAACGGATATATTTATGTAGATACCGGCGCAATGTACCGTGGATTGGCCATTCACTTTCTGAATCTTGGAATTGATCCAAAAGATACAGAAAAGATTATAGAGGCCTGCAAAGATGTGGAAGTAACGATTGGTTATGAAAGCGGAATCCAGCAGATCTATGTAAACGGAGAGAATGTTACAGCAAAGCTTCGTACAGAAGAAGTTGGAAATATGGCTTCTATGACATCTGCGATTCCGGAAGTCAGAGGAAAACTCCTGGAACTTCAGAGAACGCTTGCAAGAGAGAAGGATGTGATCATGGATGGAAGAGACATTGGTACCCATGTGCTTCCAGATGCAGATGTAAAAATCTATCTTACAGCAAGCGTAGAAATCAGAGCAAAGAGAAGATATAAAGAGCTTGTTGAAAAGGGAGTGCAGTGCGATCTGAAAGAGATAGAGAAAGATATTGAAGAAAGAGACTACCGTGATATGACAAGAAAAATCGCGCCACTGAAAAAAGCAGAGGATGCGATACTTGTTGACAGTTCGGATATGACACTGAAAGAAGTTGTAAACACGATTTCCAGATATTGTCATAGATAAATTTGCAGGAGTTGGATAGAATGAAAGTAATAAAGGCGAAATCAGCTGGATTTTGTTTCGGCGTTAAGCGTGCAGTGGATACAGTTTACGAACAGGTGAAAGAGAATCAGAATCTTCCGATCTATACGTATGGTCCGATTATCCATAATGAAGAAGTGGTGAAAGATCTGGAGCAGAAAGGTGTGATCGTCCTTCGCAGCGAAGAAGAGCTGGATACACTGGAAAGGGGAACTGTTATTATCCGCTCTCATGGGGTGGCAAAAGATGTGTATGACAGATTGGAAAGTAAGAAAATCCAGATTGTAGATGCTACGTGTCCATTTGTTAAGAAAATCCATAATATCGTGCAGAAACACAGTGAGATGGGCGAGAATATTATTATCATTGGAAATCCGGAACATCCGGAGGTTCAGGGAATTAAGGGCTGGGCAGGAGACCATGTAGAGGTCTTTCAGACAAAGGAAGAAGCAGAAAATTATTCTTGTGAGCAGGGGAAAAAGATTTGTATCGTTGCCCAGACGACATTTAATTACAATAAATTTAAAGAATTAGTTGAAATTCTTGAAAAAAAGAGTTATGATGTAAGTGTTTTAAATACAATCTGTAATGCTACGAAGGAGCGCCAGACAGAAGCGCAGAGCATAGCAGAGACGGTGGATGCTATGATCGTTATTGGTGACAAACATAGTTCCAATACCCAGAAGTTATTTGAAATATGCCGCAAAGCATGTAACAATACGTACTATATACAGACACTTGGCGATTTGGATTTGAATCAATTAGGGTCAGTGGAAACGGTAGGTATTACAGCAGGGGCATCCACGCCCAACAATATAATTGAGGAGGTTCAAAATAATGTCAGAATTATCTTTTGAACAGATGTTAGAAGAGTCATTTAAAACAATTCACAATGGAGAGGTTGTCGAAGGTACAGTAATCGACGTGAAACCGGATGAGATTATCCTGAACATTGGATATAAAGCAGACGGTATCATCACAAAGAGCGAATATTCCAACGATCAGTCTCTTGACCTTACAACAGTTGTATCCGTAGGTGATACAATGACAGTTAAGGTACTGAAAGTAAATGACGGAGAGGGTCAGGTTCTTCTTACATATAAGAGACTGGCTGCAGAAAAAGGAAATGAGAGACTGCGCGAAGCATATGAAAACCACGAAGTGCTGAAAGCTACAGTTACACAGATTCTTGGCGGCGGTATTTGTACAACAGTTGATGAAGTAAGAGTATTTATCCCGGCAAGCCTTGTTTCCGATTCTTATGAGAAAGATCTCAGCAAGTATGAAGGACAGGAAATCGAATTCGTAATCAGCGAGTTCAACCCGAGAAGAAACCGTGTGATCGGTGATAGAAGACAGCTTCTTGTAGCAGAGCGTGCTGAGAAGCAGAAAGAGCTGTTCGCGAAACTCAATGTTGGTGATACAGTAGAAGGAACTGTTAAGAATGTAACAGATTTCGGAGCATTCGTTGACCTTGGTGGTGTTGACGGACTTCTTCACATCTCAGAGATGTCATGGGGAAGAGTTGACAATCCGAAGAAAGTATTCCATGTAGGAGATACACTGAAAGTTCTTGTAAAAGACATTCATGATACAAAGATTGCGCTCAGCCTGAAATTCCCAGAGACAAATCCATGGGTAAATGCAGCAGAAGATTTCGCTGTAGGTACAGTAGTTACAGGAAAAGTTGCACGTATGACAGACTTTGGTGCATTCGTAGAACTTGCACCGGGAGTTGACGCACTTCTTCATGTATCCCAGATTTCAAGAGCTCATGTTGAGAAACCATCTGATGTTCTTGCAATCGGACAGGAAATCACAGCTAAGATCGTTGATCTTAACGAAGCAGAGAAGAAGATCAGCCTGAGCATGAAAGCTCTTGAGGCTGACAACGCTGGAGAGACAGAGGAATAAGATATAAATTATTTTTTAGAAGAACCTGCCATTGGCAGGTTCTTTTTCTGTTAAAAATTCGACAAGATGTATAGCGAAAGATACAAGAATTATTACATATTTGCTAGATTTTCAGAGCGCATTCTAGTAAAATAAGTATTACAAAATTAAAATATTATTGTTGTAATGACAATGATAAAAGAAAGGAAGGAAATGAGATGGGGCTTTTGACATTTAAAGGCGGAATCCATCCAGATGATGGAAAACGTTTTTCAAAGGATCAGCCAATCAGACCTGTAGTACCTCAGGGTGAACTGGTCTATCCACTTTCACAGCATATAGGAGCACCGGCTAAACCGGTAGTTAAGAAAGGCGATTGTGTGCTGAAAGGACAGTTGATTGCTGAAGCGGGAGGATTTGTATCTTCTCCGATCTATTCATCTGTCTCCGGTAAAGTGAAAGGATTGGAACAACGTTTTAATCCAACTGGATCCCAGGTGGAGTGCATTGTTGTAGAAAACGATGGAGAGTATAAGGAAGTTGAATATGAACCGGTAAAGCCTTTGGAAGAGATGACAAGGGAAGAAATCATTAATAAGATTGGAGATGCCGGAATCGTAGGAATGGGTGGTGCAGGATTCCCTACAAAGGTAAAGCTTTCTCCGAAGGAACCGGATAAGATAGAATATATTATTGCAAACTGTGCTGAGTGTGAACCTTATATCACTGCAGATTACAGAAGAATGCTCGAGTATACAGAAGATCTTGTCAGCGGAATGAAGGTCATCCTTTCTTTATTCCCAAATGCAAGAGGTGTTTTTGCTGTAGAGGATAACAAGAAAGATTGTATTGAAAAGTTACAGAAAGCAGTTGCCGGCGAACCAAGAATTGATGTGAAAGCATTGATGACAAAATATCCACAGGGGGCAGAACGTCAGTTGATCTATGCAGTGACAAAACGAGCAATCAATTCTACCATGCTTCCGGCAGATGCAGGATGTATTGTTGATAACGTGGAGACTTTGATTGGAATCCACAATGCGGTAATCAAAGGAAAACCGTTGATGGAACGTGTTGTTACAGTGAGCGGCGATGCAGTCGAAAAACCAGGAAACTTTATGGCTCCTTTTGGAATAAACCACAGAGAGCTGGTTGAGGCAGCAGGAGGTTTGAAAGCGGAACCGCAGAAACTGATCTCCGGAGGACCGATGATGGGATTTGCCATGGTGACAATGGATGCACCGGTTACAAAGACTTCTTCCTCTATTCTGCTTTTTAAAGAAGACGTTGTGGCAAAGAGTCTTGAGACTGCATGTATTAACTGTGGAAGATGTGTGGAGATCTGTCCAAGCAGAATTATTCCATCCAGACTTGCAGACTTTTCAAAGAGAAAAGATGAGGCATCTTTTGTTGCATGGAATGGATTGGAATGTGTGGAATGTGGTTCCTGCAGTTATGTCTGTCCGGCGAAACGTCAGCTGAAACAGGCAATTGGTTCAATGCGTAAGACAGCATTGGCGAATAGAAAGAAGAAATAAGAGAGGTTGAAGTAAAGTGAACGAGAAATATAACGTATCTTCTTCGCCGCATATCCGTGATAAAGTGACAAGCAGCAACATTATGCTTTATGTTGTGATCGCACTTCTTCCGGCTACATTTTTCGGAATCTGGAATTTCCGTCATGAGAATGCCTGGATTCTTGTAGTTGTTACAACGGCAGCGGCTGTTTTATCTGAGTATCTTTATGAAAAATTAATGCATAAGCCAATTACGATCAATGATTTCAGTGCGGTTGTAACAGGACTTCTGCTCGCATTGAATCTTCCTCCGACACTCCCGTGGTGGATGGGTGTGCTTGGTGCAGTATTTGCCATCATTGTTGTGAAACAGTTGTTTGGAGGACTTGGACAGAACTTCATGAACCCTGCATTGGGAGCACGTTGTTTTCTGCTGATCTGTTTTGCAGGAAAGATGACTTATTTTGTTTACGACGGAGTGACAGGACCGACTCCTCTGGCAGAACTGAAAGCAGGAGAAACAGTGAATACATTGTCTATGCTTCTCGGAAATATCAGAGGAACAATCGGAGAGACTTCTGTAGTTGCAATTATGATCGGTGCAATGTTCCTGATTCTTATGGGTGTAATTGATCTTAGAATTCCTGGAACTTACATTGTGACATTTGTGATTTTTATCACATTGTTTGGAGGACATGGATTCGATCCTCAGTACATCACAGCGCATCTTTGTGGTGGTGGTCTGATGCTTGGAGCATGGTTTATGGCAACAGATTATGTAACATCTCCGATTACGAGCAAAGGAAAGATCCTTTTTGGAATCTGTCTTGGATGTCTGACGGGTCTGTTCCGTCTTTTTGGTGGATCAGCAGAAGGAGTTTCCTATGCGATCATCATCAGTAACCTTTTAGTTCCGTTGATCGAGAAGGTTACTCTTCCAAAACCATTTGGTAAAGGAGGAGAAAAGTAATGAATAAAATTGTTAAAAACACGTTGATTCTGACAGCAATCACTGTTGTTGCAGGTCTCCTTCTCGGAGTTGTATATGGTGTGACAAAAGATCCGATCGCGAAAGCACAGGAGAAGGCAAAACAGGAAGCATTTCGTTCTGTCCTTTCAGATGCAGAGACATTTGAATCGGATACAGAATTTGATGCTGATGCAGCTTCCGCTCTTCTGAAAGAAAATGGATACACTTCAGATGATATTTCTGAGGTGGCTGAGGGAAAAGACGCTTCCGGTGAGACGGTTGGTTATGTCGTAAATGTTACATCACATGAAGGATACGGCGGAGATATTGATATTTCTGTAGGTATCAGGGAAGATGGAACAGTAACAGGTATTGAGATGCTCAGTATCAGTGAGACAGCAGGTCTTGGAATGAAAGCTAAGGAAGCAGATTTCAAAGATCAGTTTAAAGATAAGAATGTAGAAAAGTTTACATATACAAAGACAGGAGAGTCAGGAGATGACATGATCGACGCCATCAGTGGTGCTACGATCACAACCAATGCTGTGACAAATGCAGTAGACTCTGCACTTGTATATTTTCAAAATGAGTTAGGAGGCGGAAGTAATGAATAAATGTACAGAACGGCTGTATAACGGCCTTGTAAAAGAAAATCCGACCTTCGTTCTTATGCTTGGTATGTGTCCTACACTTGCGGTTACAACATCTGCGATCAACGGTGTTGGTATGGGACTTTCTACAACAGTTGTATTGATCATGTCTAACATGTTGATTTCTATGTTGAGAAAGATTATTCCGGATTCTGTCAGAATGCCGGCATTCATCGTTATTGTTGCTTCTTTCGTAACAATTGTACAGTTCTTGATGGAAGGATTTGTTCCAAGCCTTTATGATTCACTGGGACTTTATATTCCTCTGATCGTTGTAAACTGTATCATCCTCGGAAGAGCAGAGAGTTATGCTTCAAAGAATCCGGTTCTTCCTTCTATCTTTGATGGAATCGGTATGGGACTTGGATTTACTGTTGGTCTTACAGCAATTGGTATTGTCAGAGAACTGATCGGTGCAGGTAAGATCTTTGATATCCGTGTCATGCCGGAATCTTACGAGCCACTGACAATCTTCATCCTTGCACCGGGAGCATTCTTTGTCCTTGCTGGTCTTGTTGCTTTGCAGAATAAAGTAAAGAACAATATGGCAAAGAAAGGAAAGAAAGTTCCGGAGACAATCGGATGCGGAGAAGGCTGTGCAAGCTGCGGGAATGCTTCATCCTGCAGTGGAAAGATCTTCCCGACAGGCGAAGAAGACGCAAAGAACGAATAAAGGAGGGGACAGAAAGTGAAAGAATTATTATTAATTGCAGTTGGTTCAGCATTTGTAAATAATGTTGTCCTGAGCCAGTTCCTTGGTATATGTCCGTTCCTCGGTGTATCCAAGAATGTGAAGACTGCTGCCGGAATGGGCGGAGCGGTTGTATTCGTTATTACGATCGCATCTTTTGTAACTGGATTGATCTATAAGTTTATTCTCGGAAATCCAAATATCATGGGAGGAGAATTATCTTACCTGAATACGATTGTATTTATTCTTGTTATCGCAGCACTTGTACAGTTTGTAGAGATGTTCTTAAAGAAGGCGATGCCATCATTATACAATGCGCTCGGTGTATATCTTCCGCTGATCACAACGAACTGTGCAGTTCTCGGAGTAGCACTGACAAACGTACAGAATGGCTACTATGATGACATGAGTGCAGGTATGGGGCTTCTCACAGGTGTCGTAAATGGATTTGCTACAGCTGTCGGATTCCTTGTATCAATTGTGTTAATGGCCGGAATTCGCGAGAAGATTGAATACAATGATATCAGTGAGTCATTTCAGGGGACTCCGATCGTGCTTGTTACAGCAGGACTGATGGCAATTGCATTTTTCGGATTCTCGGGATTAATTTAGGAGGAAGAGCAAATGAGTATGACAGGAATTATTTTGGCGGCAGTAGTCGTCGGTGGAACCGGTTTATTCATCGGTGTTTTCCTCGGAATCGCAGGTAAGAAGTTTGCTGTAAAAGTAGATGAACGTGAAGAAGCGATTTTAGGCGTTCTCCCGGGAAATAACTGTGGTGGATGCGGTTATGCAGGCTGTTCAGGACTTGCAGCTGCAATCGTAAAAGGTGAAGCAGAAGTCAGTGGATGTCCGGTTGGTGGGGCACCTGTTGCTGCAAAGATCGGTGATATCATGGGTGTTGCAGCAGGCACACAGGAGAGACAGACCGCTTTTGTAAAATGTGCCGGAACCTGCGAAAAAGCAATTTTAGATTATGATTACACAGGTATTCAGGATTGTACGATGGCAAGCATGATGCAGAATGGAGGAGCAAAGGGATGTAATTCAGGATGTCTTGGATTCGGTTCTTGTGTTGCTGCCTGTCCATTTGATGCAATTCATGTAGTAGATGGAATTGCTGTTGTTGACAAAGAAGCATGTAAAGCATGTGGAAAATGTATTGCAGCATGTCCAAAACACCTGATCGAGCTGATTCCATATGAGCAGAAGACATTTGTACGCTGTAATTCCAATGCAAAAGGAAAAATACAGTTGACAATCTGTCAGGCCGGATGTATCGGATGTCGTCTCTGTGAGAAGAACTGTGAAGCAGGAGCGATCACTGTAACGAATTTCCTTGCACATATCGATGCAGATAAATGTACAGAGTGTGGTGTTTGTGTAGAAAAATGCCCGAGAAAGATTATTACGTTACGTTAATAATACGACAGGATTTTATTGAAAAAAGAGATCAGAAAAGGAAGCTGAAGATTTAAAATGGTCAGCTTCCTTTTCTTTAGTTATCAATATCAGTGATTAAATCGACAGAGTCACTGCTTTTATAAATCGTATTGTCATCGGTAATAAATACAGCCTCTATATTATCCATACTTCGGATAAGTTTTAATCCTTCATCCAGTCCAAGTGCATAACAGGTTGTGCTTAAGGCGTCCCCGTCAACCGATTTGTCAGAGATGATCGTGACCTGGTTTAAGTTATTTTCTATTGGATATCCTGTAGAAGGGTCAAGGATATGATGGTAAATCTTTCCGTCTTTCTTAAAGTATCGTTCGTAATTTCCGGAAGATACGATGGACTTATCAGATACCGGAAGAACAGCCATAACTGTCCCGTCTTCTGCAAATGGTTTCTGGATACCGATCCGAAAGTTGGAACCATCCGTTTTTCCACCGAGTGTCAGTATGTTACCACCGAGATTGATATAGGCATGTTCTATTCCTTCTTCTACAAGATAATTCTTTACCTGATCTGCAATATAGCCTTTGGCGATACCACCCAGATCAATCTTTGCATAAGGATCTGACATTGTTACCGTTGTTCCGTTGACCTCTATAGTTTTATAATTGATATGAGTAACTGCTTCGGACAGCTGCTCTGCGTCAGGGATGCTATGATCCGCATTATCATGAAAATTCCAAAGATCACTGGCAGAAGCGATTGTGATATCAAATTTTCCGTCGGAAAGATCCCCATAATATTTTCCCAGTTCAATTAAATCAGCAGTTTCTTTCGATACAGAAACGGAGGCACCTTGTGCCTGATTGATCTGACTGATTTCACTGGAATCGATCGTAGGACTTAAAAGTTGTTCATATTTCTCACAGATATCTTTGCAGCCATCCATGATCTTAGAATCTGCTCCCCAGACTTCAATCTTAACAACGGTGTCGAAATAGGTTCCTGTCATAGAAAGCGACTGTGACTGATCTTTTGTGGAACATCCGGTCAGCAGAAAAGAAAATGTAAGGAAACAAGCCAGTATTTTTTTGTGTTTCATAAAATCTCCGTTCTTAATATAAATGAATGATGTGTTTATTATAACGAGGTTTGAATAAAAATACAATCGAACATGTGGTTGCATTCAAAATATGGTTGTGCTATGATGAATTAGCAAAACCATTATGGAAGAAAGATGGTGCGGAATGAAGAAGAATGACTGGATATTTGCAGCAGCTATTTTTTTTATAGCTGTTTTAACGTTTGGTTTACAGCTCTTAAAAACTACAGATGAATACAGTGAAGTAGAGATTCAGGTAAATGGCGAGTTGTATGGAAGATACCGCTTGGAACAGGATCAGGAAATTGATGTAAATGATAAGAACAAAGTACTCATAAAGGACAGAAAGGTTCGTATGGAAGATGCTGACTGTCCGGATCAGATTTGTGTAAACCACAGAGCAATTTCAAGAGATGGGGAAAGTATAATCTGCCTGCCGAATCAGACTATAGTAACGATCCGTGGCGGAGAGGAACCGGAGGTGGATGAGATTGCACGGTAGAAAAGTAGCGATATTTGGCGTATTTACAGCATTGGCATTGATTTTTAGCTATGTGGAACTTTTGATTCCGATTAATTTCGGAATACCGGGAGCAAAACTTGGTCTGGCGAATCTTATGACAGTTCTTGTTCTGTACAAGATGGGGATAAGAGAGGCACTGGCACTTTCCGTGACAAGGATTATTTTATCGGGCTTCATGTTCGGAAATCTGTTTGGTATTCTGTATAGTTTAGCAGGAGGACTTTTGAGTTTTCTTGTTATGGTCCTCCTTAAGAGATCAGGCTGGTTCAGTGTTGCCGGAGTCAGCATTGGTGGAGGTACGGCGCATAATATCGGGCAGCTTTTTGTTGCGATGGTTGTCGTACAGACATATCAGGTGGGGTATTATCTGCCGGTTTTGTTAGTGGCAGGAGAAGTGACCGGGCTGCTGATCGGACTTGTGGCAAAAGAAGTTTTAAAAAGGATCCAGGGAATTTCTCTGGTATAATTATTATGGAAGCGTTGCGGTTTTGGTGCAGCGGGAAAAGGATAGAGGAAGATGATATCATATATTAGAGGTGAACTGGCAGCAGTCCAGGAGCAGAAAGCGATTGTGGAAGCGGGTGGAATCGGATACGGAATTTATATGTCGCAGCAGACATTATCCATGCTTCCGGCAGTTGGGGAAGAAGTGAAAATTCATACATATCTCAACGTGCGTGAGGATGCAATGCAATTATATGGATTTCTAACAGGCGAAGATCTTCAGGTTTTCAGACTGTTGATCGGTGTCAGTGGGATCGGACCGAAAGCCGGGTTGAATATTCTTTCCTGCCTTTCTCCGGATGAACTTCGTTTTGCCGTGCTGGCCGGAGATGTAAAAACAATTTCATCAGCTCCTGGAATTGGGAAGAAGACCGCGGAAAAGCTGATTCTGGAGTTGAAAGATAAGATGAGCATTGAGGATGTTCTGGAACAGGCAGCACATGGCAGTGAACAGTCAAAAGAAATTGAGGCGACAGATACCGGAATGCAGGCGGAAGCGGTACAGGCACTGACAGCACTTGGTTATGGAAGTGCAGAGAGTTTACGTGCAGTGAAGAAGGTATCTGTTGATTGTGCGAGTGTAGAAGATCTTTTGAGAGAAGCGTTAAAGAATCTGCTCTGATCAGATATAAAAATTTGAAGTAAAGAGTTATGAAATGAGAGGTCAGTTATGGCGAAGAGAATTATAACGACAGAGAATCTGGAAGAAGACAGTAAGATAGAGGGACAGTTAAGGCCGCAGCTTTTATCAGAATATATTGGACAGGAGAAAGCAAAGAAGACGCTTAGTATTTATATAGAAGCAGCGAAAGCAAGGGGCGAAGCACTGGATCATGTGCTGTTTTACGGACCGCCGGGGCTTGGTAAGACAACACTGGCAGGAATCATAGCGAATGAGATGGGGGTAAATATGAAGATTACTTCCGGACCGGCAATAGAGAAACCAGGCGAGATGGCTGCAATTCTGAATGGTCTGCAGGAACATGACGTATTATTCGTGGATGAGATTCACAGACTTAACCGTCAGGTGGAAGAAGTGCTCTACCCGGCAATGGAAGATTATGCGATCGACATTATGATCGGAAAGGGACCGGGAGCAAGGTCTGTTCGTCTGAATCTTCCCAAATTTACGCTGGTTGGGGCAACAACAAGAGCAGGAATGCTTACAGCACCGCTCAGAGACCGTTTTGGTGTAGTGCATCATTTGGAGTTATATAATGAAGAAGAGTTGAAGACGATCATTCTGCGTTCTGCACATGTTCTAGGTGTAGAGATTGAAGAAGAAGGTGCTATGGAACTTGCCAGAAGATCAAGGGGAACACCGCGACTTGCGAACCGTCTGCTGAAAAGAGTGCGTGACTTTGCACAGGTTAAATATGATGGTGTAATCACAAAAGAAGTAGCAAATTATGCATTGGATCTTCTTGACGTGGATAAATTCGGATTAGATCATATTGATCGTAACATTCTGATCACAATGATTGAGAAGTTCCAGGGAGGACCGGTAGGACTTGAGACACTTGCCGCATCGATTTCAGAAGATGCAGGCACATTAGAAGATGTTTACGAACCGTATTTGTTGAAAAATGGATTCATTCAGAGGACTCCAAGAGGTCGTGTTGTAACAGAATTAGCTTACCAACATCTTGGAATTCCGAGAGAAGTATAGAAATTCTGAAAAAATAGTTGGTTTTTGAGGATAAATAGTCTATAATAGAAGAATAGAAACTCGAGGAGGAAGCTATGAGTTCAGCAAAACATTTTACAGAAGTATTAATCGGAGGAAAAGTCTATACTCTCAGTGGCTTTGAAGGAGAAGAGTATCTGCAGAAAGTATCTTCCTATCTTAATCATAAAATCACAGAATGTACGAACAGTGAAGGATACAGAAAACAGAGTGCAGACACAAGGAATGTCCTTCTTGCACTTAATATTGCAGATGATTATTTTAAAGCAAAGAAACAGGGAGATTCCCTGGAAAGCGATATCGAGCTCAAGGATAAAGAGATGTATGATCTGAAGCATGAATTGATTTCAGCCCAGATCAAACTTGAGAATGCTGAGAAAGAGCTTGCAAAGATGAAAGAAGAGAATAATGACCTTCAGATGCAGATTGTTAAGCTCGAGACAGAGATGAAAAACCGAAGAAGGTAAATGAGAAAAGCTGTCACTTTGGCAGCCTTTTTCATTTACGCGAACAACGAGCCAAAGTCCGTACTTGCACAAGACCTTGGCGATTGTCGCGATAACTTGAGAAACTCGCGGAGCATGTTTCTCATAGATTATGTGAACATAATAATAAAGAGAAGGATAATGACAGAAGAATGAGAAAAGACCGACAGGTGGAGATTCTGGCTCCGGCGGGATCCTTTGCATGTTTTCAGGCAGCAATGAATGCAGGTGCAGATGCCGTTTATGCGGCAGGAGCACGTTTTGGAGCAAGAGCATATGCAAACAATTTTACACAGGATGAACTGATCGAAGCAATTGAGCGTGCTCATATTTATGGGAAGAAGTTTTATCTTACAGTAAATACATTATTAAAAGATCATGAGATTGCAGAACTGTATGATTATCTGGCACCATTATATGAGAAAGGTTTGGATGCGGTGATCGTTCAGGATACGGGTGTATTCCAATTTATCAGAAGCAATTTTCCGGATCTTGATATCCATGCGAGTACACAGATGACAATCACTGGTGCGGCAGGAGCGAAGTTTTTAGAGAGTCAGGGGGCGGCAAGAGTTGTCCCGGCAAGAGAGCTTTCGTTGGAAGAAGTTCGACAGATTCATGAAACAACGGACCTTGAAGTAGAGTGTTTTGTTCATGGAGCACTTTGCTATTGTTACTCCGGACAGTGTCTGATGAGTAGTGTGATCGGCGGCCGAAGTGGAAATCGTGGTCAATGTGCACAGCCATGCAGACTTCCTTATACAGTAGATGGTCAGAAGAAATATTTTCTTAGCCTGAAGGATATCTGTACGCTGGAATTAATTCCGGAACTGGTTGAAGCCGGGATTGACTCATTTAAGATAGAAGGACGCATGAAGAAACCGGAATATGTGGCAGCAGTAACAGCTATGTATCGGAAATATGTGGATTTATATTTGAAAAAAGGGAAAAGTGGTTATGCGGTGAAACCGGAAGACCGCGAAAACCTGATGGATCTTTATAATCGCGGTGATTCAGATACCGGATATTATAAGCAGCATAATGGAAGAGAAATGCTGGTACTGGATCGTCCGAATCATGCCGGAGTAGCAGCAGCCAGATGTCTGTCGCAAAATGGACGTGAGGTCACAGCTCAGGCTTTGACAGATCTGCATGCACATGATGTTCTTGAAATCGGTAGCGGGAAAGATAATTATACACTTGGCAAGAAGATCGCAAAGGGAGAAAAGTTACGTTTTCTTGTGCCGAAAGGGATGCGTTTCAAAGAAGGCTTTGTTTTTAGAAGAATCCGAAATGAAGAACTGATTGAGAGTCTGGATCAGAAATACAGGAAAGAAGACCGGCAGGAGGAGATTTATGGATTTTTGAGCCTTCAGGTTGGATATCCGGCATCTTTTACGGTCTGCTGCAGGGAATTTTCTTATACAGCATATACAGAACATGCAGTAGAACGTGCACAGAAGCGCCCATTGGAGGAAGAGAGAATTCGCACACAGCTTGCGAAGACAGGCGGTACACTATTTTTCCTGAAAGATCTGGAAATATCTATGGATCAGGATGCGTTTCTTCCGATGCAGCAGCTGAATAGTTTAAGAAGAGCAGCACTGGATGGATTGAGAAGAGAAATCGCAACTGCTTTTTACAGGGAATGCAATCCTTCAACGACACAGGTAGAAACATTTAAAGAAGAGACAGGAAATGGAAATCTGAACAGATATTCTGTGTTTATTGAAACAGAGGAACAGTTAGAGACCGTGTTCAGCTTTTTGAATCAGAAAGAGGAACTTTATGGGCAGGGAACTCAAAGGATTGGCCGGATTGCATTAGATTTCCGGTTGTTTGGCACAGGTTTTTCAGACACACATGTCAGAGACGGGATTGATTTTTGGAGAAAAAGCGGAGTTGAATTGTATCTGGTATTTCCACATATTTTCAGAGAGAATGCGCAGGAATGGTTTGGAAGACAATTTGAAAACTTTAATCAATTGCCAATTGACGGCGTTGTTATTCGAAATTTTGAAGCTTTCTTTTTCTTAAAAGAAAGAGGATTTGACAAAAAGATTATATTAGACCATAATCTATATATCTTTAATCAGTATGGCAAAGAATTTTGGAAACAGCAAAAAGTTGAGGATTTTACAGCTCCGTTGGAGCTTAACAGCAGAGAACTAAGGGAACTTGATATCAGAAACGGTGAACTTCTTGTTTACGGAAGAATTCCGGTTATGGTATCTGCACAGTGTATTGAGAGAACAACTTCAGGCTGTTCTAAGAAACCGGGAGTACGAGTGCTTCAAGACAGAAGAGACGAAAAATTCTTTGCGCGTAACTATTGTGATCTCTGTTATAATGTGATTTATACGGAAAATCCGATCAATCTAAGACAGGAATGGGACAGAGTGAATGAATTGTATCCAAAGATGCGCCGTATCCAGTTTACTCTGGAGGATAAAGAACAGACAGAAACAGTTCTGAATACATTTTTCTTAACAGATGAAAAAACTGTTGCCAGAGGAAAAGAAGATACAGATTTTACAACAGGACATTTCAACAGAGGAATTATTTGAAGCAGGTGAAATATGGCTAATATTATTATTCAGGTATCCAAATACCTTATCATCATCTTGATGGCGGCATATACCTTTTCCTGTTTTTCAATCTTTACGAGAAGTTATGAAGATGAGGAAAACAAAGTATTGATCCGTCAGGATGTACTTCTATTTATGATACAGATCACTGCATTTATTGCAATGTATTTTGCAACGCAGGATCTGAGGATGATGTTCATATATGGTGCACTGGCAGTGATTGTGATGGCAGTCATCTTATTATACAATCTGATCTACCCGAATGTTTCGAGACTGGTTGTCAATAATATGTGTATGTTGATCACAGCGGGAATGATCATGATCACAAGGCTTTCCGCACAGAGTAAGTCTCCTTATGGAATTGCAATCCGTCAGCTGGTATTTGTTGTTGTTGGTATTGTTTTTGGTCTTATTGTTCCGGTTCTGATCCGGAAGATGACTTTCCTGGAGAACTGGACTTATATCTATGCAGCAGTTGGAGGAGCAGCACTTCTTATCGTTGCATTGTTTGCAGCAACACTTGGAGGAGCAAAGCTGAGTTTCAATATTGGACCTGTGAGTCTGCAGCCTTCTGAGTTTGTTAAGATTCTGTTTGTATTTTTTGTAGCAGCAAGCCTGAATAAATCGACAGAATTTAAGAATGTTGTTGTTACGACTGCGATAGCGGCAGCACATGTTCTGATCCTTGTATTGTCAACAGATCTGGGAGCTGCATTAATCTTCTTTATTGTGTATCTGATTATGCTATATGTTGCGACAAGGCAGCCGTTATATGCAATTGCAGGTGTGGCAGCAGGGTGTGGAGCTGCAGTGATTGGATATCATCTGTTTTCCCACATTAAGGTCAGAGTTGCGGCATGGCAGGATCCGTTTGCAGCTTATAGCGAAGGGGGATATCAGATTGCCCAGTCGTTGTTTGCGATTGGAAGTGGCGGCTGGTTTGGAACAGGGTTATTCCGTGGTCAGCCGGATACGATTCCAGTTGCAGAGACGGATCTGATCTTCTCTGCAATGACAGAAGAAATGGGACTGATTTTTACACTGTGTCTGATCCTTGTATGCGTCAGCTGTTATGTGATGTTTTTGAATATTGCGATGGAATTGCGTAATTTCTTCTATAAATTAGTAGCACTTGGTCTGGGAACCTGCTATATTTTTCAGGTATTTCTGCAGATCGGAGGAGTGACAAAGTTCATTCCGTTAACCGGAGTAACACTTCCATTCGTCAGTTATGGTGGAAGTTCTCTGTTAAGTACGATGATCATGTTTGGGATTATTCAGGGGCTCTACATTGTCAGAGAAGATGAAGAAGCAGAAGAAGAGCATCAGATTGAGATGCAGCGCGCAAGACAGAGAAACCGCAGCAGGCAGAATGAAAGACGCCGCCAGAGCAGTTCGAATGCAAAATCAGGAAGATCCCGTCAGGATGGACGTGACAGACGAAGAGAATATGATGGAGATAACAGAGACAGAGCAAGACAAAGAGAAAGGGATTTAAGAAATGAATCGGGAAGAACGACCGGTAAGAAAACAACAAAAAGCAGACCGAGATTCGAGGATGTCCCGGAACAGCGGCAGCAAAGACAGCGGAGAACGCGTTCGGAACAAAGAGTTCGCTAGAGTCACTTACTTTTTCGTGATTCTCTTTATCGCGTTGATGGGATATCTTGTATATTTTATGGTCGTGCGGGCAAAACTTGTAGTGAACAGTCCATATAATCAAAGACAGGATGCTTATGCAGATACGATTATACGAGGAAGCATTGTTGATAAGAATGGAAATGTGCTTGCACAGACAGCCGTTGGGGATGATGGATCAGAGACGAGAGAGTATCCTTATGGAGAAGTGTTTGCTCATGTGATCGGATACAGTGATTCCAAACTTGGAACTACGGGCCTGGAATCGGTAGAGAATTTTGAGCTTCTGACATCAAATGCATTCTTTCTTGAAAAACTGCAGAATGAATTCAGTGAAAAGAAGAATCGAGGAGATACAGTTGTAACAACATTGGATGCAAATCTGCAGCAGGCGGCTTATGATGCGCTTGGATCAAACAAAGGTGCGGCAATCGTAATGGAGGCGAGTACGGGAAAGATTCTCGCCATGGTTTCCAAACCGGCATATGATCCGAATAATATTTTAAGTGACTGGTCAGAATTGAACTCAGATGAAGAAAACAGTCCGCTGTTGAATCGTGTGACACAAGGATCTTATGCTCCAGGATCGACGTTTAAAGTGGTTACAACACTTGCTTTTATGCGTCAGAACAGTGATTATCCGAATTATACATATGATTGTAATGGAGAGATTTCACAGGGAGATATTACAATTCACTGCTTTAATGGAAATGCACATGGCTCAGAGGATCTGAGAAGTTCCTTTGCAAATTCCTGTAATTCATCTTTTGCCAATATTGGTCTTGGCCTGGATCTGACGCAATACCGTCAGACGGCGGAAGATTTATTGTTCAATAAATCGCTTCCGGGTGTACTGAATGCAGCGAAGAGCTCCTTTGCACTGGATCAGAATTCCAGTGAGGGAGAAGTAATGATGACGGCAATGGGACAGGGAAAGACAACCGTAAGTCCATATCATATGGCACTGATTGCCGAGGCAGTGGCGAACGGTGGAACCATGATGCAGCCATATCTTGTGGAAAGTGTGACGAATTATACGGGCTCCCAGATACGAAAGAATGTTCCGAAAAGTTATAAGAAGGTCATGACATCGGATGAAGCTGCACAATTGAAAGAGTATATGACAGCTGTTGTAGAGGAAGGAACAGGATCTGTCTTAAAAGGAAGATCCTATACTGCTGCAGGAAAAACGGGAACAGCAGAGTACAGTATGTCAGATGGAGAAAAGACACATTCCTGGTTTATGGGATTTACAAATGTGGATAATCCGGATCTGGTAATCAGTGTGATCACAGAAGGTTCGGATGGAAGTTCCAGCGGAAAAGCAGTGGCAATCGCCGGGGATATTTTAGACGCCTATTACAACTAATGGGAGGAGAAAAGATGCAGACAAAATTTTTCTGTGATTTATATGTCAGCGAAGGCTGGGAAGAGAAAAAACTGAAATTAATAAAAAAATTGCAGAAAAATAAACTGCAGCCTTCTGTCTATGTAATTACGCTTTCACAGGGAAAGCAGAACCATTTAGAATATTATTCGTCGCTTCTTTTAAAGCAACATATATTTGACAATGCATCTTTATTTATTGTTGGAATTGCGAATGGGTATGATGGCGCATTGAGTCTGATCGAAAGGATTGCGGAAGAAGCATATGAGAAGACGGGAGAGGTAAACTTGAGAAAGTTCCTTTTGGATCGTCAGGAAGAGTTTGAGAAAAAGGAGATTCGAAGCGTATGATACATATCCTGTTTCTTATACTGAAAATAATTGGATGGATTCTTCTTTTTTTGCTCGTAATTTTACTCTTACTGATTTTAACAATCTTGTTTTATCCGGTGAAATACAGATTTTCTGCAAAAGGGGAGAATACACTTGATACCCTTGTGGCATATGGAAAGGTCAGTTGGCTGTTTCATCTGATTTCCGGATCAGCGTCTTATGAACATGGAGAATTAAAATGGAAGCTTCGTCTTGCCTGGAAGAAATTTGACAGTTCGGAAGAGGAACAAAAGGAAACGTCAGAGAAGCCGGTGGTTCCTGAGCCGTTGGAAAAAGAACCTTTGGAAGGTAAGAAGACGGAAGTAAAGAATAATCCACCGGAAAAAGATGTGAAAATTGAGAAAGCATCAGAAAAAGAGCCAGAGATAAAAAAAGAGTCAGAGACAGAAAAGACGAAAGTTCGAGAGGAGCGCAGGCCCGAAAACGTACAGACGGAATCTAAATTGAAAAAAATCAAATATACATTTCAGAAACTCTGTGGTACTATAAAAAAAGCAGGAGAGAAAAAAGAATTTCTGACCGCTTTTTTAACTTATGAGAAACATCAACGGGCATTCGAGGCAGTGAAGAAAGAACTATGCCATCTGTTACATGTTCTGAAGCCTAAAAAGCTTCAGGCGAATGTTACATTTGGATTCAGTGATCCTTCCTGGACAGGATATATGTTAGCTTTTCTGGGGAGCATTTACGGACTGATTGGTGAGTGTGTTCAGATCCAGCCGGATTTTGAAGAACGAAAGCTGGAGGGAAATGCATCTGCAGAAGGGAAGATCCGGGTTATTTACTTTGCTGTTCCTGCATGGAAGCTATTCTGGAATAAAGATGTGAAGATTACCTACAAACACATTAGAAAATATATAAAATGAGAGGAGTCAGGATTATGGCAGACGGAAACAAATTTAAAGAAACAGTAGAATCACTCTTTCAGGGAATGGACAGCGTTGTTTCATCAAAGACAGTTGTCGGAGATGCGATCCATATCAATGGAACAATCATTCTTCCATTGGTAGATGTCTCTTTTGGTATTGGAGCAGGTTCTTTTAACGCTGAAAAGAAAGATAGAGCAGGCGGTGGAATCGGTGGAAAGATCACACCGAGTGCTGTGATCGTTATTCAGGATGGAAAGACGAAACTTGTGAATATCAAGAATCAGGATACAATTACAAAACTTTTGGATATGGTACCTGATGTGGTAGACCGTTTTACATCAAAAGATGAAAAATTAACAGAAGAAGATGTAGCAGATATTCTGGATGCAGAATAAAATAGTTACTAGAATATAGAAAATATTGGGAGCAGTATTGTGAAGAAAGTTTTTGGATTTGCATTGTTTTGGTTTGCAGCAGGAATGATCGTCATGATGCTGCTTTCTGATGTCTTATGGGGAACTGTGATCGCAATTACCGGTATTGTACTGGCATATTGTTTGTTCTGCAGATAAAAAAAGAACTTTATCCGAATAAACAGATAAAGTCCTTTATACCGTGTCATATTGAATCATCAAACGAGAATTAAGCACGCTCAACGAGTCCTGATCTCAGGCAAGAAGTACAAACGTACATTTTCTGAGAACCGCCCTCTGTCTTAACTCTTACAGACTTCACATTTGATTTCCACATTTTTGGTGATCTTCTATGAGAGTGGCTTACATTGTTTCCAAAATGAGCACCCTTTTCACAAATAGCACATTTAGCCATGACTGCACCTCCTAACAATCTAAACTGGTCTTTTAGACTCATAACAATGATATTCTATCAGAAACTTTCGAGTAATGCAAGTGTTATTTTAAAAAAATCAAAACTGTATTGTAAAAAACAAAAAGTAATAGTATAATAGTCATGTTATATATGGAAAGAACCTATAGAATTGGAGGGAATATATGATGAAGGGAAGTATGAGTACAGATCTTGGAATCATTACAATCAATCCTGAAGTCATTGCAAAATATGCAGGCTCAATGGCAATTGAGTGCTTTGGCATAGTAGGAATGGCAGCAGTTAATATGAAAGATGGCCTTGTGCATCTTTTGAAAAGAGAAAGCCTGACAAGGGGAATTCATGTTGAGATCACAGAAGATAATGTAATTACGCTTGATTTTCATGTGATCGTTTCCTATGGAGTGAATATTCTTTCAGTTTCTGACAACCTTATGAATAATGTAAAATATAAGGTAGAAGAATTTACTGGTATGAAAGTAGATAAGATCAACATCTTCGTTGAAGGTGTCAGAGTGATAGATTAAGGAGGAACAATTGTGGCTGTTAAAACGATAAACACCGAATTGCTTCAGAAGATGTTTCTTGCGGGAGCAGCGAACCTTGAGGCAAAGAAGGAGTTCATTAATGAATTGAACGTATTTCCGGTGCCGGATGGTGATACAGGAACAAATATGACACTGACGATCCTGTCAGCGGCAAAAGAAGTAAAGGCGCTGGAGAATCCTGATATGGTGGCGATTGCAAAAGCAATTTCTTCAGGCTCTCTTCGTGGAGCAAGAGGTAACTCCGGAGTTATCTTATCCCAGCTTCTTCGTGGCTTTACAAAGGAGATCAGGGAACATAAAGAGATTGACACAATTACACTTGCGAAGGCATGTGAACGTGCAACTGCAACTGCTTATAAGGCTGTTATGAAGCCGAAGGAAGGAACAATTCTTACTGTAGCAAAGGGAGCATCCCAGAAAGCGGCAGAGCTTGCAGAGACAACAGAAGATCTGGATACATTTATTTCAGAAGTGATCAACTATGCGCAGGAAGTTCTTGAAAAGACACCGGAGATGCTTCCGGTATTAAAAGAAGCAGGCGTAGTAGATTCCGGTGGACAGGGACTTCTGGAAGTGATGCGTGGTGCATACGATGCATTCCAGGGAAAAGAGATTGATTATTCTGCAATCGAGGCAAGTGCCGGCACAAAGATGGTGAAGCCTTCTGAACAGGCAGAAACAGAGATTAAATTCGGATATTGTACAGAGTTTATCATCATGCTGGAAAAAGAATTCACAGCGAAAGATGAGACAGAGTTCAAAGCATATCTGGAGTCTATCGGAGATTCTATCGTATGTGTAGCAGATGATGATATTGTTAAGATTCACGTGCACACGAATGATCCGGGACTTGCAATCCAGAAAGCGCTGACATACGGACAGCTCTCACGTATGAAGATTGATAATATGAGAGAAGAGCATCAGGAGAGATTGATCAAAGATGCGGAGAAGCTGGCTGCACAGCAGGCTGAAGCGAAAAAGGCGGAGCCGCGCAAAGAAGTCGGATTTATTGCAGTTTCTATCGGAGAAGGAATGAATGAGATTTTCCGTGAGCTTGGTGCTGACTACATTATTGAAGGCGGTCAGACAATGAATCCAAGTACAGAAGACATGCTCAATGCGATCGATCAGGTGAACGCAGAACATATCTTTATCCTTCCGAACAACAAGAACATTATTCTTGCTGCCAATCAGGCGCAGACACTGACAGAGGATAAGGATATTATTGTTGTGCCTTCCAAGACAGTTCCGCAGGGAATTACTGCGATCATTAACTATATGCCGGATGCAGACGCACAGACGAATCTGGAAGCAATGATCGAAGGAATTGGAAATGTGAAGACAGGACAGGTTACTTATGCAGTCCGTGATACACACATTGATGACAAAGAGATCCATGAGGGAGATATCATGGGAATCGGAGACAGTGGAATTCTTGCTGTCGGACAGTCTGTGGAAGAGACAACAAAAGAGATGCTTGCACAGCTGGTGGATGAAGACACAGAGCTGATCAGTCTGTATTATGGTCAGGATGTACAGGAGGAGAGTGCAGAGAACTTTGCACAGGAGATTGAAGATTTATATCCGGATGTAGATGTTGATGTACATTCCGGTGGACAGCCAATCTACTATTATGTACTTTCTGTTGAATAAGGAGAACTGTCAGTAAAGAGACAGAACAGCAGTACTGTAATAAAATTAGGAACAGACCGGGACATTTGGGAAAAGTGTTCCGGTTATTTTGTTTAGGAGACAGACATAAATGAGTAAAAAATCAGGAGTTGGAACAATCAAAGGTGTGGGCGAAAAAACGGAGAAGCTCTTCGAAAAAATCGGAGTTTACACAGTGAATGACCTGATTCATTATTATCCGAGAGGGTATGAGATTTTTGGAGAACCGGTTCCGATCAGTGAAGTGGAGGAAGGCAAAGTCTGCACGATCTGCGGCAGTGTTTTTGGGCGTGTACAGGTTTCTCCGGGAAAAGGAAGACAGATCACGACTGCATATTTAAAGGATCTGACAGGAACAATAAAGGTAATCTGGTTTCGAATGCCGTTTTTAAGAAATACACTTGGGCGAAAAGGAGCAGTTGTTCTTCGCGGCAGGGTTGTGAAGAAAAGAGATTCCCTTGTGATGGAACATCCGGAGATTTACGATCCGGCAGTTCGTTATCAGGAAAAAATCAACACCATGCAGCCTGTTTATGGATTGACAGCAGGTCTGACAAACAATGCAGTAATCAAAGCACTACGTCAGGCATTAGAACGGGTGCGGGAACAGGATGACTTTCTTCCGGATGAATTTACGAAGAAATATCATTTCCGGCCTTATGAACAATCTGTGCGGGAGATGCATTTCCCGGAGAATAAAGAAGCATTTCTTGCGGCAAGACAACGATTTGTTTTTGAGGAATTTCTTGTTTTTATTCTTTCTCTGCGCCAGATTAAAAATACACAGGACAGGATGAAGAACGGATTCCATTTTGAAGATCAGCCTCAAATCAGCGAATTCCTGAGACAACTGCCGTATGAACTGACGGCTGCACAGCTGCGGGTATGGGATGATATGCAGAAAGACATGAAAAGTCAATATGTCATGTCCAGACTTGTTCAGGGGGATGTTGGATCAGGTAAAACAATCGTGGCAGTTCTTGGATTACTGTTTGCAGGATTGAACGGCTATCAGGGAGCGTTAATGGCACCGACAGAGGTACTTGCAAGACAGCATTTTGAAAATATCAAAGACATGTTGGAACAGTATCAGATCCCACTGCGGGCAGAACTTTTGACCGGATCTATGAAAGCAAAAGAAAAGAGAGAAGCTTATGCCCGGATTGAGAGTGGGGAATCATCAATTATTATAGGAACACACGCATTGATCCAGGAGAAAGCAATCTATCACAATCTGGCACTTGTGGTGACGGATGAACAGCATCGTTTTGGCGTAAAACAAAGAGAAATGCTTGCAGGTAAAGGAAACCTGCCACACATTCTCGTAATGAGTGCGACACCGATCCCGAGAACACTTGGAATTATTCTTTATGGTGATCTGGATATTTCTGTGATCGATGAGCTCCCGAAGAATCGTCTTCCAATTAAAAACTGTGTTGTGGATACGGGATACCGTCCGAAGGCTTATGAATTCATAAGAAAACAGGTGGCACAAGGACGTCAGTGCTATGTGATCTGTCCGATGGTTGAAGAAAGTGAAGCAATGGAAGCGGAAAATGTTATCGATTATTGCGAGATGCTTTCAGAAACATTAGGGGATTCGATCAATGTCAGCTTTCTGCATGGAAAGATGAAGGAAAAAGAGAAAGATGAAGTGATGAATGCATTTGGAAGAAATGAAATCCAGGTGCTTGTTTCAACAACAGT
This sequence comes from Mediterraneibacter sp. 210702-DFI.5.30, assembly GCF_020560115.1. Taxonomy (NCBI): domain Bacteria; kingdom Bacillati; phylum Bacillota; class Clostridia; order Lachnospirales; family Lachnospiraceae; genus Mediterraneibacter; species Mediterraneibacter sp. 210702-DFI.5.30. The sequence goes on from NZ_JAJCME010000006.1 coordinate 51,760, forward strand.
TGTTGAAGTGGGAATTGATGTGCCGAATGCGACAGTGATCATGATCGAAAATGCAGAACGTTTCGGGCTGGCGCAGCTTCATCAGTTGAGAGGAAGGGTTGGTCGTGGAAAGTATCAGTCCTATTGCATTTTCATGACAGCATCGAAATCAAAAGAAACGAAGGAACGGTTAGATATCCTGAATCATTCAAATGACGGTTTCTTTATTGCAAGTGAAGATCTCCGACTGCGTGGCCCGGGGGATCTTTTTGGAATCCGGCAGAGTGGCGTGCTTGATTTTAAAGTTGCCGATGTATTTCAAGATGCAAAGCTGCTTCAAAACGCAAGTGAAGAGGCAGACAGACTTCTTCTGGACGATCCGGAACTGGAATTCCCTGAGCATCGCAAATTGAAAGAACATTTACGGATAAAACTGGATGAGATCATGCTGGAAACAACATTGTGATGTTTGCGGATTACAGCAATTGTACAGCAATGGAGCAATTCGGCTGCATCAGTGATTGCCAAAAGTTACCAGTTTAAAATTAATTTTCCTCCACATACTAACAGCGTAACAAAGCTAAATAGTAAAGTTACAAAATGCAAAAGGAGGAAAAAGATCATGGCAAGTCGTTCATCTAACAAAACAGCAGTACCTGAGGCGAAAGGAGCTATGAACAAGTTCAAGTACGAAGTAGCATCCGAGTTGGGAGTTCCGTTAACAGACGGCTACAATGGAGACCTCACATCAAAACAGAATGGTTCTGTCGGCGGTTATATGGTTAAAAAGATGATTGAACAGCAGGAGAAGCAGATGGCAGAAAAGTAACAGGCGAAGAAAAATCGTCTGCGGAAGCGGTCTGCATCAGACAGAAAAGCGGTTCAAAAACTGTCATGTACAGTAAAAAGAACACAAGAAATGAAAAAGAGAAAAGCACTCGGCATTGACCCGGGTGCTTTTTTCTGCTAAAATTCACCATAGTTAATGACAGGAGGTGTCGATATTTGAGAGTAATTGCAGGAAGCGCAAGAAGCCTAAAACTGAAGACTCTTGAGGGGATGGAGACAAGACCGACAACGGACCGGATCAAAGAGACTTTGTTTAATATGATAAGTCCGCAGATGTATGACTGTATTTTCCTTGATTTGTTTGCAGGAAGTGGCGGAATCGGAATAGAGGCTCTCAGCAGGGGAGCAAAAGAAGCAGTATTTGTAGAGAAAAATCCTAAGGCGATGGAATGTGTCAAGGAGAATTTGAAATTCACACGTCTGGAGAAGAAGGGACTTACACTGACAAAGGATGTGATGAACGCATTATATCAGTTGGAAGGTGAAAAGGTTTTTGACTTTGTATTCATGGATCCACCGTATAATATGGGATTTGAGAAAAGAGTTCTGGAATACCTTGCAGGATCGGATCTGATCTATGAAGATACGGTGATCATCGTAGAAGCTTCGTTGGATACAGATTTTGGATATCTTCCAGAATTGGGATATTCTTTGATCAAAGAGAAGAGATATAAGACAAACAAGCATGTATTTATTGAGAAAGCCGGAAAGGAAGAAGTATGTTAAAAGCAATTTATCCGGGAAGTTTTGACCCCGTTACCCGTGGACATTATGATATCATTTGCAGATCTTGTAAAATCGTAGACAAATTAATTGTCGGAGTACTGAATAATAAAGCAAAAATGCCGTTGTTTTCTGTAGAAGAACGTGTTAAAATGTTAAAGGAAGTGACGAAAGATCTGCCGAATGTTGAGATTATGCCATTTGATGGATTGCTGGTAGACTTTGCGGAACAGATAGGTGCAGATGTGGTTATCAGGGGATTACGTGCGATTACCGATTTTGAATATGAGCTGCAGATGTCGCAGACGAATCAGAGGATGAAGCCTGATATAGAGACCATGTTTCTGACAACAAGTATAGAATATTCTTACTTAAGTTCGACTACAGTGCGGGAGATTGCCGCTTTTGGGGGAGACGTATCACAGTTTGTGCCGGAAGCCGTCGAGATCGCACTCAGAGAAAAGATGAAAGAAAAAAGGAGAGTGTAACAATGAGCAGCCGTATTGAACAGATCATTGAAGAAATTGAAGAATATATAGACAGAGATTGTAAATTTCAGCCGTTGTCTACAACAAAGATTATTGTAAATAAGGAACATCTGGATGAGTTACTTCGCGAACTTCGTATGAAGACACCGGATGAGATCAAACGTTATCAGAAGATTATTGCGAACAGAGATGCGATTCTTGCTGATGCGAAGGCAAAAGCAGATGCGATGATCGAGGAAGCACAGGTTCAGACAACAGAGCTTGTCAGTGAGCATGAGATCATGCAGCAGGCATATGCTCAGGCAAATGAGATCGTAACTCAGGCAACAGCACAGGCACAGGAGATTCTTGATAACGCAACAATGGATGCAAATACAATCCGTGTTGGTGCGATCCAGTATACAGATGATCTTCTTGCAAATGCAGAAAGCATTATCGGACATACTTTGGACAGTTATACAACAAAGTATGACGGATTGATCAATTCTTTACAGGAGTGCTACGATACAGTCCGCTCTAACCGTTCAGAACTTGAAGTTCCATCCGATGACGGATATTATGATGAGAATGGACAGGGAGACCTGAGGTAGTCATTACATTGTATTATAAAAATTTCAGATAGAGAAATGTCAAAAGACTGACTGCCAGTGCGGCGGTCAGTTTTTGTATTATATAAGAAGAAAGTTTAAGTCCTGTACCGGCAATCATGGATTGTGTCTGGGCAACGGAACACCATCCACCAAAAGAAGTAAGTGCGAGAAGCGACGGATAAAGAACCTGGGGGTGGGAAAGACTTTGAGACAGGAGAAGAATTCCGTTTGTCATCTCAAGAGAAGATTTCAGGAGAAGAAAACCAGGTGAACGAATCGGCAGAAGTTCCAATAATGCAAGAAGTACAGAAAAGATCATCAGGTAACCTCCGACTTTTACAAGCGTTTCTGAACTGTTCAGGATACAAGATTCTAACACGGAAAAATTCATTTTGTGCGTCAGTGGTTTTGAAAAAATGGAATTTTCCTGTGTGAAAATTTCGGACATTTCCGGGAAAATCCAATCTTTATTTTTGATGAAATGTCTTAGAATCCGTTGAAGAAAGCTTAAGAGGATCATAGTTCCGAAAAGAAGCAGTAAAACGGGAATGCAGAAAGCTTTCTGATGAATTGTATTTAAAACAAGAAAAGTAATAATGAAAGATGGACTTGCATTATTACAGAAGGACAGCAGGTAAGAAGCTTCTTCAAGAGAAATTTTTCCTTGAAGAAGAAGGTCGGCAATGATTTTTGCACCCATTGGATAACCGCATAAAAAGCCGGACAGAACGGCGAAACTTCCATAGAAGGAAGTTCCAAAGAGCAGATGGAAAGGACGGAAAAGCAGACGGGAGACAACAGCAGCACCATCTGTTTTCAACAAAAGTCCTGTGACAATAAGATAAGGAAAAAGGGTCGGTATCAGAATCTGATACCAGAGAAGCAGGCCATCACAAGCTCCCTGGAATACAGTTTCAGGAAAGAGGAGCATCGTAAAAAACAGTGAAAGCAGTATGAGAGCCAGAAGCATAGGAAACCTCCTTTTACAAAAATATTCTATGAAAAGAAAAAAGAAACTATACCGGAGCTATGGAAATATGATATAGTTAAATGTAAAGTATTTTGATCTTGATATTGCAAAGGAGCAAACAATAAATATGAATTTACCAAAAGTATTTGAAGAGAAAATGAAGGATCTTCTTGGTTCTGAATATGAAGCATATACGGCATGTTATGATGAACCGCGTCACTATGGTCTGCGCGTGAACACAGCGAAGATTTCTGTGGAAGATTTCCTGAAGATCGCACCTTGGCCGTTAGAGCCGGTTCCGTGGATCCATAATGGATTCTATTATGACGGAGATAATATCCAGCCGTCGAAACATCCATATTATTTCGCAGGACTTTATTATCTGCAGGAGCCAAGTGCCATGACACCGGCAGATCGTCTTCCGGTAGAGCCGGGAGACCGTGTGCTTGATGTTTGTGCAGCACCTGGAGGCAAGGCCACAGAACTTGGGGCAAAGCTTGGAGGAACCGGTGTACTGGCTGCGAATGATCTGAGCAGTTCCAGAGCGAAGGGACTTTTGAAGAATCTTGAATTATTTGGAATCGGAAACGTGCTCATCTTAAGTGAAGAGCCTGGAAAGCTTGTTTCTTATTTCCCAGAGTATTTTGATAAGATTTTGATCGACGCACCTTGTTCCGGGGAAGGCATGTTCCGTAAAGAGAAAAAGATGGTGAAAGCATGGGAAGAACACGGACCGGAGTTTTTTTCAAAGATCCAGAGAAGCATTGTGACACAGGCAGCCCAGATGCTGCGCCCGGGTGGAATGCTGCTTTATTCCACCTGTACATTTTCACCGGAAGAGAATGAACAGACGATTGAATATCTGCTTCAGGAGTACCCGGAATTTAAGATCTGTGAGATGGAAGGTTACGAAGGATTTGCAGATGGAATGCCGCAGGTGACAGAAAGCAAGAATCCGGAACTTGAAAAGACGGTTCGTATTTTCCCTCATCGTATGAAGGGAGAAGGACATTTCCTCGCACTTCTTCAAAAGGGTGAAAAACAGGAAGAAGGAAAGAGACTTCCGGAGAGTGGGAAGAACAAGAAGCTTCCGGAAGAACTGGAAGAATTTCTTGGTCATATTGATCGAAAATTCGATTCCTCTCGCATGGATCTGCGTGGAGAGAAAGTGTATTATATGCCGGAAGGACTTCCGACACTTCGTGGAATCCGTTTCTTAAGAACAGGCCTACTGATGGGTGAACTGAAGAAGAATCGTTTTGAGCCGAGTCAGGCACTGGCGATGAATCTGAAAAAGGAAGAATATGATCAGGTGATCGATCTTCCATTAGAAGACGAACGCGTTATGAAATATCTGAAAGGCGAGACTTTGGATGTGGAGGATCTTGTGAAGCCGAAAGACAAGGGATGGTATCTGATCTGTGTGGATGGATATCCGCTTGGTTTTGGAAAGCTTGTGAATCAGATGCTTAAGAATAAGTACCTTCCGGGATGGCGGTGGAACTCATGAAACTGAGACTGGATAAATATCTGGCAGACATGGGAATCGGAACACGTACAGAAGTGAAGAAAGCAATCACAAAAGGACAGGTTCGAGTTAATGAAGAGACGGTAAAACGTCCGGAAATCAAGATTGACACAGAAAAAGATCATGTGTTTTACCAGGGACAGATGGTTGCTTATGCAGAATATGAATATTACATGTTAAATAAGCCAGCCGGGGTGGTTTCTGCAACGGAAGATAAAAACGACAGTACTGTATTAGATTTGATTGATGAAAAGCAGAGAAAGGATCTCTTTCCTGTCGGAAGATTAGATAAAGACACAGAGGGACTTTTGCTGATCACAAATGATGGCGAACTCGCACATCAGCTTTTGTCACCGAAGAAGCATGTAGATAAAGTCTATTTCGCCAGAATCGATGGAAAAGTTACGGAAGAAGATGTGAGAAGATTTGCAGAAGGACTTGAAATCGGGGAAGAGAAACCGACACTTCCGGCTCATCTGGAAATTCTGAAAAGAGAAGAGATTTCTGAAATCCGACTGACGATCAGAGAGGGAAAGTTTCATCAGGTGAAACGAATGTTCCATGCAGTCGGAAAAGAGGTTATTTATCTGAAACGCCTGCAGATGGGAAGCCTTGTACTTGATCCGCGGCTTGCATTAGGAGAATATCGAGAATTAACAGGACAGGAACTGGAAGCATTGCGTGACTGTTCATTATTACGTTAAACAGGGAGAAAGCATGAAAGGAAATTTTTTACCAATTACCAGAGAAGAGATGAAAGAGAGAGGATGGGATCAGGTAGATTTTGTCTATGTATCAGGAGACGCCTATGTCGATCATCCATCTTTTGGTCACGCAATCATTACACGTCTTCTGGAATCCAGAGGATATCGTGTTGGGATCATTGCACAGCCGGACTGGCGTAAGCCGGAGAGCGTGCAGGTGTTCGGAGAACCAAGACTTGGATTTCTTGTTTCTGCAGGAAATATGGATTCTATGGTAAATCATTATTCTGTATCCAAAAAGAGAAGAAAGACAGACGCCTATACACCGGGCGGCGAGATGGGAAAACGACCGGACTATGCCTGCGTAGTATATGGAAATCTGATTCGTCAGACTTATAAAAAGACACCGATCATTTTGGGCGGTATCGAAGCAAGTCTTCGAAGAATGGCACACTATGATTACTGGTCAGACAAGCTGAAACGTTCTGTACTGCTCGATTCGGGTGCAGATGTGATTTCTTATGGAATGGGAGAACATTCAATCATAGAGCTTGCAGAAGCACTGGATGCCGGGATACCGGTTGAGGATATCACGTATATAGCCGGTACGGTTGTAAAAACGAAATCATTAGACAGTATTTATGATGCGGAAATCCTTCCGTCCTTTGAAGACCTCAAAGCGGACAAGATGAATTATGCCCGCAGCTTTTACACACAGTATCTGAATACGGATGCATTTAACGGAAAACGTCTTGTAGAACCATATTCTGATCATCTGTATGTAGTACAGAATCCACCGGCAGCACCACTGACGCAGATGGAGATGGATGATGTTTACTCTCTTCCTTATCAGAGGACTTACCATCCGTCTTACGAGGCAAAAGGCGGAGTTCCTGCAATCAAGGAGATTAAATTCAGTCTGATCAGCAACAGAGGATGTTTTGGAGGATGCAGCTTTTGCGCATTGACGTTCCATCAGGGAAGAATTGTCCAGGTGAGAAGCCATGAATCTTTGATTGAAGAAGCAAAAGAAATTACAAAAGATAAGGACTTTAAAGGATATATTCATGATGTTGGCGGTCCGACAGCAAATTTCCGGCATCCATCCTGCAAAAAGCAGATGGAGCATGGCGTTTGTAAAACGCGTCAGTGTCTGTTCCCGTCTCCGTGTAAGAATCTGGACGCAGATCACAGAGATTATGTTAGCCTGTTGAGAAAGTTGAGAGATATTCCAAAAGTTAAGAAGGTGTTTATCCGTTCAGGAATCCGCTTTGATTATCTGCTCGCAGATAAGAAACAGGAGTTTTTAAGAGAGTTGTGTGAATATCATGTCAGTGGACAGTTGAAGGTAGCACCGGAGCATGTGGCAGGGCCTGTCCTGTCTCTGATGGGAAAACCGGAGCACAAAGTCTATGAAGAGTTTACAAGACAGTTTTATAAGATGAATGAGAAAATCGGGAAAGAACAGTATCTGGTTCCGTATCTGATGTCCTCCCACCCTGGTTCTACTCTGAAGGAAGCAGTAGAACTTGCAGAGTACTGTCGTGATCTTGGCTATATGCCGGAGCAGGTGCAGGATTTCTATCCGACACCATCAACTCTTTCCACCTGTATGTATTATACCGGGGTAGATCCGAGAACGATGCAGAAGGTTTATGTTCCGAAGAGTCCGCATGAGAAGGCAATGCAGAGAGCGTTGATCCAATATCGTAATCCGGAGCTGTATGATCTGGTGATTGAAGCACTTCATAAAGCAGGAAGATCTGATCTGATCGGATTCGGACCGAAATGTCTTGTGAGACCGAGACAGATGCGTGGTTCAGGAAATGATAAAAAAGCCGGCAGAAAGGAGCCGAAAAAAGGATCAAAAGGTTCGAATGGTCAGAAAAGACAAAACAATTCTGAACACAGAGGAAGAGTTGAAGGGAAAAATAAGAAGAAATCTATCAGAAATGTTCATTCTAAGAAGAATAGAAAATAGGTACATTTAAGTATCTGACAGACAGGATTCAAGAAAGGAAGCAGGATGAAAATTGCAATCGTAACCGGAGCATCTTCGGGAATGGGAAGAGAATTTGTACGTCAGCTTGGATATTTTTATAAAAATCTGGATGAGATCTGGGTGATTGCCAGGCGCAAAGAGCGTCTGGAAGCGCTTGCGAAAGAAAGCAGAGTTCCCCTTCGGATTTTTGCGGGTGACCTTCAGAAGAAAAAGGTATATAAGGAATTGAGAGATTCACTTGAGAAAGAACAGCCGGATTTACGAATGCTTGTAAATTCAGCAGGATTTGGCAAATCAGGAAGTGTAGAAGAGATTTTGTCTGAAAAATTCCGGATCCAGACAGATATGGTGGATGTAAACTGCCGGTCTCTTACAAGAATGACATTGCTGTGTCTGCCATTTCTGCGTGCTGGCAGCAGGATCGTCAATCTTGCGTCCGCATCTGCATTTTGTCCACAACCGTATTTCTCAGTATATGCGGCAACGAAGTCCTATGTCTTAAGCTTCTCCAGATCATTGGGAGAAGAACTGAGAAAAAAAGGAATTGTCGTCACAGCAGTCTGCCCGGGTCCGGTTGATACAGAGTTTTTCAATTTTTCCGGGAAACCGCAGAATATCTTGAAGAAACTGACAATGGCGAAGGCAGACAGAGTGGTTCATCAGGCGTTGAAGGACTGCAGATCCGGGAAGTCAGTCTCCGTTTATGGAATCCCAATGAAATTAACTTACTTTGGAACAAAACTGCTGCCGCATGGATTTCTCGTGCGTATGCAGCAAATATGAATTTAGAATAGGATGAAAAATGAAGAAAATACAAAAAGGAAAACCAGGTTATTTGAATTATAAAAGAAAAGTGGAGATTTTAAGAACAGTTATTTATTTTGTAATCGTTCTGGCAATTTTTGCTCTTGGTTACTGGCAGACACATACGAGGCTGAATCTTCTGACATTTGTTGCTATCCTTGGATGTCTTCCGGCATCAAAGGCACTTGTAGGTGTGATCGCGCGTTATCCATATCAATCAATTGAACTGTCACAGGCGAAGGAAATCGCAGGAAAATCAAAACATTTAACAGTTTGTTATGATCTTATAATTACAAGCAAAGAGCATATCATGCCAACAGACTGTATCGTAATTTCGGGACACAACATTTACGGATACACACATTATGAGAAAGTAAATACAGATGAACTTGGAAAGCATATCAAGACAATCCTTGCGCAGAATCAGTACACAGGTTTTACTGTTAAGATCTTAAATCAGTATACACCGTTTCTGGCCCGCGTGGAGGGACTTGAAAATATTGCTGTAGTAGAGCAGGAAGATACGAAAGCAAGAGAACAGGAAATCCGTAATCTTATTCTGAATATATCAATGTAAAGAGGAAAAGACGATGAGAGAGATCAGCATCCAGAAAAATGAGGCAGGACAGCGCATGGATAAATTCCTTGCAAAGTATCTCAATAAAGCGCCAAAAAGTTTTTTCTATAAGATGATGAGAAAAAAGAATATTACCCTGAATGGAAAAAAAGCAGTTGGAAATGAACAGCTGAAACAGGGGGATGTGATTAAATTATTTCTTGCGGAAGAGACGATTGAGAACTTTATCGATCATTCACAGTTTTCGAAGAAAAAAGCGTCCTCTGCAAGAAAACAGATAGCGGGAAAGAAGGTACAGTTAGATATCTTATATGAAGATGAGGCTGCTGTATTTATCAATAAACCGGTCGGAATGCTCTCCCAGAAGGCATCCCCGATGGATACTTCTCTTGTGGAGTATTTTATTGATTATCTGTTGGAAAATGGGAAAATCACAGAAGAAGAACTGCATACATTTCATCCATCTGTCTGTAACCGTTTAGACAGAAATACAAGCGGAATCGTGGCAGCAGGAAAAACACTGCAGGCATTACAGGGATTAAGCGAGATGTTCCGTGACCGTACACTTAAGAAATATTATCTTTGCCTGGTAAAAGGGCAGGTAAAAGAGAATCAGAGGATTCATGGTTATCTCGTCAAGAATGAAAAGACAAATAAAGTTACGGTGAGTCAGAAAAAGCCGGCTGAACAGACAAAAGATGGGAAAGAAGCATCAGCGATCGATACCGAATACAAGGTGCTTGCACGAAATAGAGAAACAACACTTCTTGAAGTGCATCTGATCACCGGTAAGACACACCAGATCCGTGCACATCTGGCATCCATCGGCCATCCGATCGCAGGGGATTACAAATACGGGAACCGGTCATTTAACGATGTTTTGAAAAAGGAATACGGACTTCGTTCCCAGCTTCTGCATGCTTACCGTCTGGAATTCCCGGAGAATTGCGAGGGAGATATCAAACAGCTTTCAGGAAAGATCATCAAAGCACCTGTCCCGGCCTTATTTGAACAAATCTGTAAAGCGCAGGGAGTGATGTGAGATGGCAACATGGAACTCGAGAGGACTTAGAGGTTCGACACTGGAGGAATTTATCAATCATTCGAATGAAAGATACAGTGAGATGGGACTTGCACTGATGCAGAAAATCCCGACACCGATCACTCCGGTACGTATGGATAAAGACCACAGACAGATCACACTTGCGTATTTCGACAAAGCAAGTACGGTAGACTATATCGGAGCAGTGCAGGGAATCCCGGTCTGTTTTGATGCGAAAGAGTGTAATGTAGATACCTTCCCACTTCAGAATGTACATGAGCATCAGATGGACTTTATGGAAAAGTTTGAACGGCAGGGCGGGATTGCCTTTTTTCTGATCTATTATACAGCAAGAAATGAGCTTTATTATATGCAGTATACACAGATCCGTAAGTTCTGGGAGCGCGCGCAGAGCGGGGGACGTAAGAGTGTCCGGCTGGAAGAATTAGATCCGGAATGGTTTTTTCAACTGAAAAATGGCTATTTTGTGCCGTATCTGGATTTAATTCAGAAAGATTTGGAAACGAGGGATTGACAGAATCCTACAAAGTCCGTATAATTACAAACAGGTTTTAACGTGGTAGCACACTAAAGTGAAAAACCAAGAAAAGACAGGAAGGTGAACGAGACATGGAGCAGAAGTTACATACCCCGGAAGGCGTTCGGGATATTTATAATAGAGAATGTGCCATTAAGCTGGCATTGCAGAAAAAGCTGAATACTGTATTGCATTTATATGGATATCAGGACATACAGACACCGACATTTGAATATTTTGATGTATTCCGCAAGGAAATCGGTTCGACATCGATTAGAGATCTTTATAAATTCTTTGATAGAGAGGGGAATATTCTGGCGTTGCGCCCGGATATTACACCGTCCATTGCAAGAGCAGTAGCAACACTGTTTGAGACAGAGAATTTTCCAATTCGTCTGTGTTATGCCGGAAATACATTTATCAATCATTCCAGTTATCGTGGACGCCTGAAAGAAAATACGCAGCTTGGTGCAGAGCTGATCGGTGTGGATTCTATCGAGGCAGATGCAGAAATGCTCGCAATGGTTGTGGACGGACTTAAGAAAACCGGACTAAAGGAATTCCAGGTAAGTATCGGACATGTTGATTTTATTCAGAGTCTTTTCGAGGCAACGAATCTGGAAGATGAACAAAAAGAAGAGATCCGTACATTGATTGCGAACAGAAACTTCTTTGGTGTGGAAGAGATTCTCGATCATTATGAGATTGCCGATCAGGTGAAAGAAGCGTTCCATCAGCTTCCGGAACTGACAGGTGGACCGGAGATCCTTGCAGATGCAGGACGCATTGCTCCGGGTGAAGCAGCAAGACTTGCGGTAGAACGTCTTCGCCAGATTTATGATCTGCTGAAGATTTACGGAGTAGAGGATCATGTAACTTTTGATCTGAGCATGAGCGGAAGTTATGGATATTATACAGGAATCATTTTCCGTGCCTATACTTATGGTACCGGAGATGCAGTTGTACGTGGAGGACGTTACGATCACCTTCTTGAGAAGTTTGGAAAGAAGACACCGTCGATCGGATTCGCAATCATTCTGGATGAACTTATGAGTGCACTGGATCGTCAGAAGATCAAAGTAGAGACAGGACACCGTAATCTGCTTGTTTATACGGATGCAACGGAACAGTGGGCAATTTCTCTTGCGAGGTCATTTCGTGCAAAAGGAAAAAATGTCGAAATGATGAAGAGAAACTCCTGGGATGAAAGAGAGACTTTTGAAGCGTATGGAAAGCGTTCTTCTGTTGCAAGTATGCTTTACTTAAGAGAGGACCGGAAGATTGAAGTGATCAATCTTCAGACAGGAGAAGAGAAGCTGGTCAATACAAAAAAGAAAACAAAGCAGCAATAAAGGAGCAGATCAATGAGATATTTAACATTTGCCCTTACAAAGGGAAGACTTGCAAAGAAGACACTGGAGATGCTGGAGCGTCTTGGAATCACATGCGAGGAAATGAAAGATAAGGATTCCAGAAAGCTGATTTTTGTAAATGAAGAACTGGGATTGAAATTCTTTCTCGCAAAAGGACCGGATGTGCCGACTTATGTAGAGTACGGAGCAGCAGATATAGGAGTTGTCGGAAAAGATACGATTATCGAAGAGGGACGTAAAGTCCATGAAGTCCTGGATCTTGGATTCGGAAAATGTAGGATGTGTGTGTGTGGATATGAAGAGGCAGCAGAAAAACTGAAACATCATGAACTGATCCGTGTGGCAACGAAATATCCGAATATCGCGAAAGATTATTTCTACAACAAGAAACATCAGACAGTAGAAATTGTGAAATTAAACGGTTCGATCGAACTTGCACCGATTGTTGGCTTATCTGAAGTCATCGTAGATATCGTAGAAACCGGTTCTACATTGAAAGAAAACGGACTGGTCGTACTTGAAGAAGTGTGCCCGCTGTCAGCGCGAATGATCGTCAATCCGGTCAGCATGCGAATGGAAAATGACAGAATCAAAGAGCTGATCACAAATTTAAGAAATCTTCTGAGGGAGGAATAGACAAATGCGTATAGAGAAACTGAATGAGAATACGAAGAAGAATCTTCTGGATGACCTTTTAAAGAGAAGCCCGAATAACTATGGGAAGTTTGAAGCAAGTGTTCAGGAAATATTGAATGCGGTGAAAGAAAAGGGTGACGAGGCTGTATTTGAATATACAGAGAAATTTGATGGAGTCAGACTGGACGCAGAGCATCTTCTTGTAACGGAAGAAGAGATCGCAGAAGCATATGAGCAGGTAGATGATGAACTGATCGCTATTATCAGAAAAGCACTGGTGAATATTAGAGACTATCACCAGAAACAGATGCAGTACAGCTGGTTTGACAGTAAACCGGACGGAACAATTCTTGGACAGAAAGTGACAGCACTCCAGAGAGTCGGTGTTTATGTTCCTGGCGGAAAAGCAGCTTACCCATCTTCTGTACTTATGAATATCATGCCGGCGAAGGTTGCAGGTGTAGATGAGATTATCATGGTAACACCTCCAGGAAAAGATGGAAAGGTAACTCCGACAACACTGGTTGCGGCAAAAGAGGCCGGTGCAGATAAAGTTTACAAGGTTGGTGGAGCTCAGGCAATTGCAGCACTTGCATATGGAACAGAGTCTATTCCGAAGGTAGATAAGATCGTAGGACCTGGAAATATCTACGTAGCTCTTGCTAAGAAAGCGGTTTATGGATTCGTAAGCATTGACTCAATCGCAGGACCAAGTGAGATCCTTGTTCTTGCTGATGAGACGGCAAATCCACGTTTCGTGGCAGCAGATCTTCTGTCTCAGGCAGAGCATGACGAGATGGCATCTGCAATTCTGGTTACAACAAGTATGGAACTTGCAGAGAAAGTATCTGCACAGACAGATGCATTTGTAAAAGAGCTTTCCAGAGGCGAGATCATTCAGAAATCCCTGGATAATTATGGACATATTCTCGTTGCAGAGACAATGGAGGATGCAATCGATGCAGCAAATTCTATTGCTTCCGAACATCTTGAGATCGTGACAGCGAATCCGTTTGAGGTGATGACAAAGATCCGTAATGCCGGAGCTATCTTCATCGGAGAATATTCCAGTGAGCCGCTCGGAGATTATTTTGCAGGACCGAACCATGTCCTTCCGACAAACGGAACAGCAAAATTCTTCTCACCGCTATCTGTAGATGATTTTATTAAAAAATCAAGCATTATTTCTTACTCAAGAAATGCACTTGAGAAGATCCACACAGATATCGAGAAATTTGCAGAGGCAGAACATCTGACAGCACATGCAAATTCAATCAAAGTAAGATTTGAAAAATAAGAGAAAAGGAGCTGTGAGTGTAATGCAGAACAGAATCGGAAGCTGCAAAAGAAAGACAAAAGAAACGGATATTGAACTGACAATCAATCTGGATGGACAGGGAAAGAATCAGATTGATACAGGAATTCCGTTTTTTGATCATATGCTGGATGGATTTGCAAGACATGGATTATTTGATTTAAATGTTAAGGTGCGTGGGGATCTTGAAGTGGATTCCCATCACACGATCGAAGATACAGGAATCGTACTGGGACAGGCAATCGCACAGGCACTTGGAGATAAGGCCGGAATTAAGCGATACGGATATTTTGTACTGCCAATGGATGAGGTTCTTGCTCTTGGAGCAGTTGACCTTTCCGGCAGACCGTATCTGAACTTTCAGGCAGATTTTACAGTACCGGTGCTTGGAACAATGGATACAGAGATGGTGCGTGAATTTTTCTATGCAGTTTCCTATAGTGCTGCAATGAACCTGCACCTTAAGATCCTTGATGCAGGGAATAATCATCATATGGCAGAGGCTTTATTTAAAGCATTCGGAAAGGCTCTGGATATGGCGGTATCAGAAGAGCCAAGAATAAAAGAAGTATGGTCTACAAAGGGAAGCCTTTAACGGCGTGACAGAAGGAGTAAGAAGGAATTATGTATAAAAGACTGACCCCTTGTATTTTTATAGAAAGAGGGAAAGCGGTGCAGTGGTTCGATGACAGAACTGTGATCGCAGATGATGTGATGGAACTTGCACGCCACTACAATGAAAGAGGAGCGGATGAACTGATCATTTTCGATCTGTCAGACTCAGATGAAGAACATGATGAGACGATCAACCTCCTCAAACAGATCAACCGTGCAATCAGTATTCCAATGGTTGTCGGAGGAAACATCAGACGTGCAGAAGATGTGAAGAAGATTCTTTATGCCGGAGCAAAACGTGCAATGCTGAATTTCTCCAAAGCACTTTCCATTGAATTAATCGAGGAAGTATCCAAGCGTTTTGGAAAAGAGAGAATCGCTGTATCATTAAATGATTTCGATGCATTGTTTAAACAGCAGCATCTGATCGAAGCATATAGTACAGAGATGATATTTATGCATCGCCTGGATCTGAATTCTGTTGTAAATGTTACAGAAACGCAGTGTGTTGTTGTCACGGATACGATGGATGAAAACGAGATCCTTAATATTTTAAAGAGTGATGGTGTAAAAGGTATATCAGGAAGATTCATCAGTCGCCTGGATATGGACTTTAACAAATTTAAAGAAGTTTGTGCAGAAAATGGAATTCAAATGACTTCTTTTGAAAGCCAGATGGATTTCGGTGAGTTTAAATTGAATTCAGACGGATTAATTCCAGTGATTGTTCAGGATTATAAGACAAATGAAGTCTTAATGATGGCATATATGAACGAGGAAGCATTTGAGCATACTGTGAAAACCGGGCGCATGACTTACTATAGCAGAAGCAGGAAATGCCAGTGGATCAAAGGTGAGACATCCGGGCATTTCCAGTATGTGAAATCTCTTGCAATCGACTGTGACAGAGATACGATGCTTGCGAAGGTAGAACAGATCGGAGCAGCATGCCATACAGGAAACCGCTCCTGTTTCTATACAACAATTGTTGGAAATGATTACGATGCCAAGAATCCGGTTCAGATTTTTGAATCCGTATATCAGACAATTGCGGATAGAAAAGAGAATCCAAAAGAAGGTTCCTATACGAACTATCTTTTTGAAAAAGGTCTGGATAAGATCCTGAAAAAGGTTGGAGAAGAGGCGACAGAAGTTGTGATCGCTGCAAAAAATCCAAATGTCGAGGAAGTGAAGTATGAATTATCTGATTTCCTTTATCATGCAATGGTTCTCATGGTAGAAAAAGGGATTACCTGGGAAGACATTACAGGAGAACTGGCTGACCGGTAGAAAACGCTGTATCAGATTTTCCTGGAAGAATAAAGCAGAAGAAACTTTCATAAACTAGAAAAAAGAAGATGGAGAGGATCTTTCGTGCAGGAAAAAGAATCAGAAGTCCGTAGGCGTAGATTGTGGGAAGAAAATCGCAGACGACAGCGGAATACCGGTATGATAACACCGGCAATTCATCCAAGATATGGTCGTTTATATCGGGAATTATATCCGGATGGTCTGGAGCAAAGTGCAGGAAATGGAGCAGAAGATCTGGATAAGAAAGAAAATAGCAGAGGAAGCTTTACTACCAGATTGATCCTGTCCACTTTTCTGTTTCTTGTGTTTCTTTATGTCAGTCAGAACAGTGTAGAACTTCAAGGGATAAGCAGCCATGAGATTATAGAGAAGATTCAGGAAAACCATGATATTTTTTTGATAGACTAAAAGTGTAATCTTGACACGGAAACAGTAGGTTGATAAAATATTATTGACGTTTATTTTATAGTATATGAGAGGCGTTGATTGGATTCAGCGCCTTTTTCATTGCATGAGAAGGAGGAAATGAGAGATGATTAAAGTATGGATAGCCGGCTCAAACGGCCAGATCGGCCGAGCGCTGAACGACATTCTGGATCCATTAGAGATCGAAGTGCTGAATACGGATCTGGATGATCTGGATATTACAAACACAGAGGAAGTTCTTAACTTCGGTATTGTGAACCGTCCGGATGTGATTATCAACTGCTGCGGTGTTACAGACACCGATCTGTGCGAAAAAGAACCGGAACATGCTTACCGGGTAAATGCACTTGGAGCAAGAAACTTAAGTATCGTCGCAAGAAAGAATGGCGCAAAGATCGTCCAGCTTTCAACAGATGATGTATTTGACGGACAGAGCAAGAAACCGTATACAGAATTTGATGATACGAATCCACTGACTGTTTATGGAGCATCCAAAAGAGCTGGTGAGAATTATGTGAAAGAATTCACACACAAGCATTTCATTATCCGCAGTAACTGGGTTTATGGAAAAGGCGGAAATAACTTTGTTAACCGTGTGCTCGAAGTGGCAGAACAGGGAAAAACACTTTCTGTAGCAGGAGATCAGTTTGGTTCCCCGACAAGTGCCAAAGATCTCGCAAGAATGATCCTGTATCTGATCAGTACGAATGAATATGGTACTTATCATGTAACTTGCAGTGGAGTCTGCAATCGTTACGAATTTGCTCAGGAGATCTTGAGATTGTCAGGGAAAAACGTTGAATTAAAGGCAGTTCCGACAGAACAGTCAGACCTTTCTTCTGTCAGACCACCGTATGCGGTATTGGACAACTTCATTCTCCGTATTATTGATATGTATGATATGCCGGATTGGAAAGAGTCATTAGAAGAGTATATGAAAGAAAGAACGGAGAATTAGAATGAAAAATAAGAATGTGAAAGATGAAAAGAAAGAGAAGAAAATTGGTCTGACGACCAAGATTTTCATTGCTCTGCTTTTAGGTGCTGTTTTTGGAATTGTACTTTGTTATCTGATTCCAGACAGCAAGGTAAAAAATGATATTATTGTAGAAGGAATCCTCTATGTGATCGGACAGGGATTCATCCGTCTGATGAAGATGCTTGTTGTACCGCTTGTATTTTGTTCCCTTGTGTGCGGAAGTATGGCAATCGGAGATACGAAGAAGCTCGGAACAGTAGGTGTCAGAACATTGGTATTCTACCTCGCAACAACAGCTCTTGCTGTAACAGTTGCTTTATCAGTTGGTAATCTGATCAATCCGGGTATCGGACTTGATATGAGTGCAATCAAGACAAGTGCGTCCACAGTTGAGACAATGGAAGCAACTTCCCTGACAGATACAATCCTAAATATCATTCCGGACAACCCGATCAATTCCCTGGCAAGTGGAACAATGCTTCAGGTTATCGTATTTGCGCTGATCATTGGTGTTATCCTTGCGAAGATGGGTGAACGTGCAGAGACAGTTGCGAACTTCTTCAGCCAGTTCAATGACATTATGATGGAAATGACAATGATGATCATGAGCCTTGCACCAATCGGTGTATTCTGCCTGATCAGCCGTACTTTTGCTACAATCGGATTCAGTGCATTTGTTCCGCTGGCAAAATACATGATCGCAGTACTTTTGGCACTTGCGATCCAGTGTCTGGGAGTATATCAGATTCTGTTAAAGATTTTCACAGGACTGAACCCGATCCGCTTCATCAAGAAATTCTTCCCGGTTATGGCATTTGCATTCTCTACAGCGACATCAAATGCGACAATCCCGCTTTCTATTGAAACACTTTCTAAGAAAGTCGGAGTTTCCAAGAAGATTTCTTCCTTTACGATTCCGCTTGGAGCAACAATCAACATGGATGGTACTTCCATCATGCAGGGTGTTGCAGTTGTGTTTGCAGCGCAGGCATTCGGAATCCATCTGAGTATGGCAGACTATATTACCGTTATCGGAACAGCAACACTGGCATCTGTCGGAACAGCCGGAGTACCAAGTGTTGGTCTGGTTACACTGACAATGGTATTTAACTCTGTCGGACTTCCGGTTGAAGCAATCGGTCTGATCATGGGTATTGACCGTATCCTTGATATGACAAGAACAGCTGTTAATATCACAGGTGATGCTGTATGTACAACAATCGTTGCACATCAGAATAAAGCTCTGGATAAGAAAGTCTTTTATGAGACAGAGTAAAAGTGAATAGATAGTATATGTACTGTCTATGGTATAGAATGATATAAGAGAAACCCCTGGTTTACGTCTGGAATGATGTGAAACAGGGGTTTTATGATATGGTTGTTTGGTTTGACCAATGGATGTATAATATTTCAAGCAGAAGACATTTCGTTAGGCATCCCGAAGGTATAATTACAGCGTGGAGGAGATAAAAGAATGTCGCCTGTTATGCGACTTCCAAGTGAGAAAAGTATGCTATTCTAAGATCAAACAAGAAAAAAGGCGGTATAGATATGGCAGATCAGAAGCTGATTGATGAGGTAGGAAAATACATAGATAAATATTACGAACCAGTGAAGGATGATATCAAAATGGATGAGGAAATGAAATCCATTTTTGATAAAATTACAAAATTCCGGAAGAAGAGAGCCGAAGAAAAGGCTTTGAAGAAAGAGCAGGTAAAAGAAAGCAGTTTGTCAGAAGAAGCATTACCGGAAGAATTTGATGTTTCAACGATGCAGAAGACAAAAATACAAAAAGGTATGTCTTCTACAATGTCAGTAAACAGAAACATTGATAATCTGATGAATCAGCTGGAGGAAACATTTTCACAGAGACTACTCCGTATGATTGATGAGCGTGGTATGACTGATTCAGAAGCATATACAAAGGCATATGTGGATCGTCGGCATTTTTCGAAAATTCGTAAAGATGTCAATTATGTTCCTAATAAGAAAACTGTATTGGCTTTTACGATTGCATTGGAATTATCTCTAGATGAAGCAAAGGATTTACTGGCAAGTGCCGGTTTCGCATTATCCAGAAGTTCAAAAACAGATATTATCGTGGCATATTTCTTGCAGAATAAGATTTATGATATGTTTGAAATCAATGATGTGCTGGATGCGTATGGACAACCAGTGTTTTAACAAAATATTTTGGTGCAATGTCACCTGACAGGCGACCAACCCAGTTGGTTCTGTAGATAAAATGTGATTAACGACAAATATCAGAGGAGGAAATCACATGAATACAGAATTAACTGAGTTGGTTTTTATTTTGGACAGAAGTGGATCAATGGGCGGCTTGGAAAGTGATACGATTGGTGGTTTTAATGGCATGATTGCAAAACAAAAGGCACAGGAAAAGAAAGTGAATGTGACTACGGTTCTATTTGATGATGAAGTAGATATCATTCATGATAGATTTCCGGTAGAAATCATTGAACCACTTACAGAAAAAGAATATTTTGTACGCGGTTGCACCGCTTTATTAGATGCAGTTGGAACAGCGATTGAAAAAATGGAAAATGTACAGAAACATCTTCCAGAGGATTACAGGGCAGGGAAGATTATATTTGTTATTACTACGGATGGCTTAGAAAATTCTAGTGAGCATTTCACACAGGAGCAGATCAAGAGAAAGATAGAAGCAAAGAAAGAGTGCGGATGGGAGTTTCTGTTTCTGGGTGCCAATATTGATGCAGGAAGAGAGGCTGAGAAGATAGGGATTGCCAGAAACAGATCTGTAACATATAAAAATGATTCCAAGGGTGTCGAATTAAACTTTAAAGCTGTAGGAAGGGCAATTTCAAAAGCTGTTGAAAGTGATGCAATGGTGGATTTTATGGATAACCATTGGGCAGATGAGATTCAGGCATATAAAGAAGGAAAAAATGGTGGAAGATGCTAAAAGAGAAAAAGGACCATTTGAATATCTGTTTCTAGATATCGAGTGGAATCAAGCACTAGGAACATCTGGTCTGAATGGACGGGAAGCAATTCAGATAGGTGTAGTGGCTGCTGATGCACAAATACAAAAAGTAAAAACATTTTCTAAAGCGATTAGATTAAGTGATCCAAAAGTATTCAATGAAGAAACAGAAATCATATCGCATTCAACTATAGCGCATGTTATGAGAGGCAACGAGGAAAAAGCAGTACTCGAAAAGTTTGCACAATCTTTTCCACAATATTGTCATTTAATAGTGTGGAGAAGAGATGCTTATGAGTTATTCCTGAGAGATATGAGAAAATATGGTATCACAATAAAAAGGCACAGAGTAGTGGTTCTACAAGACGTTTTGGGAGTAATTGCAGGAAGTGGTAATGATCAGATTGGGTTTGAAAATGCATTGTTATGTTTTGGTATTGAGTATGTTCCAAATTATCTTCATTATGCGAAACATGATGCTAATTATCTCTATCAGCTTTTTTATCAATGCTTTCAACAATATAGTGGCATGACAGCTACAGAGAATTGCCTTGCAAATGATGCTACGAGGATGTTACATACAGAAAGTTGTCGATATGTGCAAAGTATGTCGGCAGAAAGGAAAGTGGTAGTTCCTAAAAGTATGATTTTCAAAGGGTATACAGTGTGTAGATGCTGTGGTAAGAAGCAAAACTGGAAACGATTGGAGTGGGAATTTAATAGTATACAAAAAGCAAAGAACAAGAAAAATAGAGAAGATTTAAAACAACTTCCACCTACTGAAACTAATATAGAAAAAATCTGCAAATGGTTCAAGTTATCCTATAGTGTGAGTAGTAATGCTGTATTTGTACGGACAGCTTTTTCAAGATGGATTGTTTACCTGCGGGAAGATAAGGTGAAAGAGCTGTTTCATGAAAATTACAGAGCTAATAAATCTCAATACTTCAATAAGCAGAAAATGAAATGTACAGAAGGATATCATAAACAAAAGCTACCTTCAGAGAGTTTCTTTGAGGTGATCCAGTATATAAAATATCATGATGCAGGGACTGTGAAACGCATGGTGAAGAAAAGCAGACTGGAAAAACTACTGGAAATGGTAGAGATGGAATTGAAAATGAAAAACATGGAGGAAAAAGATTATGGCTATGACAACATGCCCGAATTGCGGCGAACAAATATCGGATAAGGCAAAGAAGTGTGTGCATTGTGGAACAGTGTTGGTTCAAGAAGAGAAGAAATACTGTCCGGACTGTGGAGCAGAATTGGAAGAAGGAATGGATACATGTCCGAAATGTGGTTGCCCGATAGAAAATATTATTGAAACAGAAAAAACGCCACAGCAGGTAGAAGTAGCCGGAGTGAAGATAACAAAAAAATCAAAGAAAATAATTATGATAGCAATAATAGCAGTTATAGGTGCAGTAATGATAGCAGCTATTGGAGTACAGACACATAAGAAGAATGTGGCAGCAAAGGCAGCAGCAGAGGCTCAGAAACAGAGTGAGGAATATGGTACCAACCTGAATTTGGCTGCATATACCATGCTTTCTGGTGCAAGTGATGCAGAAACCTGTGGCAATCTGATCAAGAACGTATGGTACAACGCTATTTATAAAGAAAGTGATAGTAAGACAGATAAATATACAAAACCGAATGGATATTTTGTATCTGACTTTAATGATGCTCTGAAAAATCTCTTTTCAGATAGCAGTTTCAGTGGTCGGATAGCGGATATTAATAGCAATAAAGACACCGTAAACTCACTGATGAAGAAATTAAAAAATCCACCAGAAGAGTATAAAGATGCTTATGAAGCACTTTCAAAACTGTATGATGCGTATATATCACTGACCAATTTGGCGACAGACCCAACAGGAAGTCTGCAGACCTTTTCCAAGAATTTCAATGATGCGGATAACGAGACATTGAACTGCTATAATGCACTGAAAATGTATTTGGAAGAATAAGAGCGGATTTTATGTATTGCCATCAGAAAATTCAAATAAAGCATTCGTAAAGTCGAAGTTCTGATTTGCACTTATCGTTGAAGAAAAACATACAGTATGATACAATATTATAGATTGGAAGTATTAGAACGAAAACAAACAAGATACTTTCAAAATACAAGAAAACCATAAGTTTTGTATCACAAAGAGGGAATACATATGGCAGTATCATACAATGGATTATGGAAGCTATTAATTGATAAAAATATGAAGAAAGTGGATATGATGAACCAGGTGGGAATCAGCAGCAGTACCGTGGCAAAAATGACCAATGGAGAGTTGGTTTCCATGAAGGTTTTGGAAAAGATCTGCGAGAAGTTAGATTGTGATTTCGGAGATATTGTCCATTATGAAAAAGAAACAAAGGATGGTGGACAGTAATGGAGTACAGTGCAGGGCTTACATCAAAACTATTCTGGTTGCAAGAGTCCAGAAAAACAGCAGCTTATATTCTAGAAGGACTTAGCAAGTCAGACATCCGTAAGATTGCCTGGGAGGAAAATATCTATCAGGTGAAGGCGGAATATCGCGCCTATGAAGTGTTAAATGGAACATACCGAAGGGTATCAGCCTTACCAGAAGCAGTATTACAGACATTTATCACTTGTGATGTAGAAACCGCAAAGATTCTGAATCTGATTGCAATTCTGATGGATAGTAGATTATTTTTTGAGTTTTTACATGAAATATACGACGAGAAGATTCGATTAGGTGAAAAAGAGATCACAGACCGGGATCTGAATGTCTTTTTTGCAGATAAGGCAATGCAGAGTGATGTGGTTGCCGGCTGGACAGATACCGCAGTACGGAAGCTAAAACAGTGCTTTACCAGAATGATGTTTGAGGCAGGATTATTGGAAAGCAGTGCAAAACCAAGAACAATCAAGCCAATTCATATTGATTACCGGACAGAAGAATTACTGACTGCAAGTGGGCTTGGTGAATACTTGAAGGCAGTGAAGGGAGTCTAAGGATGGCAAGATTAAGTTTGGAAGAACGACTAAACCGGATTGAGGATAAGATCTCTGAAAAGTCTTTCCGTGAAAATAAAGGACTTGGAAATGAAGTCGGATATTATGTGTTTGATTACGATCCGAGAGCTGAACTGGAAGTGCGCAATCATATCGCATACTTAAAAGACAGAATCAATAATGGCAATAAAGACTTTAAAATTATAGAATTTGACCTGTTTCATACGATGATTCAGGTATTGGAGGAAGAAGGGTATCTAGAAGCCTTCTTTGATCTGGAAAAAGACAATGGCTTTTTTGATATGGCAGACAGTCTGGTAGAGACCTTGGGACTGGATGAAACGAATGAGCTGAACCTGATTATCTCAAAGATTTTACAGGAAGATCTGACAGACAGCGTGATTTTTCTGACAGGAGTTGGAAAATGCCATCCGATCATTGCAAGCCATAATATTTTGAACAATTTACATCAGGTACTGGACAGTGTGCCGGTTGTGATGTTTTATCCTGGAGAATACAGCGGACAGGATCTGAAATTATTTGGAACGATGGATTCCAGAAACTATTACCGGGCTTTCAGGCTTGTGTAGACACGGAGGAAGAAAAATGCAGATTAAAGACATGTTTGAGAAACAGATTGATCGTGATATTAAGGGCGTAATCAAAGTTGGTCAGTCTGATGAGGAAAACGTATATCAGGAATTGGACGAATATGTAGTAACAAAAGAACTGTTAAAACATTTCCGTGATTTTTTCGATAACTATGAAAAGGGGATCAATAACAATACAGATAAGATGGGTGTGTGGATTTCCGGTTTCTTTGGCAGTGGTAAATCTCACTTCTTAAAAATTCTTTCTTATCTGTTAAAAAACAGTGTGGTAGAAGGAAAGAGAGCCATCGAATACTTTACAGACGGAAAGAAAATCGATGATCCGATGCTGATTGCCAAGATGACCAATTCCGGAACCATTTCTTCTGATGTCATGCTCTTTAATATTGATTCCAAAGGATCTGCAAAGGTTGGCTCAGGGAAAGAAGCTATCGTGGAAGTTTTCATGAAGGTATTTAATGAAATGCAGGGATACTGCGGATCTATTCCATATCTTGCAGAATTTGAACGCCAGCTGGATAACGAAGGCAGATTTGAAGAGTTTAAAGAGAAATTTGAAGAGATTGCAGGTGCACCTTGGAAGAGAAAGAGACAGGCATTTGCAGTAGTTCAGGATAAAGTTGTAAAAACTCTTGTTGCCATGGACTTTATGAGTGAGGAGGCTGCCCGCAACTGGTGCAAAAATGCTAAAAGTGGATATGATCTCAGCATTGAAAAATTTGTATCTTTAGTCAAAGAATACTGTGAGAAAAAAGGACCGAACCATCATGTTATTTTCCTTGTGGATGAGATCGGACAGTATATTGCAGATGATACTCAGTTAATGTTGAACTTACAGACTATCGTGGAAGATCTGGGAACTGCCTGCAGAGGAAAAGCATGGGTGATCGTTACCAGCCAGGAAGATATTGATTCTATCACAAAGACAAAAGGAAATGACTTCTCCAAGATTCAGGGACGTTTCGATACCAGATTATCCCTGTCTGCATCCAATGTAGATGAGGTTATCCGGAAACGTATCCTGGAGAAAAATGAGATTGCAGAGGCTGCATTGAAGCTGTTATACGAACAGAAAGAATCCATTATCAAGAATCTGATCACATTTACGGCAGATACAGCAGATAAAAAATTATATACAGATAAAACAGATTTTGCAGACTGTTATCCGTTTATTCCATACCAGTTCAACTTGCTTGGACAGGTACTGACAGCGGTGCGTACTCATGGAGCCAGCGGAAAGCACTTATCCGATCAGTCCCGTTCCATGCTGGCATTGTTCCAGGAGTCTGCAATCCGGTTAAAAGACAGCCAGGAAGGTGTACTGGTACCATTTAGCTATTTTTATGATCCGCTGCATAAATTCATTGACCATCAGCACAGCCAGGTCATTACCGATGCAGAAGACAACAGCAGACTGGACGAGTTTGATGTAGAGCTGTTGAAAGTGCTGTTTATGATTAAATACGTCAAAGAGATCAAAGCAAATGTAGATAATCTTACTACGCTGATGATTTCCAATATTGACGATGATCGTATTGAAATCCGTGGAAAGATTGAAGAATCTTTAAAGAAATTGATTCGAGAGACATTGGTACAGAAAAATGGAGAAATCTATATCTTCCTGACCAATGAAGAACAGGAAATCAATAATGCAATCAATAATGAATCCGTAGAAATGGGTGAGATTATCGGAGAAGCATCTACCGTAATCTTCGAGGAAATCTTTACAGATAAGAAATATCGTTACAGTAGCCGTTATTTGTTCCCATTCAATCAGAAAGTAGATGACCGATACTTCAAGGGAAATCAGTCTAATGATATCGGAGTATCCATCATCACACCATATGGGGACGATTATCCGGATTCTGCTCTGCGTATGCTTTCCGCACAGGAACATAGTGTGATTGTAAAATTACCGAACGATAGTACCTTCCTGGATGAGATTACCGACTCCATTAAAATTTATAAGTTTTTGAATAAAAATGCTTCTGGTGCAAGAGGAAGTTTTGACAGTATCCGTCGTGCAAAAGAAGATGAACGTATTGAAAAGAAAGACCGTATCCGCATCTTTATTGAGGATGCCCTGAAACATGCAGATATCTATGTGAATGGAGATAAAGCAAATATCTCAGCCAAAGAACCGACAAGTCGCATCAATGAAGCACTTGGCAAGTTAGTAGCCATGCAGTATAACAAGCTGACCTACATGGAAACAGCTCCGGAGCTTTCTGATATCGCTGCAGTATTCAATGGCAACGATGGACAGCTTTCTTTCCTTGGAACAAGTGATACAACACCAAATAAATTAGCGCTGGAAGAAGTAATTCAGGTCATCGGTCTTAACAACGCAAGACATATGAAAACATCCCTGAAATCTCTGCAGGATAAATTCGGGGCTGCTCCTTATGGCTTTGATCCGAAAGATGTGCAGTGGTTGGTTGCTATGCTCTTTAAGATGGGAAGAGTATCTCTGATTTACAACAGCCAGAGTTTATCCATGCTTTCTAACACAAAGGATGAGCTGGTGCGTTACCTGACCAAACGTGAATTTGTAGAAAAACTGCTCATTGATATTCGTGAGAGAGCAACAGACGGACAGATCCGTTCCGTGAAAGAAGTATTAAAAGACTACTTTGGATTCTCCCTGTCCAGTGATGATGACGATACTATCATGAGAAGTTTCAAGAATAAGGCACAGGATAAACTGGAAACATTTGGTGAAATCATGATTGAATATCGCGTAAATCCGAAGATGCCATGTAAATCTCTGATGGAACAGGCGAAGAAGAATCTGGAAGAACTTCTGGCAATCAAAGAGCCGGTAGAGTTCTTTAAAACAGTAGATAAAAAGCGAGATGATCTGTTAGACGATGCGGATGATACTGCACCGGTATTTGATTTCTTTAAAGGTGGTCAGAAAAAGATCTTTGAAAAAGCACTGAAGCAGATCCAAATGTTTGAAAACAGTAAAATCTATGTCCGAGATCAGGAAGTGATTGATAATGTTGCCCAGATGGAAGCTATTATGACAGCGAAAAATCCATTTAGTCAGATTCAGAAACTGCCGGATATGTCTGTGAAGTTCGTACAGCAGTATGGAGCCTTACTGGAAAAAGAAGCAGAAGAGATGCGTCCGGTTGTGGGTGATGATCTGGAAAAAGTATTACATACACTGGATGAGAAAGAATTTGCACCTGTATTTAGGGATAAGTTCGTAAATGCCTTTGCAGAATTAAAACAGAAACTGGATACATCTCATGAGATTGCGGCAGTAAAGAATATTAGACTAGAAAGTGATACATTGAAGCTTCGCTGCATGGATGAGATCACAGAGTATGAAGAAGCACATCGTCCAAAACCGGTACATCCTGTACCTCCTGTAACACCACATACAGGTGGCGGTCATACAGAACCACCGAAGCCAGTAACACCGCCAGTGCAGCCAAAGCCAAAGAAACGTAAGAATGTATCTATCAGTAACGTGGCAGGTGCGAGAACCTATTCGATTGAAAATGAACAGGATATTGATAAGTTCTTGGCAGAGATGAAGAAAAAATTATTAAACGAGTTGGATGAAAATACGATTATTACATTAAGCTAATCATTCCAGTGGGAGGAAACAGTACATGAACAAGAATGCGATAAAGAAATTTGCCATAGAAGCAAGAAAAAAACTGATTGATTCTGTTACAGATAAAGCCGGTATGCTTGGTATTACAGAAAAATCATGTAGTGAACCAATTACTAAGGGAGCAGACTTTGAAGTATACCAGACGGTTGCGGGAACAGAAGTAACGTTGAATAAAAGACAGTGTGAGCAGAGAAGAAGACTGGTATCTCAGATTGAATTCCGTGGTTTTGGAGCAGTTGTAGAAGAAGTAGCCTATACCTGGTTCAACAGGATCTGTGCGATCCGTTTTATGGAAGTGAATGACTATCTTCCAAACAGAGTTCGTGTACTTTCTTCCGAAAAAGAAGGAAAGATGGAGCCGGATCTTGTGACACAGGCACCAGATGTGGACTTAGATCTGACAGCACAGGAAAAAGAAGAGATTATCAACTGGAAAATGAGTGGTACGTCAGAAAATACGGATAAAATGTTCGGTAAATTATTCTTGAAGCAGTGTCATCAGTTGCATGACATCTTGCCGGGACTTTTTGAGGCAGACTCTGACTATATGGAATTGTTGTTTGGTATTTCCTATACCAATAAAGATGATGTCATCTATATGCTGGTAAATCCGGAAACAGGTATTCCGGAAGCAGATTTTAATGTATCTACACTGGATGAAGAAGGCAACCCAACCGGACAGGTGGAGATTATCGGATGGCTGTATCAGTATTACAATACAGAATTGAAAGATGATACCTTCGCAAAACTGAAAAAGAATGTAAAGATCACGAAAGAAAGAATTCCAGCAGCCACTCAGCTCTTTACACCGGATTGGATTGTTCGTTATATGGTTGAAAACTCTGTAGGAAGAATCTGGATTGAACATTTACGAGCAGTAGATCCAAGCACAGACGAAAAAGCAACTGTAGAAAGATTTGGATGGAAATATTATCTTCCGGAAGCAGAACAGGAAGAGTCTGTTGATGTAAAACTGGCAGAAATCCGTACCACATACAAAAATCTGAAACCAACAGATATTACCTGCATTGATCCATGTATGGGAAGTGGACATATCCTGATTGCAATGTTTGATGTACTGATGGATATCTATGAAAGTGCCGGATATGATAAGAGAGAAGCAGCATTTGAAATTGTAGAACATAATATTCATGGTTTGGATATCGACCAGAGAGCATATCAGCTGGCATACTTTGCAGTTATGATGAAGGGACGTGGATATAACAGACGATTCCTGCGTGGAAGAGATGGAAAGCCAGAACCAAAGGTGTATGCGATTGCGGAAAGTAATGAGATTAACCGAAATCATCTGAAATTCTTCGGGACACATTTAAGTAACATTGAACGAAATCTGGCAGTGATGCAGATAAAGGGATTACTGGATACTTTCGTGGATGCCAGAGAATATGGTTCTATTTTGAATGTGGATACGTGTGATTGGGATGTACTGGAAAGATTCGTGGAGGATCTGGGAACAGCAGGACAGATTTCATTCGAGAGCGTGGGAAGTGAAGAAACACAGGAAAGCTTACAGAAACTGGTAAGAGTGGCACGAAATCTAGGACAGAAATATGATGCGGTGGTAACGAATCCGCCATATATGGGAACAAGCAATATGGACAACAAATTGAGGGGGTATGTTAAAAAACATTATGCAACAGGCCGATATGATTTATTCGCTGTTTTTATTGAAATAAATTTGAAATATATTTCAAAGAATGGTTATTGTGCGATGATAACGCAACAAACATGGATGTTTCAATCAGGATACGAAAGCCTAAGAAATAAGTTAAGTAGCATGCAATTCTCTAGCTTATTACATCTGGGAACAGGAACATTTAGTGAAATAAGTGGAGAAGTTGTTCAGACTGTAGCTTTTGTTGGCAACAATGCATTGCCGAATAATTATAAAGGAGTATATTGTAATTTATTAGAGGCAAATTCAGAACAGAAAAAGAAAAAAGTATTTTTACAGAGAACAAATGAGTATTATTCGCAAAAATCTATTTTTGAAGAACTTCCTGGAAATGTAATTGCGTATTGGGTCAAGAAAAATGTGGCTGACTTGTTTGTTGTTTATAAACCGATGTCTGACTATTTACGGTCATCATATGGACTATTGACAGGTGATAATGAAAAGTACCTTCGTAATTGGTATGAATTGCAAATAGATGACATTAGCATTGAAAGAAAAATTGATAAAAAAGGTAAGTGGGTTCCTTGTAATATGGGAGGATCATATAGAAAATGGTATTCATTGCCAGATAATGTTGTACTTTGGGGAGAAAATGGAGAACTTATAAAAAAATCAAAAAAATCAACAGTACCTGATAGTTCGTTTCTTTTTAGAGAAAGTGTTGCGTGGAATGATATTAGCACATCAACCTTTTCAGCTAGATATATTCCAGAGGGAATTGTTGGTGGGCATACATGCCCTGCAATTTTTGCAAGTTGTGAGGAATTGAAATATAGTATGGCACTTTTGTGTTCTAAGGTGTGCATGTTCTTTTTGAAGTTTTTAAGTCCTACATTACATAATAATACAGGCGATGTTCTAAAAATACCGTATATTGTATGTAAAGATGAAAAAACTATTTTGAAAAAAGTAGATAGCAATATTAATTTATCAAAATATGACTGGGATTCATTTGAAAATTCATGGGAATTTCAAAAACACCCTTTAATTGGTAAATTTGATTCTGTTTTTGTTGCATTTGACCAGTGGCAAAAAGAATGCAAAAATCGTTTTAATCAGCTAAAAGTAAATGAAGAAGAAATTAATCAAATTTTTATTGATATTTATGGTTTACAGGATGAATTGACACCAGAAGTTGAAGATAAAGATATTACAGTACGTAACGCAGATTTAGGACGCGAAATCAGAAGTTTTATTTCATATGCTGTGGGTTGCATGTTTGGCCGTTATTCTTTAGATAAAGAAGGTCTAATTTATGCTGGTGGTAATTTTGATGAGTTTTATAAAAGGGTAGAAGAACCATTAGTGGATACAGTGGGTGTACCAATATTAGATTCTAATGGTGAAGCAATTGTAACTGGAGAAGCATATGGAAAGATAAAAATAAATGGTAAATGGCTGGACGTTTCATTTACTCCAGATTTGGATAACTGTATTCCGATTACTGATGAAGAATATTTTTCAGATGATATTGTAGGTCGTTTTGTAGAATTTGTAAAAACGGTTTACAGTGCAGATACATTGGAAGAAAACCTTAATTATATTGCAAATGCATTAGGTAACAAGGGTGATACTTCCAGAGAAGTCATCCGTAATTATTTTCTGAAAGATTTCTATGCAGATCATTTGAGAGTATATCAGAAGAGACCGATTTATTGGTTGTTTGATAGTGGAAAGCAAAATGGATTTAAAGCACTGATTTACATGCACCGCTATGATGCAGACGCTGTTGGCAGAGTAAGAACAGATTATTTACACCGGGCACAGAAATATGTAGAGACGGCTATGCAAAGTGCTCAGTATACCATTGACAATGCAACATCAGCCTCAGAAAAATCTAAGGCAACTAAAGCAGTGACCAAATATACAAAACAGCTTGCAGAAATGAGAATTTACGATGAAGCGATTGCTCATATTGCAAATAAGAGAATTGAGATTGATCTGGATGATGGTGTGAAAGTAAATTATGAGAAATTCCAGGGAGTGGAAGTTGCCCAGGAAGGAAAGAAAACTATAAAGGTAGATCTTCTGGCAAAAATCAAGTGATAATAAGGAGCATATATGGTATCAAAGAAAATATTTTTAAATCCGAATAATACTTTTACAGAAAGTGTTTCAAAATTTTGGTTGGCATTTACTAATTGCATGATAAATGATGAATTTTTCGATTATGTACCAGAAGAATATAAAACGATAACGGGCACGGGGTTAAATGAAAAATGGGGAAGTATATATAGAGAATACCTTGGAAAAGCTATACCATTTAATATTGCTATCTTAGGTGATGCAAAATGGGATGAAATTGAAGAATTTATCTGTTTAGTATATGATTATGTGGTTTTTGAAGATAAAAGATCATTATTTGAGAAAAAAATCAATGAATATTTAGACAGATTTGATATTAAATTTTTATTTCTCAAAGGTCAATTTATTACAGCTGATTTTGTGGCAAATCAGCCAACTGTAACGGAAGTACTGGAATGGATTGATTTATACCCAGATGCAGCCAAGGCTTATCGAGCGGCGTTAAAAAAATTATCTAATAAAGAGGATACACGCAATGCGATTGATGATATGCGTCTTGCTCTGGAATCTTTAATTCGAGACATTATGGGAACAACAAAAACATTAGAGAACCAGATACAGCCTATTGGATCGGCTTTAAAAAATAAGGGCGTTTTGCCTCAAGCTGTTACCTTGATTACTACTATGCTTAATCATTATGCAAAATATCAAAATGACAATGTAAAACATCATGATAAAGTGGATGTAAATGATAGCGAATTGATAGTTAATATGACAGCAATTATAATGAAATATATCAGAGATAGACTGGGGTAGGAAGAATGGATTTACAAAATATACAAGAGCAACTTAATACTGAATTTTCAAAAAGGAATACACGCATTATATTCTGGTTTGATGATAAAGGAGAATATGAAGACGAAGTATCTGAGTTACAGTTGGATAATGCAAAATTACATATTCTGGATGGAACAAACTGGTTTTATTCCAAATGGTTATTAAATGAATCAGATACAGAGAGCAAGTATCTTGTATATGCACCATTCCCGAAACCAAGTGATGCAGAGAATCCATTAGCAGATATGTATTATTACTCGGTTCCGTACTACACGGACCGGGTATCCCAGATGTCACAGGAGATTGGAATTGATAACCGATTTAAAGAACATCTGGCACAGTACAGTAATTTCTGGAAAAACAAGAATCGTATTGAGAAGTTTAAAGAACTCGGCATAGACCATTTCAATGTGGAAACCATTGATATTGGTCTTATTGCCGTGCTTACAGATGTAAAGACTCCGAATTTTGAAGAGATTACAAGAAAGTTATTATTAAATGATAACGAAGCATACATGAAAGCCTTGGAGGATAATGGACTTTTAAATAAGTTTTGGGAGTTATGTGAGAAGTATTTTGGGTATCAGGCTGAGAATCCGAACATGGATGACCTGGCTGCATGTATGCTGTTGACGTATGCTTCGGTAGCATTGAAAGATACATTGCCAGCTGTTTTGCGATCTTATGTATTAAAAAAGAAGAATGATGTGGTCGTATTTGTCCGTAATCTGATGGACAATGTACTTTATCAGGATGCTTATGATGCATTGTCAGAAAAAGTGGACAAGACGTTACGCGTAGTGAGCAGAATCAGAGACGAATTGAAAAAGGATGCGAACAAATCAAAAGATCAGTCTGCACAACTTTGGGATATTGCAAATTGCGATGCTTTCCGGGAACTGGATAATATCTTAATTGACTGGGCACTGGATCAGCTAAATGATGAGATTCTGGATGCTCAGATTGATGGCATGAACCTTGCTCAGATTGCAGAGCAGCGAACGGCAAAGTCATGTCATTTTGGAAATGTATATAAAAATGAATATCAGGCAATCAAATATGCTTATCAGATGATGAAAGCGGTATCTGTTCTGGAAGTGACCAGTGATATCAGGAAAATGGTAGCTGATTATCAGAAACAGACGTATTTGATTGATTCTTATTATAGATGGTTTTACAGTGCCTATGACTGTATGGAAGATACGGAGCGTTTTGCACTGGTGAGAGAGCACATTGAGAACATGTACTCATTCACTTATTTGCAGAAAGTAACTCCGAAGTGGAATCAGGAGCTGACAGATAATCTGATGGCAGATACTGGATTAAAACGTCAGGAAGATTTTTATCGCAATTACCTGAAGGCTTATGAAGGAAAGAATCGTGTCATCGTGATTATTTCAGATGCTTTCCGGTATGAATGTGCCAAAGAGCTGATGGAACGATTGGAACTGGATGAGAAGTGTACACCGAAGCTGGAGTGCATGATAAGTAGCCTTCCTTCTGTAACATCAGTGGGAATGGCAAGCCTTTTACCACACAAGGAATTGCAGGTGGATGAAAAGCTGAATGTAACGGTAGATGGACAGCGCTGCGGTGATCTGGCTTCCAGAGATAAGATATTAAAAGCTCAGAATGAAAATAATGTGGCATTATCCTTTGATGAAGTGGCAAGTGCCAATAAAGAGAAAATCCGTGAGTTATTACAGAAGAAAAATATCGTGTACATTTATCACAACCAGGTCGATGCCCGTGGAGATAAATCAGCCAGCGAGAATGAAGTATTTACAGCCTGCCGAGAGGCAATCGAGGAAATCCATAAATTGATTAAGAAGCTGACCGGTTATATATCGGCAGCAAAGTTCTTTGTTACTGCAGATCATGGATTCTTATATAAGCGAGATAAGCTGCATGAATTTGATAAAGTATCTTATGATCGGGAAATCTGTACATACTCCAATAAACGATTCCTGCTGACTACACAGGAAGTAAATAAGCCGGGAATGAAGTCAAGAATGATGGCATACATGAATCACTTATATGTGACCACGCCGATTGGAGCAGATATTTTCAAAGTCGCTGGCGGTGGACAGAATTATGTGCATGGTGGTTCTTCACTCCAGGAGATGCTGATTCCGGTAATTGAGCTGACAACGAATACTAGAGCAGTTGCATATGATTATGTGGATGTGATCTTAACTTCTGTCAATCGAAAGGTCACAAACCTGATTACCTACTTTGATTTCATTCAGACAGAGAAAGTAACAGATACCATGAAAGCAAGAAGCCTGGTGGCATACTTTACAACGGAAGATGGAGAGAAGATATCTTTTGATGTACCGATTGTGGCAAACAGCAGAGAAGATGCACCGGAGAAAAGAACATTCCATGAGAAATTTACATTGAAGTCCAGAGAATATAAGTATGGAGACAAGTATTATCTGGTGCTGGCAGATGCAAATGATGAGAAGAACATACTGCAGCAGTATGAATTTATGATTGATATTGCGTTCGTGGATGATTTTGGATTTTGAGGTGATAACAAATGATTAAATCATTAAAAATAAAAAATTTTAAGAGTATTTATAATATTACTGTCAAATTTAACCCCAATTTTAATGTGATTATCGGGGAAAATAATATAGGAAAAACGACACTGTTTGAAGCTATTTTGTTGTGGAAAATGTGCTATGATGACACAATTAAAAAGAGCAAAAAGGGATTTTATGCACAAGCACATAATCTCTTATTCCGAGATATGGAACATATTAGAGTATATCAGGACATGGATTTATTTCCACACAATTATTCAAAAAAGGATGCGGAAGCGGAGATTACATTGGAAATTGAATATAATGGGATATCTTATAGATTAGGATTTAGACTTGAAAAAGTTGATTCTATGGATGACGCATATTATCAAACAAAATATATTGATTACTCTGAATTTGAAAAATTTGCTGAAATGGTTAATTCGATTCCCGGCAAAAATTTATCAAATTTTATTATGATTAGTGAAACAAGGCCGATTGCTAATATTATAGCAAAAGAACCATATATGTATAAAGCTCAGGTAATGGATAAAATTGCAAAAGGAAAAGGATATGAGGTCTTACGTAATAAAATTAAAGATAATATTTTGAATGTGCAGGAACATATCAATAATGTAATGGGAAAAGACTATCAAATCGTTGAAAAGCAAAAAGATGATAAAACTTATATTTCCATAAAAGTGGATGGTAAAAATATATTTTCATATGGTAGTGGGTTTTTACAACTTGCAGAAATATTTTCTTCATTAGAATATGTGGAACCAGAAATATATTTACTTTTAATTGACGAACCAGATTCACATCTTCATGCTAAATTACAAAGAAGATTGATAAATGAATTGAGAACATTAACGAATAGTCAGTTACTGATTATATCTCATAACGATCGTTTTTTGAAAGAAGTGGATGAAGAAGAAATTTTGTTCATGACAGAAAGTGCTAAAGAGAATGGTATAGTAGATCATCTTCCAGCAGGATATAAAGGGATTGTTCTCGAAAATTTAGTTGGAGATCTTGAAGATGTTGAAAAGTTACGAAATGCTAGAAAACTGATTTTAGTAGAAGGAGTGGGAGATATTGACTTTCTTGATACGATGTGTCCTAAATATGAAGAGTATGCAAATGTGTCTTTTCCGATGAAAATAGTTGTAAAAATGGATGGAATAGATACTTTAAACGCTAAGTTAATTACATATTCACGTGCATTAAAAGGTATAATTCCTACAAACTGCAAATGGCTTTTAATTAGAGATACTGACTGTGTTCCATGTAATAAAAAAGAATCTGCTGGAAATGTAGATAAAAAAAATGTTGATACCAGTGGTGCGGAATTTAAAGTGTTTTTTCAGAACGGTTATGGCATAGAGTCAACATTTGCAGCTGAGCCTGATAAATTGGCAAAATTATTATGCTCATATTATAGTTTAGAAAACTCAGAAGACGTGGTTGAAAATATTATAATGGAAACAAACGCTGAGTATTTTAATAAGGTCAAGGATGTTTTAAATGTTGAAGTACATCAGGAACTAGAAAAACATTATAAACGCCAAAAAGAGGCACGTTCTGGAAAAATCTATGACAACCTGCAATTTACGGATATGCTTAAAGAAATATCAGCTACAAATATTCAGTATATTATGACAAAGCCTATTATGGATCGTTATCTTGAATCATTACATGCAGGTATTGTAAATAACTTTTCGAATATCTCTGCAGTTAAATTGGATCACAGGACGATTTTTACATATTATTATCAACAAATCAGTTGTTTAGATGATATGTTTGAGTCGCATAAGGCTCTTTTGCAAGAAATATATAGAGATTGATGGGAGAAAAAATGGACGAATATAGAGAAAATACAACTGAAGACAAAAGAGAAGAAATAAAACGAAAGCTCCGACAATACTATGATGGGCGCATTGTCCGAAAGGATTTAACTAAATCTATTCGTGAGGGAGCCAATGTTCCGGTCTATGTACTGGAATATCTCCTTGGACAGTACTGTAATTCTGATGATGACGAGATCATTGAAGAGGGAGTAGAGAACGTAAAGCGTATTTTAAGAGATAACTATGTGCGTCCGGATGAGGCACAGAAGATTCTCTCTCTTTTGCGTGAAAGAGGTAGCTATACAGTAATTGACCGTATCACGGTTGTATTGAATACAAAGGAAGATCGCTACGAAGCTACATTCTCCAATCTGGGTGTGAAAGGGATTCCAATTCACCCGGATTATGTGAAAGACTATGATCGTCTGCTCTGTGGTGGTATCTGGTGTATCCTGCAGATGGAGTATGAATTTATTGAGGAAGATAAGAAAAATACGCAGCCAATCCGTATCCGTAAGCTGACACCGATCCAGATGCCACATGTAGATATGGATGAAGTAAGAAATGGAAGAAAAGCATTTACAAAAGAGGAATGGATGGATATCCTGCTTCGTTCTACGGGATTGGAGCCTGAAAGCTTTAGTGAAAGAGCAAAATGGTTGTTGATTGCACGTATGATCCCACTTGTAGAGAATAATTTCAATCTTTGTGAATTGGGACCACGTTCTACTGGTAAATCTTACATATATGAGCAGATTTCTCCAAACAGTATTCTGGTTGCAGGAGGACAGACAACGGTTGCGAACCTCTTTTATAATATGTCTAATCATACCGTAGGTCTTGTAGGTATGTGGGATTGTGTGGCTTTTGATGAGGTCGCTGGTATTAAGTTCAAGGATAAAGATGGCATCCAGATTATGAAAGGATACATGGCATCCGGAGCATTTTCACGAGGAAAAGCCGAGATTCAGGCAAAGGCTTCTATGGTATTCGTAGGAAACATCAACCAGAGCGTAGATACTCTTTTGAAGACTTCCAGTTTATTTGATCCATTCCCACCGGAAATGGGTACTGACACAGCATTTTTGGATCGTATGCATTGTTATATTCCTGGTTGGGAGATTCCGAAATACAGACCGGATTCCTTTACCAACGATTATGGATTTATCACAGATTATCTGTCTGAATTTATGCGTGAACTTCGTAAGGACAGCTACAGTGACCTGATGGACAAGTATTTCCGCCTTGGAAACAACCTGAACCAGCGTGATACCATTGCAGTCCGCAAGATGATTTCCGGATTTACGAAGTTATTATATCCAGATGGAGAAGTAACAAAAGAAGAATTACGTGAAATTGTAGAGATTTCACTGGAACTTCGTCGCAGAGTAAAAGAACAGTTGAAGAAGATTGGTGGCATGGAGTTCTATGATGTGAATTTCTCTTATACAGACAATGATAGTTTTGAAGAGCATTACGTTTCCGTTCCTGAGCAGGGTGGCGGCAAGCTGATTCCAGAGGGAATGGGAAAACCAGGATCTGTCTATACCGTTTCCAAATCAAAGACAGGTATGATTGGCTGTTATATGCTGGAAACACAGATGATGCCTGGTAATGGAAAACTGACCTGTACCGGTATTGGATCAGGAAAAGAACCGAAAGAAGCAACCAATACAGCATTTAATTATCTGAAAGCCAATGGAAACCGTATTTCTGGTCAGATTAGTACCACAACAAAGGACTATATTATCAACTATCAGGATATGCAGGGAATTGGAATGACAGGAAACCTAGCATTGCCGACGCTGATTGCAATCTGTTCCGCAGCACTTGGCAAGACACCACTGAACAGCCTTGCAATTCTTGGTGAGATCAGTATCGGAGGTACTCTGATCAAGGTAGATGAGCTGGCAAGTACTCTGCAGGTATGTCTGGACAGTGGAGCGAAGAAAGTCTTACTGCCAATTACTTCCGCAGGAGATTTGGGAACCGTACCATCAGATTTGGTTGGCGCATTTAGCCTGATTTTCTATTCTTCCGCAGAAGAAGCAGTATTTAAAGCACTTGGTGTGGAATAAGACTCGAATACAGTACAATAGCAGATAAGAAGGTGATGAGTTATTTTTGAACAGGATTTTGAAGAGATGCTGCGGCAACACCAGGCATCTCTAGATGATAGAAAGAAATTTACTGCATTGGTAAAAGACTTATTTCCAGATCAGGCGAAGAATGTTAATCTACTATTGATGGCATATAACATGGGAATTGCACAGGATATCCAAAGTGCATCCCATATCAATAATACCTTTGCTTTCCGATATGTGAAGCAGCTTATGGACGATTTTGGCATGAGTCGTGTCAATGCAGACTGGATTGTATCGGTATGGTGTTCCTGCTATGGAGGAAAAGTTCTTGGAAAAGCCTGTGACATTTCTATTCAGAAGCAAAGAAGCGGACCGGCGATTCAGGGAGAACAGTCGTCTTCTGGCAGATCTTATGGGGATCTTTTTGCATATGAAAAAAGCCGCAAGGGAAAAGGTCTTGCCGTGACTGGATTTCGTGGTGATAAGAACAAAACGATTATTTTTCAGAACAGATCTGGGAATATACCGGTAGTGGAGATTGCAGATGACAGCTTTAGTAATTCTCCGACAGAGGAAGCCATTCTGACAGAAGGAATAGCGTATATTGGACGAAATGCTTTCTCAGGATGTAACAAATTGCATCAGGTGGTGTTGCCGATCAGCATCGAAGAGATTGAAGATTCAGCCTTTGAGAATTGTAGCAGTCTTAAATCAATATCATTGCCGATGGCATTGAAGACAATCGGAGATGGTGCATTGAAAGGAACTGGCTTACGGACCATCGCGATCCCAAGGAGTGTGTTCTGCTTAGGTGATGGACTGGTGGCAGATTGTCAGTCAATGGAGCATGTGACGATTCCGGAGAATATAGGAGGAATCCCGGATCGTATGTTTGAAGGTTGTATGAATCTGAAAAAAGTGGAATTACATGAAAAACTGGGAGCCATCGGTGAACGTGCATTTTTCGGCTGCAGTTCTTTGGATTTTATTGTGATTCCGGACAGCGTAAAGCAGATTGGGCAGGATGCCTTTACTAATACTGATAAGCAGTTTATTATTCAATGTTCTTTTGGCTCTTATGCAGAAGAGTATGCCAGAAAGAACAAATTCAAATATCAGCTGGTATAGCATGAGTTTCAGATTGTCGCCTGCTATGCGACAACGAAAGAGAAGATTTACGGTATATTGACTGAGTAAAGAGGTGAGAGGATGGGACTTTTTGATGCACTATTTGGAAATCGGAACCAGATTCCTACGGTGACAACGATTTTGCCGGATGCAGCGAGACAGGAGATTATTGCAGGCAGACTTCCAATTTTAAACACAGACAAACTGTTTCTGAAACGTGGAGAAAAGATTCACTTTATTGATAAAGCAATCAATCTGGAGCAGAAAACAGTGAAAGAGTTCCGTCATGTGGGAGGAAGTGCCCCAGGATTATTTGAGGGAACCAGATGGAGTTCCGGAAGAGGAAGAACGGTCGAGCATACAGAACTTGTGCAGCACCGAGGAATTCTATACATAACGAATCAGAGGATTGTGTTTCAGGCAACGGAATGGGGATTTGACAAGACTTATCGTTATCTGACCGCAATTACTCCATACAGCAATGCCTGCGAGATGCAGTTTGGAAATAAATCCTATTGCATGATCGTGGCGGATGGAAGTGTAGTAAATCAGGTATTGCAGTTGATCAAACAAAGGAGGCAGATACCATAATGGAAGGACAATTAAAAAATGGAACACTTCTCACTTCAGAGAGTGGAAACAAATATGAGGTAGTCAGTCTCCTGGGAGCCGGTGGGCAGGGAGAAGTCTATGATGTGAAATGTGGTGGTAACCATTATGCACTGAAATGGTATTTTAAGGGCAGTGCTACTGAGCGCCAGAAAAAGATTCTGGAAACAATCATTGCCAAAGGTTCACCAGATGAAAGTTTTCTCTGGCCTATGGAATTGATTGTGCCGGCGAAAAGTGATCTGTATGGTTATATCATGCCTCTTCGACCGAAAAATTATAAAAGTATCGTGGATTTGATGAAGAAACGTGTGAATCCATCTTTTTATACGTTGTGCAGAACTGCTTTTAATCTGACCAGAGGCTATCAGAAACTACACGCTATGGGAGCAAAGTATCAGGATATTTCTTTCGGAAACTTATTCTTTAATCCGGATAATGGAGATGTACTGATTTGTGATAATGACAATGTATCCTTTGATAACAGTAAGCCAGGTGGAGTCCTTGGTACACCGGGGTTTATGGCACCAGAGATTGTAAGAGGAGAAAAACGACCATCCAAAGATACAGACCGATATTCACTTTCCGTACTACTGTTCTATCTTTTTATGGTAAATCATCCACTGGAAGGAAAGCTGGAAGCAAGTATCCGCTGTATGGATATGGCAGCCAGAGTGAAGCTGTATGGCACAGATCCGGTATTTATCTTTGATCCGAATAATAAGACGAACAGACCGGTGAAAGGAATCCATGATAATGCAACGATTTACTGGCCACTGTATCCGGAGAAATTGCGTCAGATGTTTACCAGAGCATTTACAGTCGGACTGAATGAGCCGAGCAAACGTATTACGGAACCGGAATGGATGACGTTATTCTCTAACATGATGAGCGGAATGTTACAGTGTTCCTGTGGTGCTCAGCTTTTCTATGATGAGAATCTGGAAGCAAAGGGTGTGGCACATACTTGTTGGAACTGCGGAAAGACAGTACAAGTACCAAATAAGATTATCATTGGAAAGAACCGAGTGCTGTTAAATCAGAATACAAAGCTGTTACATCATCATGTTTACGATGATTTTGATATGGATACCGTAGTAGGATCAGTGGTTCAGAATCCAAAGAACCCAACACTCTGGGGAATCCGTAATGAGGACAAGGTGAACTGGACGTATCAGAAAGCAGATGGCACACAGATACCAGTTGCTCCGGGAAAGACAGCTGGAATTGCAAAAGGTGTAAAAATTTTATTCCCTGAATCAACAGGGGAGTTCAAATAAGGATTGAGAAGATAATAAAAGCACATGTGGGAGGGATTTACCATGGAAGTATTACAAAGACCAGGTGGAGAGTTAGCAACAAGACCGATTCATTTCTTTTGGGTAGTAGATTGTTCCGGATCTATGTATGGAGAGAAGATTGGAATCGTAAATAACACGATTCAGGAGTGCATACCGGAAATGCGCTCTGCAGCGGATAATAATCCAAATGCACAGCTACTGATCCGTGCATTACAGTTCTCATTAGGAGCAAGCTGGATTACATCCAGTCCAGTGCCAGTAGAGGATTATGGATGGGAAGATATGGATGCCAATGGACTGACAGAACTTGGAAAAGCATTTGATCTTTTGGCAGCACAGTTAAGTATTCCGCCAATGCCGGAGCGAGCATTACCGCCAGTGATTGTACTTCTTTCAGATGGACAGCCGACAGATGATTATAAAAAGAGTATGGAGAAGCTGAAAAAGCTTCCTTGGTTTAGAAAAGCAGTGAAGATTGCCATTTCTATCGGACAGGATGCAGACGATGAGGTTCTGATTGAATTTACTGGAAATAAAGAGCTTGTTCTGCAGGCGAATAATGCAACAGCACTTGCAAAGATGATTAAATGGGCATCTACCACAGCTTCTATGGTATCCGCACCATCAAGCAAGCCAATGAATTC
The DNA here is from genome assembly GCF_020560115.1 of Mediterraneibacter sp. 210702-DFI.5.30. Classification (NCBI taxonomy): domain Bacteria; kingdom Bacillati; phylum Bacillota; class Clostridia; order Lachnospirales; family Lachnospiraceae; genus Mediterraneibacter; species Mediterraneibacter sp. 210702-DFI.5.30. The sequence continues at coordinate 94,107 of NZ_JAJCME010000006.1, forward strand.
GGTTGCAGCATCTACACCTGCAGCATCCGTATCCACGCCTGCAGATGCATCAGGAGCTTCCGTAGCATCTGCACCGGCAGATGATCCGTTTGCACCGGCAAACAATGGGGCACCGCTGGTACTTGATATGAGTAATATTCCAAATCCGGATGATTTCGATGAAGGAGCTGTCTGGTAAGAAGAGGAGGAGTCGGATGAAACGCTATATATGTGACGGAATCGTCAAGGGTGCGACTCACGTAAGAAACCAAATGCCTTGCCAGGATAATAAACGAATCGTAGAAATTTCAGACAAAATTGCGATCGTTGCAGTTGCAGACGGTCATGGAAGCTCCAAATGTCCCAGAAGTGACAGAGGTTCCATGATTGCTGTTAATTCTTTCTATGAAGTCATGAAGAACTATCTGAAAGTCTATGGAGAAGACGAAATAGGACTTTCTAATCTGATCACGTTTCTTAACCGGGAAGGTGATATGCGTTTTGCCCAGGATGTATGTGAAGAGTGGCAGGCAAGGGTGAAACAGTCTTTTTATAAAAATAAAGTAGATGAAATGACCGATGAAGATGGAAATATTAAGTGGCCATCCGTATTTTCTCTGTACGGAACAACGCTGCTTGGAATGCTAGTGACAGACAGCTTTGTATTTTCCTTCCAGATTGGAGATGGTGATATCAGTGTTGTGACAAAAGATGAAGTGGAACCGCTGGTGGAACCAGAGAAATTCCTTGGAACAGAAACACATTCCCTTTCAAAACCAGATGCATGGAGAAAAGCCGTGGCATCGGTGCGGAGACGGGACATGGAAAGTGAAGAGCCATATATGTATATCCTTTCCACAGATGGATTTGCAAATAGTTATACTTCTGATGAAGAGTATCAGAAGACATGTAAGGATTATCTGCAGATGATTCAAGAGCATGGAGCTGAGACAGTACAGGCAAATCTGAAGAACTGGCTGACAGAGACCAGTGAACTTGGGTGTGGAGATGATATCACGGTTGTAATGGTGTGCTTTTTAAAATCGGACAATAATGGAGGTGGGTATGAAAGTTGATTTAATAGAAGTAATGAAGTGTGTAAATGAAGAATCAGCCAATAGATCAAAATTAAGAGCGGTTATGCTTGATTTGTATCCAACAGAATTGAAAGATATTAATATTCTTTTAGCTGTTTATGAAGCAGGTATTCCATATAAGTTAAAACATGAAAAGAAAATTGATGAAGAACGGTATATTAGATATTTAAAAAAAGTTGTTGATGAATATGGAATGCAGGAGAAAGAAGTAATAAAAGCACTTGATATGTGGATAGAATTATATCTTGAAGAAGCTGTAAGTAATGATTTTTCTAAAAAAATATTATTAAAAGAACCATCAGATGAAATGGAATTATCAAAAAACCATTCAGAAAAAAGAGTGACAAATAAAAATACTATTATCAATGAAAAAGATTTTTATGTAGAATATCGAGGAATATGGAAACATTCGGATGAAAGTTATGTTGTAAATCTTTATGTAGAAAATAATTCGGATGATAAAATATGTGTAACCATTTCTAATTTCTTAGTTAATAAGTATAATTTATCCCTAGCAAATAATTGGTCAACAATTGTATCAAACAGTAGATATCTAGCGTCAGCTAATTATAACTTTGTTTTAGACGTTGAGAATTTAGAACAGTATCAGATAGATGAGATAGATGAATTAGATATCTGTGTTTCAATATATACAGAGTTTCTAGTGGGTGATCTTATTACAAAAAAGACGCGTCATATCATCTTAGATGAGCCTTTTGTGGTTAAATAAAAGTGGGAATGCATGATAAAAAATAATAGCATTTATTAAAGAAACAAAACATTAAAAAGAGGTTATAGAATTATGCTTATAGATCGTTATTATTATCATCAACTGAATAAACAAGAGCAGGCGATCTATAAAGCATTTTATAAAGGTGCAATGTCACATCAAAAGATTATTCCAATCCCTGTACGCGGAGAATTTAGTAGAGACAGTTTTGAACGTATCTTTATGGCAATGACAAGAGATAATCCGCTTATTTATTTTTTGAATCAAACAACCTGCAGTACAGCGAAGGACTGCTTTGGAAATAATGCTATTTGTCCGCAATATTTCTTTTCAAAAGAAAAAGTAAAAGAGTATAATCGGAAAATTGAAAAAGTGGTAAATGAGATTGTTGGATATTTAAAACTGTTAGAATGTAGTGATTACGAAAAAGAACTTCGAATCCATGACTGGATTTGTCAGCACATTGAATATGATGATGAAGGTGCCAATAAAGATAAAATATCCAGAGTGATTGCTTCACACAATATTCTCGGTGTCTTTGCTTTTCATAAGGCACAGTGTGAAGGTATTGCAAAAGCAATGAAAGTCCTTTTAAATGCGGTTGATGTGAAATGTATTGTCGTAACCGGTGATTCAATAAAAAGCGGACAATGCGTGCCACATGCATGGAATATTGTGGATATTGATGGAGAGCCGTATCAGTTAGATGTCACTTGGGATATAGGAACAGTCAAAGCGAGAAAGATTATTTATGATTATTTTAATCTTACGGATAGTTTGATGAACTTGGAGCACAGATCGGAGAATATTCTTCCAAAATGTAATAAAAGTAGTGCGAATTATTTTGTTAAAGTTAAGTGTGATTTTCATACTCGTTATGGATTATCAAGACATATACAGAATCAGATTGAACAAGGGAAAAAAGAAATTTTCTTTCGAATAAATGGGATGTTAAAGAAAGAGAATATTATTGATATGGTAGGTGCAATTTTACATCAAAATTATCAGAGTACCGAAACAACAAGAGTTGGTTTTTCATATAATTCAAATGAAAAAATTGGTGTTTATTATATAAGAATTAATTAGAAACAAGTGAGGGAAAAGAGTATGTGGCATACCACAGAGATCGCTGATATAATGGCGAAAATAACAAATGACTATGGGTATAGTGTATTCAAAAACAGAAAACTGTGTGTTGCTCTTTGTGGTGATTTGTTTGTGAAATATGAAAGAGAAAAACAGATATTTCAAATGTTATTTCAAGCAGGACTTGGTGAAGTAATAAATGACACACCTTTTAAAACAGAACAGGAATTAAAAATCGGGCTTGCACGTGTGAATAGTTTTTTACAAAAACAGGCAATTGAACAGGAGGCTAGAATACATGTAATAGAAATAATGCAAAAATCATTTGCAAAAGGTAATAGTTTATCTGGAATTAATATGTTTCAGCCGCAAGTTACAAGATCCTATAATGAATTGCATTTTCGATTGCTAATTCCAGAAGTTCAAGAATATGCGGATCGTATTGAACTTTCTACGAAGTTTATGTATAAAGAAACGGGAACGGATGTTGATACTGTATTTGAAAAAGCAGTATATACAGATCGTGTAAATGATGCATATGAATCTCAAATGGATTATTGCTTGTTGCCACGTAAAAAGACAAGAAACTTTAGAACTACAATTTCAAATGAAGGTAATAAGATCTTCTTGACGGATGCTGTGGTTGAATTTACTTTTCTTTGCAGTAATTACAAGAAAGTGATAATTTCTTATCAAATAGACAAAGAAAGAAAGCTGAAGTTAACAAAAATCTCCATATACAAAATGACAGTTGATGAATATGAGAAGACATGTGGGATAATTAATATGCTTCTAAAAGCAGATGCTGCTTCAAAAGAAGAAGGTAAAACAGAAGTAAATTTAACACAGTTATCAGAAGAAGAACCAACGTATTTAAGTGCAAGTATACAAGAATATTCAGATGCTCTGCGTCGTGAGATTCACTTCCTAAAGATGGGACGTGGAAAAAAATATAAAATTGTAAATGGTGCAAAAATCAATAAAGATGACAAAGGAATTTATACATATTCTTTTGAATTGGAAACAGAATTGCATCTACCAGATGATGCCCCAGTTGTGATAGATACGAATAGTGGTTTTCATGCAGTTGGTACTGTTTTAGTCTGTGAGGACTTCCAGATTTTGCTCTTGTTGGATCATGATGTAGGAGAAAAGGTACTGGCTGCGTATTTGATGGTGGAACCTTGGAAATTATTGGAAGCATTGAATAAGAGAATAACTACTCTAAATCCATCTATACATAAAATTGCTATTGCTCTTTTGGAACAGGGTCCAAAGCTATCAACAACTGAAGATATTTCCACAGTAGCAAAAGGGCAACCAGAAGTTTTACGTAAACTGGAGCAAGATAATATTGTGGCAGTATGGGGACCGCCGGGTACCGGAAAAACATATACCATGTCACAGATAGCCAAAACTTATGTAAAACAAGGAAAAACAGTTTTAATCGTTTCACATAGTAATGTTTCAGTAGATGGAGTTGTAAAAAAGATTGTTGAGTTACTTGATGTAGATATGGAGCCGGATTTAAAAGCTGGAAAAATTCTTCGTTATGGATATGTGCGTGACGAAGAACTTTCAAAACATCCATATGCTACTTCTTTTAATTTTGCATTGAGCAAGTGCAAAAGCCTTGCTGCTGACTTAGACGAACTTACTTTAAAAAGAGACGAATTAAAGGCTAAGAAAAAAGAAAAAACAGAAGAGTATGATGGAATAGAAAAAAAGATTAAGCGTATAAGGAATGAAATACGAAAAGAAGAAAAAAGATATGTGGAACGAGCACAGCTAATAGGAACTACAATCTCACGTGCGACTATTGACCCTATATTTGAGATGCGACAATTCGATTTAGTAATGTTTGATGAGGTTTCAATGGCTTATGTACCGCAAGTGATTGCTGCGGCAACATTGTCAAAAGAAAAATTTATATGCGTTGGTGATTTTAGACAGTTGGCACCAATCTCGCAGTGTCCAGATGCAAAGCTGTTAAAGACAGATATCTTCTCATATTTAAAAATTATAGATAGTGTAGGTCACATGTATTGGCATCCATGGCTTGTTATGTTGAATGAGCAAAGACGTATGCATCCGGATATCGCTGGCTTTCCTAATAAATACATTTATAAAAGATTATTACAGAATCATCCAACTGTAATGAATGCAAGAACTTCTATTGTAAAAGCAGAACCATTGTCAGGAGATGCGGTTAATTTAATTGATCTTGCAGGTTCTTATTGTGTAGCGGATAAAAATACTGATGGATCAAGATTCAACATACTTAGTGCTATTATTTCATTTTCTACAGCAATAGCTGCTGAGCAGAAAAGCATTGAAAGCATAGGAATAATAACTCCATATGCTGCACAGGCTCGGTTAATTCGTGCAATGTTGAAAGATTATTATAAACAAAATGATTCTCATATAAGTTGTGCAACTGTGCATCAGTTTCAAGGATCAGAATCAGATTTGATTGTGTTCGATGCAGTAGAAAGTTATCCAAAAGCTGCTGTCGGATATTTGATGGGAAAAGAGCCGGATAGTATCATAAGGCTGATTAATGTAGCAATTACCCGTGCAAAAGGGAAATTGATTACAGTCGCAAATGACAAATTTTGGAGTAATCTTTATAAAGGTACAAATCATGTGTTTTATAAATTGTTAAGCTATATCAAAGAAGGGCATAAAGTAGTATCGAACAGTGAAAAAACATTACTGCCTTATATTGAAAAAGTAAATCCAGGTAGCATGATGCAAATATATACAAACGAAGATGCTGCTATTTTTATGTTAGAAAATGACTTTGAAAAATCTAAAGGAAGAGTTATAGTATCATTACCAAGTAGTAATTTAAGGGAAACACAAGGTCGAATTATTCAAGCTCTTGATGATGCACACAATCGAGGAATCGATATTTGGATGAAGTCAAATGAATATAGTGGGCTTTCGGATGCATGGAAACGATATTGTGTGGGAACTGAAAACGCCACATTTCCATTGATAGTGATTGATGATGAAATAGCATGGTATGGGTTGCCAACGGCCACTTGGAGCTTTAAAGTAGATAAGTCTTCTTCTTTAAAGACAGTTTTACATGTTATAGTCAGAATCAAAGGAAAAAATACAATTGAAATGATTAAGGCATTAACAGAACTGGAAGTTATTCAGGTTGGCGTTAATAAAAGACCGTTGTCAAATAAAGAAAATAGCTTGAAAAGTAATATTACTGAGGGGCAGTCAATTAAATCTATAGGGTTAGCTGCATTTATAGAAGAAAAAGAATTTTGCCTAGATTGTAAAAGTCATATGATTCTTGCAAAGAACCAAAGGGGAACTGCATATTTAAGATGTTCTAACAAAAACTGCAAAAAAATGAAATACTTGACGGCTGATTTGATGAATTGGTATATATCAAACCATAATGTGGCGTGTCCGAAAAACGATGGTGGTGAATTGACAGGAATATTGGGAAAGTATGGACCATGTGTAAAGTGCAGTAGAGGCCATTTTTTAAAACCAGAAGAAATATAGGTATAGATGGATACAGCAGTGAAATTATTAACACTTTGGTAGAAGATGAATATAAAACCTGGGAACCATATGAAGAAGAGATTAATGGAAAAATAATTCAGGTGGACGTTGCGGGTGAATATTCTTCAAATGATGTCATGTTGAAAAAAGCAGATGGTCAGCAGTATTTCATTGCACAGAATGAACATGGTTGTTGGATTTATGTTAATGATGAATTGATGCACGAAGAAAGAAATTTTGTTCCAGATAAAACTCCGAAGAAACCTTCTAGTGGAAGTACATCATCACATTATTCTTCTGATCCATATGATGTAGAGGATTATAATGATCCGGATGATTTCGCAGAAGAGTGGGCAGAGGAATTCGGTGATGGCAATTACGATGACGGTTATGATGACGCGTATGATTATTGGGAAAGTGAACGGGATTAATACAAAAGAACAAATAATCTATTCTCTGTTTTATATAATGTCTACTTTAATTCTACCCTTGAAAATTGAAATACAAGTGATCTGATTGTAGAATAAGGATAGCAAGTGACGGAGGATAAGTTATGAGAGACTATAGTTTTGGAAATTTTATCAGTGCATTAAGAGTAAGACGTGGCCTGTCTCAATATCAGTTGGGTGCACTCGTAGGTGTTTCAGATAAAGCAGTATCGAAGTGGGAAAATGGAGTTTCAAAACCACGGATGAATACAATTGTGAAATTAGCAGAAGTGCTGGATATCGGAACAGACGAACTGTTAGCTTGCAAATACGATACTTTCAATCATAAGAGGAAGGATTTATTTGCGATGGATGAAAAGATTATTAGTAAAGCAGAATTAAAAATGAAAGAACTGTATGGTGAACAGCTGCCAATAAGCATCAGTAACAGATTTAAAACAGAGGAACTTATGTTAAAAAATCAAATGATGCTCCGTTGGATGGGATTTCTAGGAGACTTGCACGATAGATTTTATGAAGAAGATGATTTCTTCTTGGTCAGAGGTGCACAGATGGGATCATCTTTTATAGCATGGCTACTTGGAGCAACCAATGTCAATCCGCTATCGGCGCATTATTACTGTCCAAAGTGCAAGAAAATCGAATTTGTTTCAAATGTGAAATGTGGATTTGATGCACCAGATAAAAAGTGTTCATGTGGGACAGTGTATGAAAAAGATGGTTTTGGAATAGATGCAATTCATATGTATCCGCTATTTGGAGGCTGTGATATTAATATTTCCGATGGAGCTATGGAATTTGCAAAAGAATGTTTTAAAGACTATTTTCGTGAGTATAGTGAGATACGAGAAATAAAGATACAGAAAAGTGAAGCGGAAGAGGAAAATATAAATAAGAGTCAGCTTACAAATGTAGTTCGTTACATGTTAGTTCCAAGAGAAGTAGCAGTACAGTATCCAGGAGAAATTCTTACATTATCTCCGGAGGAGTATTTCCAGAAATTCAGTAAATTTGAACGGCTGATGATTCTTGAAGATCCACAGGAGCATAGTAGCTTTAAAGATATTGAAAATATAAAATTGTCTGTCGTTGATATTCAGGATTATCTGAAGTATGCAGTTGAAAAGAAGAAGTTTAAGATTGATTATTTGGAAAAAGATCTTAATGAATTCGCATCAAAACTTTCAAGTGCTAATTTTACAGAGCTTCTTGCAATAGAAGGATGTTTACATGGGACAGGTGTTTGGGAAGAGAATGGAGAAAAGTTGTATATAGAAGGAATTCCGCTGAGTGAACTCATCACAAACAGAGAAGATGCGTACACATATCTGTATAGCAAACTGAATGGAAAATGCTGTGACAATCCTTCAGGACAAGTATATGAAATTGTGAAGAACCTTCAAAAAGGAATCTATGCAGGTAAAGGAATACCGGCTGATCTCGAGCAACTTTTATTAGAAAACGAAGTGCCAGAGTGGTATATCGATAGTATGAAGAAAATACATTACATATTCCCCAAGGCACATTTGATTACATATTTGAAGCGGGATATCAGTAATTATATCAGCACAAAAAGAAATGGAGAAGCACTAGTGCAGAAGTAGATTATGACCTGATTGATGGAGCAGACAATTCTATCAGTCGATATTGGAATTTGCAGAGAAGAATTTACCGGACGATAAAAAGGTATTTCTGATCTGTACTTATGGTGGAAGTGCGAATTACAAATCCATAGAGCAGATTTTGGACAAGAAGCGTTCTAAAGTGATAGGAAAATATTATTAAAGTTGCGTATGGTCTGCCAGACTGCAGTTTTGCGTTAATTGAAATGTTTACAGCATGGCATGAGATACACCATTTGATATTTGATAAAGTATCGTTTGATTATTTTATTGAAACCGACAACACACTGGAAGAGAGAAAATCTATGGTATTGCGTTTGTTGAAAAGGGGGAAATAGTGGTATAATTCTATTATTGATAGATTTTAACATAATATAGCAAGAATTCTCCCTCCTCTGTAGGTGGGAAATGAATTGCACAAAAAAGAACACTTGTTCGATAACACATTCTATGATATAATAGAATCAGTCGAAAAGGTTAATTATTAGAGAGAGGACTGATTTGCATGGAAAAAATAGATTATAATGCGCATTCAGTATATCTGATGTATTATCATCTGATCATGGTAGTGAAATATCGAAGAAAAGTGATTGATAATCCAATTTCAGAAAGAGCAAAAGAGATATGGGAACATATTGCTCCGCGGTATGGGATAGTTCTGGAAGAATGGAATCATGACATTAATCATGTGCATGTAATGTTCCGTGCGCAGCCGAGAACAGAACTCAGTAAATTTATCAATGCTTATAAAAGTGCCAGGAAACCCAGGGAGAGAAAAAGTATTGAACATAGCATATCGTTTCCGGATTTATCCGACAGAAGAACAGAAGATACTTCTTGGCAAAACATTTGGCTGTTGCCGTTTTTTGTATAATCAGATGCTTAATGATAAGATCCAAGAGTATGAAAAGACGAAGAAAATGTTAAGAAACACACCAGCCATGTATAAAAAGGAATATCCATTTTTGGAAGAAGTAGATTCGCTGGCGTTGGCAAATGTCCAGCTTCATCTGGAAAAGGCATATAAGAATTTTTTTCGGGATCCCAAGGTTGGATTTCCGAAGTTCAAGTCAAAACATCATTCCAGAAACAGCTATACAACGAATGTGGTCAATGGAAATATCCAGGTGGAAAGTAAGCGGATCCGACTTCCGAAATTAAAATGGATCGCCATGAAAAAACACAGGGAGCCAACAGAAGGCCTTTGCCTGAAATCAGTGACAGTCAGTATGGAACCATCTGGAAAATACTTTGCAAGTCTGCTGTATGAAGGATACAGCTGTGAAAACCAAGCAACTGAACCAGATTACAGTACTGCAAAGATACTTGGAATTGATTACGCAATGCAGGGGATGGCAGTGTTTTCAGACGAGGTTGAGACGGAAGAAGCAGGATTTTTCAGAAAAAACGAAAAAAGACTGGTGAGGGAGCAACGAAAGTTGTCAAGATGCATACGAGGAAGTCATAATTATGAACTGCAGAAAAAGAAAGTTGCCAGATGTCATGAAAAGATACGAAATCAGAGAAGAGATTATCTGCACAAACTTAGTCGAAAGATTGCAGATGGTTATGATGCAGTTGCAGTGGAAGATATCGATATGAAAGCAATGGGTCAGTGTCTGCATTTCGGAAAAAGCGTACAGGATAATGGATATGGAATGTTCAGGGAAATGTTAGACTATAAACTGGCATGGCAAGGAAAGAAAATGGTAAAGGTAGATCGTTTTTATCCTTCTAGTAAAAAATGCTGTAAATGTGGAAGGATAAAGAAAGAACTGAAATTATCCGAAAGAGTCTATCGCTGTGCGTGTGGAAATGAGATGGACAGAGATCGTAATGCAGCAATTAACATTCGTGAAGAGGCAAGAAGGATGTTGACAGCATAATGTCCGTATCCGGACAAGTTGATAATAAGAAAATATGCCCGTGTTCGGGCAAAAGAATCGCGGGGCACGCGAGGATAGCTTGTAGATACTTGGCTCAGTAGAGTCATTGAGCAAGAAGTTCCCACTTCAAAATCAGTGATTTAAGTGATGGGAGCATGTCACAAGAAGCAGAGACGTATTATTTGGCAACAGTGGAAGGAGACCAGCCAAGAGTTAGACCTTTTGGAACAGCGCATGTTTTTGAAGGAAAACTGTATATTCAGACCGGAAAGGTGAAGGATATTTCAAAACAGATTCACGCAAACCCAAAGGTGGAAATCTGTGCATTTAAAAATGGCGAGTGGCTTCGTGTAGCCGGAGAACTTGTAGAAGATGACAGAAGAGAAGCAAGACAGTCCATGCTTGATGCTTATCCATCTTTACAGAATATGTATGCGGCAGATGATGGAAATACAGAGGTATCCTATTTTAAGAATGCGACAGCTACATTTTCATTATTTACACATAAACCGGAAGTAGTGAAGTTTTAGGGACAACATAAAATGGAGAAAAGTAAGAAGAAAAAAATATATAAAAAGATAGATGTGGTCAGCTTTTATAAGAGTATTGTTGATCAGGACAGGGCATCCGTTGTTATATGCAATCTTAAACATGAGATTATTTACATGAATCCGGCAGCAGTTATCAGCTATGCGAAGCGAGGCGGTGATAAACTTATTGGAAGAAGTCTGTTAGATTGTCATAATCCGGAATCAAAAGATAAAATACAGCAGGTAGTGGACTGGTTTGCAGTAGATGAAAGCCATAATATCGTTTATACTTTTCACAATGAGAAACAGAATAAGGATGTTTATATGGTGGCACTCAGAGATGAGGGAAAGTTGATAGGATATTATGAGAAACATGAATATCGAAATGCAGAGACTATGAAACAATACGATTTGTGGTGATGGAGCAGGCAGAAAGGAAAATAAATGAGAAAAGCAATCGTATATGCATCTGTACATCATGGAAATACAGAAAAATTAGTAAAAAAGATAGCAGAAGAGTGCCAAGTTGATTTGATTGATGCTGTAAAACAGCCAGATGCAGATCTGAGTAGTTATGATATAATTGGGTTTGCATCAGGAATCTATTTTTCAAAATTTCATCAGTCGATATTGGAATTTGCAGAGAAGAATCTACCGGACGATAAAAATGTATTTCTGATCTGTACTTATGGTGGAAGTGCGAATTACAAATCCATAGAGCAGATTTTGGACAAGAAGCGTTCTAAAGTGATAGGAAAATTCGGATGCAAGGGCTATGACACATTTGGTCCATTTAAACTGGTGGGTGGTATTGCCAAAGGGCATCCAGATGAAGAAGATATAAAAAACGCAGTGGAGTTTGTAAAAGTATTATGAAGATGCGTATTATTGGGAGAGCCTTATGTTCATCAGATAAGGGGAGCAGATAATCTTATCGGTCCGCCATTTGAGATTCTTTCAGACAAAGCAGTTAAGTATTATGAAAAACTGAAGGATAAGGGCGAGAATGTGTATATAGATTCTCTTACCTATGAGCAGTTTATGGTGCTTGGTGATGCGGAATTAAGCAGAAGATTCTCCATGCAGGATGAAGCAGAGCAGAAAGCAAGGATAGACAGGGAGCAGGCAAATGAGCTTGAGTATGTTGATGAATCACAGAAGTCAGATGCTGCAGAAAGTGCTAACGCTTCTAGTGAGGATGAGTTCATATCGGAAGAAGCATTAAATGATATAGCATAGGCATAGGAAATGTGGTATACTGTGCCTATGTAAAAAAGAATGTGTTTTACAAATCGGAAGTTGGAGGATACACGCATGAAAATTGTAATCATTAATGGAAGTGCCAGAAAAGGAAACACGCTGACAGCAATCAATGCATTTATAAAAGGAGCATCAGAAAAGAATGAAATTGAAATCATTGAACCTGACAAACTCAACATTGCACCATGCAAGGGATGTGGTGTCTGTCAATGCTCTAAGGGATGCGTCGATAAGGATGATACAAATCCTACAATTGATAAAATTGCTGCCGCAGATATGATTCTTTTTGCTACACCAGTTTATTGGTGGGGAATGTCAGCACAATTGAAACTTATCATTGATAAGTGCTACTGCCGTGGATTGCAGTTAAAAAATAAAAAAGTTGGCACGATTGTTGTAGGCGGTTCTCCCGTAGACAGTATCCAGTATGAGTTGATTGATAAGCAGTTTGACTGTATGGCAAAATATCTTTCATGGGATATGCTTTTTAAAAAATCATATTACGCAACAGCCAGAGATGAACTTGAAAAAAACAAGGATTCCATGAACGAACTTGAGGGGATCGGAAAAAATTTATAAAGCACGTTCCAAATTCAAGTTTGTCTGACTCACAACAATTTAATAGCAAACAAATACAAGCACTTTAGCCAATAAGGTTAAGGTGCTTTTTTGCGCCTTGGAAGGAGGTGGTTGAAGCACACCACATCGGGGAAAGCCCGATTTAATCATTACAACAGGCATTGCCTGATCATAATATAGATCAATCGTAACTATTCAGTACAGAAATATGCGGTACCGCATATTTCGTAAGAAAACATATATTATGTAGGAGCAAGCGCCCATCAGCGAAGCTGATTCTAATGCGCTTGCGGCTCGCAACTGTGAAGGTACTGAACAGTTACGAGTAACTTTTAACAGCCAGTTAGGGATTTATGATATTGTGGATTTTAGAACTTGTTTCTTATCTTTCGGTACTCTCTTGGGGAATATCCTTTCAGCTTGTGGAAAAGCCGGCTGAAATAAAGCTGATTATCATACCCGACGACTTTAGAAATTTCATTGATGGAATAGGTTGTTGTTTCAAGTAACATTTGGGCATTGTTAATTCGGATTCCCACAATAAACTGCATTGGTGTAGAACCTGTGTATTTTTTGAAGTTTCGGATAAACCAACTGACACTCATTCCACGTGAGGCAGCATAATCATCTATGCTAATATTCTGGTTATAATTTTCACTGAAAAAGGTAACTGCGTTATCCATCTCGTGATCCAGGTATTCATTTTTCGAGATATGTTCCCTGGTCAGTTCCCGATGAAAGATGATAAGAAGATGACGGAGCAGAAGGACAAGCATTTCCTCATAATTATCTTGGCAACGCTGAAGTTCGATGATAATACGCTTGAAAATCTGTTCGTATTCCATAGAGGTTCCGACCTGAAATACACGCTCTTTATCCGGGAATCCATATTGCCGTAGGATATTTTTTACATTGTTGCCTGTAAAATGAATCCAGTATACTTCTGTCTTATCTTTTCCATAATATTCATATTTCTGAAGTTCCTTCGGTCTGTACAGTACAATATTACCGGCGGGGACAATCGTTTCGTTATCCATATTGTCAAAATGAAAATGCCCACAACCAGCAGTGATATAGATAATCTGATAATCCAGGCGTCCCCTTGGACGGTAGGTTGGTAACTTTGGATGGCTGGAAAGGCGGTAAGTACCGCAACTTCCTACAACCAGTGGGCGACTTTTGTCTTTGAAATCCATATGGGAGTGGTTTAAATAACCGGTATTCATATACATATGGTAGCACCTCTTTTCTTTTTTTGATATTGTATCATTTAGTGTATATTTTGTCTAATCCAATTCATAGACATGTTTTGCAGATTAGGATAAGATATATATATAGCAAAACAGAGAAGCGTAAACATAAAAGTAAAAGACAAGGTTTGCTGTGGAAAAACAAAGTGCAAAAAAATGTATATGTATTAAAGGAGAGTTATTTATGATTGTACCACGTTATTATGAGGATTTAAGCGTACTGCATGAAAATACAATGCCAGCCAGAGCCTATTTTATTCCGGCATCAAAAAGAATGGATAACCTAGTGGAGCACAGGGAAGAGTCAGACCGAATGCAGTTATTGAACGGAACTTGGAAGTTCCAGTATTTTAACAGTATCTATGATGTTCAGGAACCCTTCTTTGAGAAAGATTATGATACAGAAAATTTTGATGAGATTCAGGTTCCGAGTGTATGGCAGATGGCAGGATATGACACACATCAGTATACAAATATCAGGTATCCGTTCCCATTTGATCCACCGTATGTACCACAGGATATTCCATGTGGAACATATGCACATACCTTTGTTTATCACAAAGATGAAAATGCACCAAAAGCTTTCTTGAATTTTGAAGGAGTAGACAGTTGCTTTTATGTATGGATCAATGGCTCTTATGTAGGGTATAGCCAGGTTTCTCATATGACCAGTGAGTTTGATATCACTGACCTCCTTCGGGACGGAGAGAACAGCATAGCGGTTCTGGTCATGAAGTGGTGTGATGGTTCCTATTTGGAAGATCAGGACAAATTCCGTATGAGTGGTATTTTCCGGGATGTGTACATTTTGAAACGCCCAAAACAGGCAATCAGTGATTATCATATTAAAACAAGAATTGAGGATATGCTTGCGAAAGTAGAAATTGAAATGAAATTCTACTCTCCGTTAAATGTAAAAATTTCGATTGAAGATAGAAACGGAGCAGTTGTAGCACTAGGAAGTATTGCTGAAGAAGGAACAGCTGTATTAGAAATCGCAAGTCCGGAACTTTGGAATACAGAAAATCCATATCTATATAAACTGATTCTTGAAACAGAGAATGAAGTAATTGTAGATCACATTGCATTAAGAAAGATAGAGATTAAAGACCAGGTTATTTATTTAAATGGACAGAAGATTAAATTCCGTGGTGTCAATCGACATGATTCTGATCCGGTTACTGGATTTACAATCAATTCGGAACAGATTACAACCGATCTTACGTTAATGAAGCAGCATAATTTTAATGCGATCCGTTCCAGCCACTATCCGAACGCACCATTTTTCTATGAAATGTGTGACAAGTATGGATTCATGGTAATAGATGAAGCAGATATTGAAGCTCATGGTCCATTTATGATCTACAGAAAAGAAGACACCGATTACAATCGGTTCAAACGATGGAATGAGAAGATTGCAGATGATCCGGTATGGGAAGAGGCAATCGTTGATCGAGTAAAACTCATGGTGGAACGTGACAAAAACCGGTTCTGTATTGTTATGTGGTCAATGGGAAATGAGAGTGCTTATGGTTGCAACTTTGAAAAAGCACTGGAATGGACAAAGAATTTTGATCCAGACCGTATCACACAATATGAGAGTGCAAGATATCGTAATTATGATGAAACATATGATTACAGCAATCTGGATGTGTACAGTCGGATGTACCCAGCGCTTTCCGAAATTCAGGAATATCTGGATAAAGATGGAAGCAAACCCTTCCTTTTGGTAGAGTACTGTCACAGCATGGGAAACGGACCTGGAGATTTTGAAGATTACTTCCAGATGATTCAGGATAATGATAAAATGTGCGGCGGCTTTGTCTGGGAATGGTGTGACCATGCGATTGCTCATGGAACTGCTGAGAATGGAAAGACTATATATGCTTATGGGGGCGACCATGGCGAAGAAATTCATGATGGCAACTTTTGTATGGATGGATTAGTATATCCGGACAGAACGGTACATACAGGACTTTTGGAATACAAGAATGTTTATCGCCCGGCAAGAGTTATTTCCTATAACAAAGAAAGCGGAGAACTGGTGCTTCATAACTACATGGATTTTGATGACTTGAAAGATTATGTGAAGATTAGTTATGAGCTGACACAGGATGGGCTTGTGATCAGCAAAGGCATACTTCCGGAGTTTTCTGTGGCACCACATGGGGAAGGAAAAACAAACCTGAAGATCAATGTTCCTGAGAATGGGAAATGTTATTTAAAACTTATTTACCATCTGAAAAAAGAATTGCCACTGTTGGATGAAGACCATATTCTTGGATTTGATGAAATTGAGGTAAGTAAAGAGGATACAAAATGTAAACTTGCAGAGAAATGGATACCAAAAACAGTAGTGGACTCTGAATTACAGGTAAATGAAAATGATACACAGATTCATATCAAGGGGCGTGAATTTGCTTATACCATAGACAAACGTACTGCACTCTTTACAGAGATGAAATTCGCAGGGCGGGAATACTTGAACCATCCGATGGAATTAAATATTTGGAGAGCTCCAACAGATAACGATATGTACATTAAGTCTGAATGGAAGAAAGCCCACTATGATAAGGCTTACACAAGAGCCTATACGACAGAGGTTGTGCAGGGAAAACATGGTGTGAAGATTACAAGCCATGCATCCGTTGTGGCAGAGACAGTACAGAAGATACTTGATGTGACGATTACATGGAAAATAGAAGCTGCTGGAAAGATTGATGCAGATATTGCAGTAACAAAAGATGATGAATTTCCGGACCTGCCAAGATTTGGTGTGAGGATGTTCCTGGATAAAAAACTTTCAGCTGTAAGATACTTTGGAATGGGACCACAGGAAAGTTATTGTGATAAACATCAGGCTGCGAGCCACGGTTTGTATCAGGCAAATGTAGATGATTTGCATGAGGATTATATTCGCCCACAGGAAAATGGAAGCCATTATGATTGTGAATATGTAGAGCTTAACAACAGCCGATATGGAATTGTGGTCTCTGCGGAAAATGCCTTCTCATTCAATGCTTCTTATTATACGCAGGAAGAACTTGAGGAGAAAACGCATAATTATGAATTAATAGAATCAGATAGTGTAGTATTCTGTGTTGACTACGCATTAAATGGTATTGGTTCTAATAGTTGTGGTCCAGTTGTATTGGAGCAGTACCGATTTGATGATGTATTATTCCGGTTTCAGTTTACACTGATACCGTATGTAAAGGGATAATAAAGTTTCATGTAACCCGTAAACAAGGAAAGAGAGTCTGATTGTAATGTAAAGTCCGGATATACAGAGCAATCAGACAAAATCAGAGAAAAAAACAGAATTAGATATCATACGGTTAGCCATATTGAGATTCTAAGTGCGATGAAGATGAGGAGCAAAGAAATTCGATGGAAGAAAAAAAGTATTTGAAATGGTATAACAAAATTGGATACGGATCAGGTGATATTGCAGGTAATGTAGTCTATGCGTTCCTGACATCTTTTATGATGGTCTATCTGACGGACTCAGTAGGACTTGCTGCAGGTGTCGTAGGTACCCTGATTGCCGTATCAAAACTATTTGATGGTTTTACGGATATATTTTTTGGATCAATGATTGACAAAACACACAGTAAAATGGGAAAAGCGAAACCCTGGATGCTATATGGATATATTGGTTGTGCCATTACGCTGGTCTGCTGTTTTGCAGTACCAGTCAGCTTGGGAACAACGGCTAAATATGCATGGTTCTTTATCTCTTACACACTGTTAAATGGTGTGTTTTATACAGCAAACAATATTGCTTATTCAGCACTTACGTCACTGATTACAAAGAACAGCAAAGAGCGTGTGCAGATGGGATCTTACCGTTTTATTTTTGCGTTTTCAACAAGTCTTCTGATTCAGGCAATTACAGTTGGATTTGTAGATAAATGTGGTGGAGATGCTGCAGCATGGAGAACGGTTGCTATTATCTATGCAATCATTGGTCTTGTCGTAAATACGATTTCAGCACTTTCTGTTAAGGAACTTCCTGAGGAAGAACTTAACGAAGGAGAAGTAAAGGATGATAATGAAAAGTACGGAATGGTACAGGCATTCAAGCTTCTTGTTAAAAACAAATATTACATGATGATTTGTGGAACATATATTTTACAGCAGTTATATGGTGCCATGATTGGAGCTGGCATTTATTACATGACATGGGTACTGAAAAATAAGAATTTGTTTGGACAATTTGCATGGGCAGTAAATATTCCACTGATCATTGCCCTGATTTTCACACCGACATTAGTTGGTAAGTGGAAAGGTATGTATAAACTGAACTTAAGAGGTTATGTCTTAGCAGTCATCGGTAGAGCACTTGTTGTTGTTGCAGGATATATGGGCAGTGTTCCGCTGATGATGGCATTTACAGCTCTTGCAGCCTTAGGTCAGGGACCATGGCAGGGAGATATGAATGCAGTTATCGCATCCTGCTCTGAGTACACTTATCTTACACAGGGAAAGAGAATTGACGGAACGATGTACTCTTGTACTTCTCTTGGCGTAAAAATCGGTGGAGGTATTGGAACCGCTGTTGTTGGATGGCTGCTTGAGTTCAGTGGATATATCGGAACAAATGCAACTCAGCCGCAGTCTGCACTCGATATGATGCAGTTTATGTATCTTTGGCTTCCGTTAATCTTTGATGTATTGATTATGTTTGTACTTTCAAGAATGAATGTAGAAGATGCAAATAAAAAACTGAAAGCAGAAAAAGGAATTGTTACAGATGAAGTAACAGATGCATCAGACATAAATTAGAATTAACAGGAGGAAGCACTGTCTAGTCATTGCTCGATGAGACAGTGCTTTTTTCTATATATAGACAAACGTTGCAAAGGGGAGTATTTCATGCAATTAAAATATGTTGACACAAAAGAGGAGATCATAGCAATAAATAGGAAGTCAAAACATATTGAACCACATCTTCATAATGCACTGGAGATCGTTTGTGTAACAAGTGGAGCATTAGAACTTGGTGTCGGACAGGAACTATACCATATGGAAAAAGGAGATATAGGCTTTGTATTTCCAGATGTTATTCATCACTATCAGGTACTGACACCCGGTGTAAATAAAGCGACTTATCTGATTGCATCGCCATTTACGATAGCCAAATTTGCAGATATCATGCAATCCATGGCTCCTGAATACCCAATCATCAAAGAGGAAAAGGTTGAACCGGAGGTATATAGGGTTATAAATGCAATTTTAGAGACAGAACAGTCGGATATTACTGTTGCACAGGCATATCTTCAAATTGTGTTGGCACGCTGCATAGGAAAATTAAATTTGGTAGAAAAGAGTAATGTGGGGAGCAACGATCTTATTTACCAGACAGTTTCCTATATATCAGCAAATTTTAAGAAGAAGTTTTCTCTGGAAGAGATGGCAAAAGATCTGGGGGTGAGCAAATATGTTTTATCCAGACTCTTTTCCAAAACATTCCATAGAAACTTTAATCAATATCTTAACGATGTAAGGCTGAACTATGCATGCCAGCGTTTGGAAAATACGAGTGATTCTATTACAAAAATTTGTCTGGATAGTGGATTTGAAAGTCAGAGAACATTTAACCGAGTATTTAAAGAAAGATATAAAATATCACCGAGCGACTACCGGAGTACATGTCTGAAAGATATGACTGTAACAAGCTTAGCAAGTTAACAATTACATAAAAAGAGAAAATAGGTTGCTTTTTTTATCGTCAAAAGATATGATGTTAAAAGTAGCATTTACAATTTTGTAATATAAATGCATAAGTACAAAATACAAGGAGAAATCCATGAGAAAACTAGCATTAGATGATGATATTTTATTAGAAATTGAGAAACCTGCCCGCTACATCGGCGGAGAGGTGAATGCGGTGATGAAGAACGTGGAAGACATCGATGTGCGCTTTGCGATGTGTTTCCCGGATGTCTATGAGATCGGTATGTCTCATTTGGGGATTCAGATTCTTTATGATATGTTCAACCGCAGAGAGGATGTGTGGTGTGAGAGAGTTTACTCTCCATGGCATGATCTGGATAAAGTGATGAGAGAACAGCAGATTCCGCTTTTTGCACTGGAGTCCCAGGATCCGATCAAGGATTTTGATTTCCTCGGAATCACAATTCAGTTTGAGATGTGTTATACGAACATTCTGCAGATCCTTGATCTGAGTCAGATACCACTGCATGCAAAGGACAGAACTTTAGACGATCCATTTGTGATTGGTGGTGGTCCGTGCACATACAATCCGGAGCCGATTGCAGAGTTCTTTGATATCTTTTATATCGGAGAAGGAGAAACAGCTTATGATGAGCTGCTTGACGCTTATAAGGAATGGAAAGGTTCGGGAAAGAGCCGCCGGGAGTTCTTAGAACGTGCAGCGCAGATCGAGGGTCTGTATGTTCCGATTTTTTATGATGCAGAATATAATGAAGACGGCACTTTGAAATCATTTACACCGAATAATGAATATGCACCAGCTGTAGTTAAGAAGCAGATCGTTATGGATGTAACAGATGCACCGTATCCGATGAAACCGGTTGTTCCTTTTATCAAAGTAACACAGGACAGAGTTGTTCTTGAGATCCAGAGAGGATGTATCCGTGGTTGTCGTTTCTGCCAGGCAGGAATGCTTTACCGTCCGGTCAGAGAAAGAAATGTTGAGCGATTGAAACAGTATGCGCATGATATGCTGCAGAATACCGGTCATGAAGAGATTTCTCTTAGTTCATTAAGTTCCAGTGATTATTCTGAATTGAAAGAATTGGTAACATATCTGATCGATGAGTTTAAGAATAAGGGAATTAATATTTCTCTTCCGTCTCTTCGAATCGATGCCTTCTCTCTTGATGTAATGAGTAAGGTTCAGGATATCCGCAAGAGCAGTCTGACATTTGCACCGGAGGCCGGATCACAGAGAATGCGTGACGTGATCAATAAAGGTCTGACAGAAGAAGTGATCTTAAACGGAGCAGGCGAGGCTTTCGAAGGTGGCTGGACGAAGGTAAAACTTTACTTTATGCTTGGACTTCCGACTGAGACTGAGGAAGATATGAAGGAAATCGCGCATCTGGCAGAAAAGGTTGCCCGCAGATATTATGAGATTCCAAAAGATCAGAGACATGGAAAATGTCAGATCACGGCAAGTTCTTCTTTCTTTGTACCGAAGCCGTTCACACCGTTCCAGTGGGCTCCGATGTGCAAGGCGGAAGAATATATGAGACGTGCACATCTAGTGAATGATGAATTTAAAGAACAGTTAAACCGTAAGAGTCTGAAATATAACTGGCATGATGCGGAAGTTACGGTTTTGGAAGGTATTATGGCCAGAGGTGACCGTAAGATCAGCAAGGCGATCGAGGAGGCATATCGTTTGGGATGTTTGTTCGATTCCTGGACAGAGAGTTTCCACAATGAACTTTGGATGCAGGCATTTGAGAACACGGGTGTTGATATTGATTTTTACAATCTGCGTGAGCGTGGAGAAGATGAATTGTTCCCGTGGGATTTCATCGATATCGGTGTGACAAGAAAGTTCCTGCGCAGAGAATGGGATCGTGCGATGGAAGAAAAAGTAACTCCGAACTGCCGTATGCAGTGTTCCGGATGTGGCGCAGCGAAATTTGGAGGAGGTGTCTGTTATGAAGGCAAGAATTAAATTTAGAAAATATGGTTCTCTCCGATTCATCGGACATCTTGATGTGATGCGTTTCTTCCAGAAAGTGATGCGTCGCGCGGATATTCCGATTGCATTTTCAGGCGGATATAGTCCGCATATGATTATGTCATTTGCTAACCCGCTTGGAATCGGACTGACAAGTGACGGAGAATATTTTGATATTGAATTAACAGAAGCAGTCAACAGTGCAGATGCAGTCAGAAGGATGAACGAAGCCTGTCAGATCGAGGGGATCGAGATCGTAAGCATCCGTAGAATTGCTGAGGAGAAGAAGATGACCGGAATGACAATCCTTGCAGGAGCAGATTATCTGACATCTGTGAGAAAGGGAGCATTTCCGGAGGGCTGGAAAGAACGATTTTCAGAATTTATGGAACAGCCGGAGATCCGGATTGTAAAGCAGACGAAACGAAGCGAGAAGGAAGTTGACATTAAACCATTGATCTATGCATGGGAACTGCGAGGCGATTCTGTTTACCTGAAAGTGGCAGCAGGAAGTGTAGAGAATCTGAAACCGGATCTTGTAATGGAAGCATTTTGTCAGTTCCTTGGAATTGAACCGGACAGCGTGAAATTCCAGCATCACAGACTGGAAATGTATACAGATCGCAGTGAAGATGGATCCCTGATTCCATTAGAGGCAATGGGTGTTGATATGACAGGCGATGAGGAATGAGAAGAAACAGATGAAACGAAAAGTTTTGATAGAGAAAAAAGAAAATCATGTGTGGACCTTTTTTCTGGAAGAGGATCAGATTGCTGAGATTCACTGTGCAAAGTCCGACGAACAGGAAAAGGTGCATCAGATTGGCGATATATATGTCGCTAAAGTGCAGAATATCGTACAGAATATAGGGGCAGCTTTTCTTGAGATCGAACCTGGCGTTAATTGTTATTTTGATTTAAGAGATGCACAGAATGCATTTTTTACGCATAAGATTGGGAAGAAGCCACTTTGCATCGGTGATGAACTGGTAGTTCAGATCAGCAGGGAAGCTGTAAAGACAAAGGTTCCGACAGTGACCGGTAATATCAGTCTGACAGGCAGATATGCCGTTTTGACGCATGGTAATACAAGAATAGGTGTATCTTCTAAAATTGCAAAAAAAGACAGGGAAGCCTATAAGGAGCGCCTTCAAGAATATCAGAATGACCAGTATGGTCTTATTATCAGAACAAATGCGAAAGATGCTGCATTCGAGGATGTTCTTACAGAGATTGAACAGCTGAAAGCGGAATATGAACATCTTTTAAAATATGCTGCTTCCAGAGTGTGTTTCTCATGCCTGAAATCTGCTCCACCGTCCTATATTACAGATCTGAAAAATGTCTATATGGATGGCATGGAAGAAATTCTTGTGAATGATGCAGAAATATATGAAAAGATTTGCAGCTATTTCAAGAAAGAAATGCCGGAGAATCTGGAACTGGTTCATTTCCATGATGATAGTGGTTATCCACTTGGAAAGATTTATAGTACAGAAACAGCGGTTGAACATGCCTTAGCAGAAAGAGTCTGGCTGAAACATGGAGGATATCTGGTGATCCAGGTAACAGAGGCGCTTACCGTGATAGACGTAAATTCCGGGAAAAACGTCCGTAAAAAGGGTGATGATGAGTCTACATTGAAGATGAATCTGGAGGCAGCGAAGGAAACAGCTAGACAGATACGTCTTCGTAATCTGTCTGGAATCATTCTGATTGATTTTATAAATCAGGACGAGGAAAAGAATGAGGAAACTTTATTAAAAGAATTCCGATATTTTCTTGCGAAAGATCCGATCCAGACAACATTAGTTGATATTACAGCACTTGGACTTGCTGAGGTGACGAGAAAGAAAGTGCGTAAGCCGTTGCATGAAGCAGTAAGAGAGATAGAATAGCAGATGCATTTGCAGGCAGAGACAACAGAGGAGATGCTAATATAATGAGTAAGAAAGAACTGAAAACAAATGCAATGAGAATCTTGGACAGGAACAAGATCCCATATGAATATGAAACCTATGAGTGTGATGAATTTGTCGACGGAATCACAACAGCAGATAAAATCGGTCTTCCGCATGAACAGGTATATAAGACGCTTGTGACGGTTGGAAAAACAGGCGGGCATTATGTGTTTGTTATTCCGATTGCGGCAGAGCTTGATCTGAAAAAGGCTGCGAAGTCAGTCGGGGAAAAATCAGTAGAAATGCTCCATGTGAAGGATATTACTGCGGTGACCGGTTATGTGCGTGGTGGCTGTACGGCAATCGGAATGAAGAAGCAATTTCCGACTGTGATCGATTCCAGTGCACAGCATCAGGAATACATTTATGTAAGTGGCGGGAAGATTGGAATGCAGATCAAATTGAAACCGGATGATCTGAAAAAGGCTGCACGGGCGGAATATGGAGAGATCACGTTCTAATTGATTATTATTAATGTTTATAAGAAATTCCTATAAGTTTTCTTATTTAAAAGTTTACAAGGACTGCGTAACACTGTATAATAATGAACCGATAATGCAGAAAGCAGTATTGTTACTGTTCACGGGAAACTCGAAACAGCAACGCAGAATTACATTGGAGGAATAGCAAGAATGAAGAAAGTAGTAAAGTTCGGCGGAAGTTCTCTTGCGAGCGCAGAACAGTTTAAAAAAGTTGGAAATATTATCCGTGCAGAAGAATCCAGAAGATATGTTATACCATCTGCTCCGGGAAAGCGTTTTTCAGCTGATACAAAGGTAACAGATATGCTCTATGGCTGCTATGCGGCTGCTGAGAATGGTGAAGATTTCACAGAGAAGCTTGCAGCAATTAAAGATAGATATCAGGAAATTATTGATGGACTTGGTTTAAAGTTCTCCCTAGATGAGGATTTTGAAGTGATCCGCAAGAACTTTTCTGAAAAAGCAGGAAGCAATTATGCAGCATCCAGAGGAGAATTCCTGAATGGTAAGATTATGGCTGCATATCTTGGATTTGAATTTATTGATGCAGCAGAGGTTGTTCGTTTTGATGAGAATGGAGATTTCCAGTCCGAGATCACAAATGAAATTATGTCTGCACGACTTGAAAAGGCTAAGAATGCTGTTATCCCGGGATTCTACGGAGCAACAGAGGAAGGACGTGTAGTTACATTTTCAAGAGGTGGTTCTGATATCACAGGTTCTCTTGTGGCTCGTGCAGTCAATGCAGATCTTTATGAGAACTGGACGGATGTATCAGGATTCCTGATTGCAGATCCAAGAATTGTAAAAGGATCAAAATCAATTGAGACAATTACATATAAAGAGCTTCGTGAGCTTTCTTACATGGGCGCAAGTGTCCTTCATGAAGATGCGATCTTCCCGGTAAGAAGAGCAGGAATTCCGATCAATATCCGTAATACAAATGCACCGGCAGACAAAGGAACACTTATCGTAGAAGCAACATGCTGTCAGCCGAAATATACTATTACAGGTATTGCCGGAACAGACGGATTTGCTGCGATCACAATTGAAAAAGCGATGATGAACTCAGAAGTTGGTTTCTGTCGTAAAGTACTTCAGGTATTTGAAGACAATGGTGTTTCTATTGAGCACATGCCATCTGGAATCGATACAATGACAATCTTTGTCCACAAAGATAAGTTTGAAGAGAAAGAACAGCAGATTCTTGCAGGAATTCACAAAGCGGTAGATCCGGATCACATTGAGCTTGAGTCTGATCTTGCACTGATCGCGATCGTAGGTCGTGGAATGAAGTCTACAAGAGGAACAGCAGGAAGAATCTTCTCTGCACTTGCTCACGCACACATTAATGTCAAGATGATCGACCAGGGATCCAGTGAGCTTAATATCATCGTTGGTGTACGTCATGATGATTTTAAAAATGCGATCAAAGCATTGTATGAGATTTTCGTACTGACACAGATTTAAAACCAAGAAAGGCTGAAAAGAGATGAATATCTTATTTTTTCTGAAACCGAAGAGTGAGGTTGCTTTTATTTATGATTACAGCACATTACGTCAGGTTTTGGAAACAATGGAATTTCATAAATATGCATCTATTCCAATGCTGAATAAGGCAGGGGAATATGTCGGAACAATGACAGAAGGAGATATCCTCTGGGGAATCAAGAAGTATACGAATCTGAACCTGAAAGAGGCAGAGACAATTTTCATCCAGGATTTTCCAAGAAAAGCAGATTATGAGGCTGTATCGGCAGATGCTGATATGGAGGATCTTCTTCAGAAAGCAATGAATCAGAATTTTGTTCCGGTTGTGGATGACCAGAAGAAATTCATTGGAATCATAACAAGAAAAAGTATTATTGAATACTGTTATGAAAAAATAAAAAAATTAGATGAACCCTATTGACAAATCTAAATTTGCAAGTTAATATATATGAGTATGCCGCACAACGAGGTATTTAAGTTCTGATTTCAGACACCATAGTTGGCGAGTAATGATAATAGGAGGTGCCATATGTACGCGATTATAGCAACAGGTGGTAAACAGTACAAAGTAGCTGAAGGCGATATCATTAGAGTAGAGAAACTTGGGGTAGAAGCTGGTGAGACTTATACATTTGACCAGGTACTTGCAGTTAACAACGACAAGATGGTTGTTGGTAACCCGACAGTTGAAGGTGCAACAGTTACAGCTTCTGTAATCGGTGACGGTAAAGCAAAGAAAGTTATCGTTTACAAGTATAAGAGAAAATCTGGATACCATAAGAAAAACGGTCACAGACAGCAGTACACAGAAGTAAAGATCGAAAAGATCAACGCTTAATCTGTTTCTGATGATTAAGGTAACCATTTATAAGACCGAACGGCAGGAATATGCTGGGTTTGATATGGAGGGTCATGCGGGATATGCAGAGGCCGGTGAAGACATTGTCTGTGCCGGAGTATCCGCTCTCGTGATCAATGCGCTGAATTCAATTGAGCGTTTTACAGATGATGAGACAAGCTGCGTTTCGGATGAAGATACCGGAAGTATTGAGTTCCGTTTTGACGGAATACCATCACATGATGCCACATTATTGCTGGATTCCATGATTCTTGGTCTGGAAGAGATAGAAGACAGCAATGACTACGAGAAATATATCGACATAATTTTCAAGGAGGTGTAATTACCATGATGAAAATGAATCTTCAGTTTTTCGCTCATAAAAAAGGAGTTGGTTCTACAAAGAACGGTCGTGACTCCGAGGCAAAGAGACTGGGCGCTAAAAGAGCAGACGGACAGTTTGTAAAAGCTGGTAACATTCTTTACAGACAGCGTGGAACAAAGATCCATCCAGGACTTAACGTAGGACGCGGTGGAGATGACACTCTGTTTGCACTTGTAGACGGTGTAGTAAGATTTGAAAGAAAAGGAAGAGATAAGAAACAGGTTTCTATCTATCCAGTAGCTGAGTAATCAGTTTTGGCTGGAAAGTTCCGACGGAATCTTTTCACTCGCATACATGGCAAAAGGAAGCCTCAGACGTTTTTTAAGGTCTGAGGCTTTTTCTTTCAAAGAAATCTTTTATTGTCAGATGATGAAGAAATTTACGCATATATGATGTGAATAAAGATATAGAAACAGTTGTTGATACAAATTAAGAGGAGAATAATATGTTTGCAGACAGAGCTAAGATATTGATCCGTTCCGGTAAAGGCGGAGACGGTCACTGCAGCTTCCGCAGAGAACTGTATGTACCAAACGGCGGACCGGACGGTGGAGACGGTGGACACGGCGGAGACCTGATCTTCGAAGTAGATGAAGGGCTGAATACTCTTGTTGACTACAGACATAAGAGAAAATTTGCTGCCGAAGATGGGGAACAGGGCGGAAAGCGCCGCTGTCACGGTAAGGACGGAAAAGACCTTGTTCTTCGTGTGCCGGAAGGTACAGTAATTAAAGAATCTGTTACAGGAAAAGTTATCGCTGATATGTCCGGAGAGAACAGACGTCAGGTTGTCTTAAAAGGCGGAAGAGGCGGACTTGGAAATCAGCATTTTGCTACTTCTACCATGCAGGTTCCGAAGTATGCACAGCCGGGACAGCCGGCAAGAGAGCTGGAAGTGAATCTGGAATTGAAGGTGATTGCAGATGTGGGTCTGATTGGTTTCCCGAACGTTGGTAAATCTACATTGCTTTCCCGTGTTACAAATGCGGAACCGAAAATTGCAAACTATCATTTCACAACATTGAATCCGAATCTCGGTGTTGTCGATCTGGATGGAGCAAAGGGATTCGTTATGGCTGATATCCCGGGACTAATTGAGGGTGCATCCGAAGGTGTTGGTCTTGGACATGAGTTCCTTCGCCATATCGAGAGAACAAAGTTAATGATCCATGTTGTTGATGCAGCCGGAACAGAAGGACGTGATCCGGTTGATGATATTCATAAGATCAATGCAGAGCTTGCTGCTTATAATCCGGAAATTGCGGAACGTCCGCAGGTAATCGCAGCGAACAAGACGGATCTGATCTATGATCCGGAAGATGATCCGGTTCAGCGCCTGAAAGATGAGTTTGAGCCAAAGGGAATCAAAGTATTTCCTATTTCCGGAGCTACAGGAAAAGGAATCTCCGATCTTCTCTACTACGTAAGTAATGAGCTTCAGAAGCTGGATCAGAAACCGGTAGTATTCGAGCAGGAATACTTCCCGGATGATGAACTGATCTATGAAGATCTTCCTTATACGGTAGAACAGGCAGATGGAATGTATGTAGTTGAAGGTCCGAAGATTGAGAAAATGCTTGGATATACGAATCTTGATTCAGAGAAGGGATTTGCATTCTTCCAGAAGTTCCTGAAAGATTCAGGTATTCTTGCAGATCTTGAGAGAGCTGGCATCCAGGAAGGTGACACAGTTAGAATGTACGGACTTCAGTTTGATTATTATAAATAAGGAGAATATTATGACTACAAAACAGAGAGCCTATTTAAAAGGACTTGCGATGACAATGGATCCGATTTTCCAGGTTGGAAAAGCAAGCATGAATCCGGGACTTACGGAGGCAATTGCCGAGGCACTGGAAGCACGTGAGCT
Organism: Mediterraneibacter sp. 210702-DFI.5.30; assembly: GCF_020560115.1. NCBI lineage: Bacteria > Bacillati > Bacillota > Clostridia > Lachnospirales > Lachnospiraceae > Mediterraneibacter > Mediterraneibacter sp. 210702-DFI.5.30. The sequence goes on from NZ_JAJCME010000006.1 coordinate 122,817, forward strand.
GATCAAAATCAGTGTTTTAAAGAACTGCATGGATGACCCGAGAGAAATCGCAGAGACACTTGCAGAGAGAACACAGTCTCAGGTTGTTCAGGTAATCGGAAAGAAAATCGTTCTTTACAAAGAAGGAAAAGACGATAAAAAGAAAATTCAGCTTCCAAAATAATTATTTTTTCAGCTTCTGAGTTATTATATGATTCGGAAGCTGAATTTGAATATAGGAAACTCGCAGAGCGTGTTTTCCATAGTAGAAAAGGAACGGGTATAGACAATGAAGATTGGTATTATGGGTGGTACATTTGAGCCGATTCATATCGGTCATCTTCTTCTTGGTGAGTTTGCTTATGAAGATTTTGGACTTGATGAGATTTGGTTTTTACCGAATGGAAATCCTCCACACAAAGAGACACTCGATACAGAAGAAGCAATGCATCACAGGATCGAGATGGTTCGTCTTGCAATAAAAAGTAATCCGAATTTCTCATTGAATCTTTCAGAAGCGGATACGAAGAAGCACTCTTATACGTATCATACAATGAGGCATTTTAACGAGATCTACCCAAATGATGAATTTTATTTTATTCTCGGAGCGGATTCTCTGTTTGCTTTTGAAGAGTGGAAAGATTTCAGAGAAATTTTTACGACCTGTACGATTCTTGCAGCAATGCGTGACGACAAAGATGCTTCAGCAATGAAGGGACAGATACGATATCTCACGGAAGCATACGGAGCACATATAGAACTGCTTCGCGCACCGTTGGTAGAGATTTCCTCTACTACAATAAGAGAAAGGGCAGCAAAGGGACTCAGCGTGCGTTATATGGTGCCTGATGTTGTCGCGGATTATATTAAAGAAAAGAATCTATATATTTAAAGCATATTTTATCTGCACTTGTCAAAATGACGAGATGCATTCAAGCCAAAGCATGCATCCTCCGTGTCAATCAGCGAAGTGATTGACACGGGAGTGAACAGTAACCAGAGAGGAGATAGAACACGATTATGAAAGAAGCTTTCATTGACATTAGAAAACAACTGGAAAAAAAGCTGAAAAAAGATCGTTTTGAACATACAATTGGAGTTATGTATACAGCAGCATCTCTTGCAATGCGTTATCATGAAGATATCGATGATGCTATGATGGCAGGACTTCTGCATGATTGTGGAAAGTATGGTTCTGCGCAGGAACAGGTTGAGAGATGTCAAAAACACGGTATTCCGCTTACACAATCAGAACTTGAGATGCCGGCATTGGTCCATGCGAAACTGGGAGCATATTTCGCGGAGAAAGAGTATGGTGTGACCAATAAAGGCGTTTTAAGTGCAATTACATGGCATACAACAGGACGACCGGAGATGACAATGCTTGAGAAGATTATTTATATTGCTGATTATATTGAACCGAACAGAAAGATAATTCCTGGTCTTCAGGAGATCCGTGAAACTGTGTTTGTCGATATTGACCATGCAATCTGTCTTTGTGCAGGGAATACGGTTAATTATCTGCGTAAGAATGGTAAGCCGGTAGATCCGATGAGCATTGAAACTTATCAATATTATAGCGACAAAGGAGAATAATAAAAGATGAATCAGTCAAAAGAAATGGCAAAGCTGGCATATACAGCCCTCAGTGATAAAAAAGGAGAAGATATCCAGATCATCGATATCTCAGGCGTGTCTGTACTTGCAGATTATTTCCTGATCGTAAATGGAAACAGTGACAGTCAGGTGAATGCCCTTGTGGACAATGTGGAGGAAGAATTGCATAAAGCAGGATATTCTCTGGTACAGAGAGAAGGAAATGCATCCGGAAGATGGGTGTTACTTGATTTTGGTGATATTATTGTACACGTCTTTGATCGTGAGAACAGACAGTTCTACAATTTGGAGAGAATCTGGAAAGATGGACATCATGTGTCTGTTGAAGATCTTGAAGCATAAATAGTGAGAGTTATAAAAAACTGGCAGAAGAGTAGTGGAGTACTACATTCTGCCAGTTTTTTATACTTTGAGTTCTAATTAAAAATCCTATATCCAGTAATGAGATTTAATACATACGGATAACACCGATTACCTTACCCAGGATAGTGACATCTGTAAGAATGATCGGATCATATGCATCATTTTCCGGCTGCAGGCGGATAATACCTTCTTCACGATAGAAAGTCTTGACTGTAGCGCCATCTTCAATCAGTGCAACTACCTGTTCCCCATTTTCAGCAGATGGAGTCTGCTCAACAATAACATAATCCCCACTCAGAATTCCTGCATTGATCATACTTTCACCTTGTACCTGGAGCATAAATGTCTGCTTGTTTGGCATATATTCTACAGGAATAGGAAAATAATCTTCAATATTCTGTTCTGCAAGAAGCGGTTCGCCGGCAGCGACACGGCCTATGATCGGAATATTCACCATCTCTCTTCTTGTCAGGTTGAAATTATCATCCAGAATCTCAATTGCACGAGGCTTGGTAGGGTCTCTTCTTATGTAACCATTCTTTTCCAGCGTCTCCAGATGCGAATGAACGGAAGAGGTAGACTTTAAATTCACAGCCTCACAGATCTCACGAACTGCCGGCGGAAAGCCTCTTGTTAAAATCTGGTCTTTTATATATTCTAAAATCTCTTTCTGCTTAGGAGTAATATTCCCTTCTGACATATTGTTCCCTCCGAATCTACTATAATCATAAGAACATAATAACACAGCATTTTTTAGAAAGCAAACATTTGTTGCGAAAATATGTTCGGTTTTATGAAGTAAAATGCTTGACAAACATTTGTTCGAACGATATAATGAAAACATAAAAGAACAGACGTTCGATGTATAGCAATAATAGAAGATAGGTATACAGTAAGCGAAAAGAGAGGAAAAGGATTATGAAAAAGTATTCAGGAAATCATTCAGTAAATTCAAAGAAGAAACATGGTGTTATTCGTCATTCTGGTTTGGTAATATGCAGTATTCTTTTTATTCTCTGCAGCTGTATGTACTTTGGAATGTTCCGAGTTTCGGCAAAGGAAATAGATAATCAGAGAACTTCAGATGCTATTGAGATCTGTTACACAAGCAGATTAATTGAACCAGGTGACAGCCTTTGGAGCATTGCAGAAGAAACAATTACAGACGGATATGGCTCCGTAAGCGAATATGTAGAAGCACTTAAGGTGATGAATCATCTTGATTCGGATACGATTCATGCAGGTCAATACCTGATGATCGCTTACGAAAAATTCTAAATGGTATCAATATACACCCTATGTATTGATATATACACTCCCTGAATCCGAAGAAGATTGCTATCTGCTTTCCAGAAATAGCGCTTTAAATAGCAGCAGATAGTCTCTTCGGATTTTATTAACAGAAATCAATCTATACGACAAATACCGATTTTTCCAAAAGATATAGACGAAAAACAGTACTTATGTTAAAATATATAAGAAATATGGGATTTCAGTACATTTGAATCTATAAAGGAGCTTTTAATATGGCAGAAACTTCTAACAGAAAAACATATCATGAACAGACATATATAGATAACACATTACGTCTCAGAGAGATCCTGAAGACATTACCTCCATTTGCAAAGGATTATTTTCGTGCGGTGGAACCAACGACATCTGCGCGGACCAGGATTTCTTATGCCTATGATATCCGTGTTTTCTTTCATTTCCTTATGGAGAATAATCCGGTTTATAAAAATTATACGATCGAACAATTTGAGGTACATGATCTGGAACGCCTGGAGCCTGTAGATATTGAGGAATACCAGGAATATCTGAAGGTCTATAAGAATGACGAAGAAAAATGTATCACGAACACAGAAAAGGGACTTGCAAGAAAGATGTCTGCGCTTCGTAGCTTTTATGGATATTATTTTAAACGGCAAATTATCAGCAAGAACCCTACGTTGCTTGTAGAGATGCCTAAGCTGCATGAGAAAGCGATTATACGGCTTGATACGGATGAGATCGCAATGCTCCTGGATTATGTTGATCATGGAGGGGATAATCTTACAGGTCAGCGGAAAGCCTATTTTGAAAAGACAAAAAATCGAGATCTGGCAATTCTGACGCTTCTGCTTGGAACAGGAATCCGTGTATCAGAATGTGTTGGACTGGATCTTCAGGATATTGATTTTAAGAATAACGGAATTACTGTAACACGAAAAGGTGGGAATCAGATGGTTGTGTATTTCGGTGAAGAGGTTGAGAATGCATTAAAGACGTATCTTTACACGACCAGAAAGCAAACTGTACCACTCTCCGGTCACGAAAACGCACTGTTCTTGTCTACCCAGCGAAAACGGATGGGCGTTCAGGCAGTTGAAAATATGGTAAAGAAGTACGCCAGGGAGGTCACTCCGAATAAGAAGATAACTCCACATAAACTGCGCAGCACTTACGGAACAGCACTTTATAAAGAAACCGGAGACATTTATCTTGTCGCAGATGTTCTGGGGCATAAAGATGTCAATACAACAAAGAAACATTATGCAGCAATCGATGAAGACCGACGCCGTCAGGCGGCAGGTGCTGTAAAGCTTCGTGAAGTATAGGAAGTAAAAAAAATAAGAATAGATAAAAAGGATACAGAAAGAATGCACTACTGCTCTTCTGTATCCTTTGCACTATACATTTTAATAAATAAGATTAAACAATATTTCTGGCTTCTTTTTCAATACTTTCTTTTAAAAGAATATACTGTTCAATTGCTTTCGCTGTACCTTGTACTCCGAGTTCAGAACTGTTTAAGCAAAGCTCATAGCTGGCTGCCTCGCCCCACTTCTTGTTTGTATAATAATTGTAATAGCTTGCTCTCTTTTTATCCGTCTTATTGATCAGATCTTTTGCTTTTGCATCCGTAAGATCAAGTCTTGTTGCTACACGACGAATACGATCTTCCATATCTGCACGAATGAAGATGCTGACAACATTTGGATAGGATTCAAGTGCATAATCTGCACAACGGCCTACCAGGACACATGGTCCCTCATCTGCAATCTTTTTAATTGCATCAAACTGTGCAAGAAAAACTTTGTGATTGATAGGCATCTCAGTGTATGTGTTGCCGGCATATCCCATAGAATATGTATCCATCACAAGAGAATATAGAAAACTGTTCGTTGGCTTTTCGTCATGAGTCTCAAATAATTCCTCACAGATACCACTTTCTTTTGCTGCACGCGCAAGCATTTCCTTGTCGTATAATTTAATTCCAAATGCCTCGGCAACGAAATGTCCGATCTCTTTTCCACCACTTCCGTACTGACGTCCGATTGTTATAATAGTATTTGTCTTCATAATAAGCCACACTCCTTTTCAAGTCTATGCGAAATCTTATCTATATTATAACCAAAAAGATGAAAAAAGACAATGTCAATTCACTATTTCCTACACCATTTCTTATACTTAGTTTTGTTTTCTTAATTTATTTAATAAATCTTTAAAATAGTCTGGCAAAGGTGCGTCAAATTCTATATATTCTCCTGTAGATGGATGAGTGATACCAAGGATTTTTGCATGCAAAGTCTGTCCCTGGAGTTTATAAGGACATTTTGCAGGACCATAAATCTCATCGCCCAGAATTGGATGTCCGATACTGGACATATGAACACGGATCTGATGTGTCCGACCGGTTTCAAGCTGGCACTCAATGTAGGTAAAATTACCAAATCTTTCCAATACACGGTAATGAGTGACTGCATGTCGCCCATTTGGTGCTTTTGTACTCATCTTCTTACGATCTGTAGGGTGCCGACCGATCGGAGCGTTCACAGTGCCTGTATCCTCCTTCAGATTGCCATGTACGATAGCGTGATACTTTCTTGTGATAGAATGTTCTTTTAATTGTTCTGCAAGAATCTGATGAGCTTTATCATTTTTGCAGATCAGAAGGGAACCGGTTGTATTCATGTCAATCCGATGGACGATTCCCGGACGGATTACACCATTGATTCCCGACAGGTTTTCTCCACAGTGATATAGAACCGCATTGACCAGCGTATGGCTGTAATGTCCCGGTGCAGGATGTACAACCATTCCTTTTGGTTTGTTAACGACGAGAATGTCATCATCTTCATAGAGAATATCCAGAGGAATATTTTCAGGCTGAATATCAAGTGGTTCCGGGTCAGGGATCTGAAGAATGATAGTATCCCCTGTTGTTAACTTGTAATTCGCTTTAATCGGTAATTGATTTACAAGAATTTTTTTTTCTTTAATTAATTTCTGGATATAAGAACGGGAAAGGCTCTCTATTCTCCCGTCAAGGAATTTATCGATCCTTTCCCCTGTAATATCCGCATTAAAATGAAGTTCTTCCATAAGCTTTCAGAATCCTTCCTGTTGTGCGTTTTTATCTGTTCTTAAAATTTAAAAACTCAAAATCGTTGTCGTCCTTATAATAAAATAAAATGAGAACAACAAATAAAATACATGCAATTACAACATAGCAGTCTGCAACATTAAAGATTGGAAAATCAATCAGTCGGAAATAGAAAAAGTCAACAACATAATCAAGTTTCACACGATCGATCATATTTCCCACAGCTCCGGATGCAAGCAGTACAGCACAGATACGCAGTGGTCTGTAATGTGGTGTAAATGGCATCTTCTGGTACAGATACAAAATGACAGCAAGTATAATAATACCTCCGACTACAAACACAATCTGTCGATTCTGCATAATACCAAATGCAGCTCCGCGGTTCTCAAGATAGCGAAGTTCAAAAACTCCGGAAATCAAAGAGAAAGACTCGAGACGGCGTAAGATAGTAGATGCAAGATATTTGGTCCATTGGTCAAGTGCTAATGTGAGCAGAAACCCAATGGCAGCGAAAAGATAACTCTTTGTCTTTGTTTTTGTATTATTCATGAGTCGATAAGCTCCTCTTTTCTAAGCTTTTTAGATTATACATATTTCTGAATAGTTACACTGATCCGATTCTTTTTAGTGATTTTCCCCGCTTCCTCAAAACGGAACTTACCTAATCCGCGTACAGAGATAAGATCTCCTTCTTTTACCTGATATCCATTGCTTGTAATCAATTTGCCGTTTACAAAGACCTTTGCGCCTTCAATGAGTCCGGATAGTTTACTTCTGGAAGAAGAAAATGCAAGTGGAAGTAGGCTGTCTAAGCGAACAGATGAAACAGTTCCTTTTATCTGCTGGAAATCAGGTGTGTAGTTTATCATATCTAAGTTGATGACAGAACTATTTATAACAGTGTGGCGAACCCGGGTTAAGTCTTCTGTTACAACAGATACAAGGTCCTTATTGATAAAAAGAAGTGCTGAATCTTCTGTCACAAGAATATCTCCGGTTTTTGAACGGTCAATCCCAAGATTTAATATGGAACCAAGAAAATCCCTGTGAGTCAGGTCTTCGGAAAATCTTTTATTTTTTGGTTCTATTTTCACGGCACAAAACGGATAATCAATCTCTTTCGGAGTAATATCAGATACCCCATAACGCAAAGAAAGAGCCTCAGGGATAAATGCAGCCATCTGACGCTCCGCCATATCATACCCGCCAAAGAGGACATATCTTGAATAAAGCTTGTTCTTTGGCAGGGTATGCAGGATATTCTGATCATTCAGGTTAAGAAAATCCGAATATGTAACAATTTCACGTTCAAAAGCAATTCTGGAAAGTTCAATAAATCTGTGTTCCAAAAGCTTTGTTTCTTTTTTCTGATTTTCTTTTATCATAATAATTCTAAAATCCAGTTCCTATAGTTGAAGTTAAATTCTAGTATCTTCCACGAACACTTGGTGTTTCCATAGATCCACTGAGAAGATCCTGAAGATCACCGGAAATATCAACATTTGTAGGTGTAACAAGGAAGATATAGCTGGAAATCTTCTGAAGGTTTCCGCTGATCGCAAATGCTGCTCCGGAAATAAAATCAATAATTCTCTGAGCAATCTCAAGATCCATACCTTCTAAGTTAAGGATTACAGTACGGCCTGCAAGTAATGTCTCTGTGATCTCACGGGAATCATCTACAGAAGTTGGTTTTACAACGCATACTTCCATGTTTCCGCCGTGTTTTGCAGCAGGACGCATTGGTGTAACCTTGCTGGAAGCAGAAGGCTGAAACTTCTTATCTTCATCAGCATCAAAGTCATTGAAAGATTCCTCTTTATTATTCTTCTTACCGAAGAAAGAACGACGCGGTTTTTCCTCAAAATCACCGTCATCTGCAAAATCATCATCATCATAAAATTCATCGTCATCATAATCGTCATCATTTAACTTCATGATGTCAAGAAATTTATCAAATACACCCATTTTTACACTCCTATCTTGTCCCCTTTTTCAGGTGGCGCTCTTTTTTATTCATACGATCCAACGAAAAAATGATACTATTCAATTACTGTTCAAAAATATTGTAAACAGTAACTCATTCATCAGGTTAATAAATTAAGTCAGATATTATAGTTCCTTGCACCAAAGATACCAGTTCCAACTCGAACCATAGTTGCTCCCTCTTCTATGGCAACCTCGTAATCATTGGTCATTCCCATTGAAAGTATGTTCACATAAACATTATCAATGTTTTTCTCATTAATGTCAACAGATAATTTATGTAAATTTGCGAAAATTTGACGATTTTCTTCCGGGTTATCGACAAAAGGTGCAATTGTCATCAGTCCGCAGACCTTGATATGTTCGAAATTTGCAATCTTTTCAATAAACGGGAGAACTTCTTCTGTTTTAAGTCCAAACTTACTTTCTTCCTGAGCAACATTTACTTCAATTAAAATATTAGCTGTAAGATTATGTTTTGCAGCTTCCTTTTCAATTGTCTCTGCAAGCTTGACAGAATCGACAGAGTGGATCAGATCTACTTTATCAATAATATATTTTACCTTATTGGTCTGCAGATGTCCGATCATGTGCCAGTGGATATCATCAGGAAGTGCATCGTATTTGGCTGTGATTTCCTGCACTTTATTCTCACCAAACACACGGACACCGAGATCGTAAGCTTCCTGAAGCATTTCTATCGGTTTTGTCTTACTTACGGCGATCAATGTAACTTCTTCCCGCTTGCGTCCGGCACGGTCACAGGCTGCCTGAATCTTTGCTTCTACTTCTTTTAACTGTGTTTCTAGCATAAGTTATCTCTCCTTTTTTAAATTTGATTATCCTCTTTTGGGTTTTGTATCCAATTTTCAAAGGGCTATAAAATCAAATCACTGAAATACAACATCATCAGAGGAAACACCGGCTCCGTTTTGTACGATATGATCGTAATTTGAAAGTCCGTAAGAATCTCCTTCCTGAACAATGTAATATTCGTCGCTTTCACATAAAATGGATACTTTTTTAAAAACAGCGTATCCTTTATTGATATTGTAGACTCCCTTTAATGGCTTTTGGGTATCAATCGTATAAGTATCAGAAGAATCCGGTTTTACAATCACTGTTCCGGATTTCAGCTGATCTCGACTTAAATAAACTTCTCCATCATCGGAGGTGTCATAGATATCAACAGCCTGAAATGAGGCAGTTCCTTTTGAATCCAAAACCATAACACCTTCTAAAGAGCTGTTACCTCCGTTTGTAATATAATCATGAGGAATTACAAAGAACTGCTCTTCTACTACGGCAGATTTTGGAATCTTTAGGCCACACTCATCTTCTAAGATAAGTTCTATGTTCAGAAAACGCTCTGATGCATAACGAATCATAGAGTTGTCAAAGGTCAGAACACCATAGAAATTCCCATCTCGTTCAAGAACAGAGAAAGCGGACCACATCTTTTCACTGTCTTTATCTATGCGGACCTGCACATTCTGTAAATCAGATTTCTGAAATTCTTTTGCGGTGTCTTCTTTTAAAGGTATCACTACGGACCAGTTTTCACTGGTAATCAAGCGGTAAGCCGGTGAACCGCTTGATATCTTCATCTGATCGGTAAGCTCAGTTACTTTATAATTTGTTTTATTAAAATTATCTGCTGTAAAATTGTCAACAGTTAAGGACTCTAAACCATCAATCGTATAGGAAACAATTCCGTCCTGTCCGGCAGAAGAGGTTGTGACAGTTTGTCCGCTGCTCTCAATTACAGATGCAAGCTGCGCAGTTTTAGTTGTGCAGTATGCATTTTGCAATGTATTTTGCAGCTCATTCTTTAAGGTATAGATACTTGAAAAGTTGGAATTGTCATAGTTTTCATTGAATGTCTGAAGTTGTGTCACAAGTCCTGATTGAACATCAGGACTAAGATCTGCAGTTGAAGATGATTCCGTAGATGAATCATCAAAATTCAAAGCATTCTTTGAAATTGCATAAACAGGTGCGCCATATTTGACTTTGCTGTTCCCATTCTGATAATAATTAATGTAGCCGCCCGATTCTGCATTTACAGTTGTTTCCTGGCGGATGATCAATCCGGTATAGGTATTATCCTTCACAATACTGCCCTCCCGCACTTCATAAATAGAAGGCTTATCTTCTAAAAGATATGCGGTAATAGTAACAATAAGATAAATAAATACAACTGCAAACAGAAACATTCCAATATTAAATTCTTTTTTTGCCTTATATCTTTTTATATTTACAGACTTGTTTTTTTTCTTTGCCAAGATAAAAATATTACCTCCTGTCATTTCTGCTTTAACTTTGTTAGTATATCATTTTTTTGTGTATATTTCCAGCCTTTCAGGGGAAGAATACATATTAATAAATTAAAGAGCGTTACTGAAAACAGGAAACGGTAAAGGAGAATATTACATGAAATAAGATAGAAAAAAAACATGCGGACAGATTAAAAATGAAAGCTTCTAATTTGTTGTTCTGTGCCACATGGCTTTTTCATATCGGTTATTCTTTATTCTGTTTTAGTTGTTTCTCCAGCCTCAAGAAGCCGGTTCATCTCCTGGTAAAGAAAACTCTTATCTTCAGCCCCCATAATAATGGAAATATAAGGATTCTTTTCCAAATCTTCGCTATAAAGGATCACACAGCATCCTGCTTCATCTGTGGTACCGGTCTTACCGCCAAATACACGAATTCCTTCAGGGGCATTGATCTTCCCTGAGGAATAATAGTTGGTTGGGACTACATCAAATGTTCTTGTTGTACCATCTGCTCCGGTAAGATTCATTGTATAAGAATCCATGGAAATAATGTCCATAAATCTCTGATCCTGAATGCAGGCATTAAAGATCAGATACAGGTCATATGCTGTTGTATAGTGGTTTTCATTATGAAGTCCGTGAGGATTCACGAAATGACTGCCAGTGGCACCAAGAGCTTTCGCTTCTGAGTTCATAAGCTCAGCAAAAGCTTCTACACTTCCGGAAATATGTTCAGCGATAGCAACACCACAATCATTACCTGAACGAAGTAAAAGACCACATAATAAATCATAAAGTGTCACTGTATCACCAGGCTGTAGGTTGCAGACTACTTCATCAGAGGCAAAGCTTGAAACACTGTCAGAAACAGTTACAATGTCATCCATATTACCGTACTTAAAAGCAAGGTATGCAGTCATAAGCTTTGTTGTACTTGCAGGATATAATTTATCATAAAGTTTATATCCATATTCAACTGTTTTATCATTTAGATTGAATAATCCTGCAGCATGAAGAGAATCCTCATCATCAAATCCAGTGAGAGCCACATCATCAGCAGCGACGCATAAATCATCAGCAAACAAACTTCCTTGGTATAAATTAGAGTTATAAGTGGCTGTCTCATATGTCCGGACAGGATCACCACCATATTCTTTGTAATACCAGACTCCGCCGACAGCTCCGGACAATACAACAATAAGACATATGACAGGAATAAGTATGCGGCTGACAGAATGCCGTTGCTTTCTTCGTCTTCTCTTCTTTTTGTATGGTTTACTCATATTATCGATACATCTCCCGCCAGTCAAGGTCGCCTCTGTCAAGAGCAAGGATCAATGCTTCAGCAGTTGCGATATTTGTTGCGATCGGAATGTTATAAATATCACAAAGCTTAACAATGTCATTAACATCCGGTTCATGTGAGTGAGGTGTCAGTGGATCACGGAAGAAAATCAAAAGATCCATCTGATTGTGTTCAATCTGTGAGCCGAGCTGCTGTTTTCCTCCGAGATGTCCAGCAAGATATTTGTGAATGCTTAAGTTTGTTACATTCTCGACCAGTATACCGGTGGTTTCTGTTGCATATAAATTATGCTTACTGAGTATCCCACGGTATGCAATGCAGAAATTCTGCATCAATTTTTTCTTCGCATCATGCGCTACTAATCCGATATTCATAGTGGTATCCTCTCTTTACTGATATTTATTAGGCTGTAAGCCTACATTTAATACAAAACCGATTCCCATGAAAAAACATACTACGGAAGTCAGTCCATAACTGACAAATGGGAGGGACAAGCCTGTATTTGGAAAAATCATTGTAGCTACACTGACGTTAATAAAGCTCTGGATTCCAATCAGTGAAGCAACGCCTCCGCAAATGATCCGCCCTCCTGTATCTTTGGCCTTCAAACCAATTAAGATACACTCTATCACAATTAATAATAACAAAATTATGACTCCACAACAACCCACAAATCCTAATTCTTCACCAATAATTGCAAAAATAAAGTCTGTTTGTGGCTCAGATACGAAATTTCCGTTCTTAACGGATGTTGTTGCGTCATTATCATACCCTTTTCCGGTCAGCTGTCCGGACCCAATTGCCATAACGGAATTTAACTGCTGGTAAGATTCGTCGTCGGCATACTTTTCAGGTTCCAGCCAGGCAAGGATACGTTCCTGCTGATAGTCTTTTAAGAACGGCTGGTTTGGCTGTATTGCAACAACAAGCAGTATAATGATCGTCGGTATTGTGATTACAAGAACGGTTCCAATGAGTTTGTAGCTTAATCCTCCAAGGTAAAGAAGGACAGCAAACAATGCGGCAATACAAATTGTTGTAGACAAGTTTGGCTGCTTGTAAATCAATGCAAGTGATGGAAGGATTAAAGCAATTGCCTGAATAATCGTTTTGGGTTCTTTAATCTTTTGCTCTCGTTCCATTAAGAATTTTGCAAAGAACAGAATCATAAGGATTTTTGTAAGGTCGGAAGGCTGGAATTGTGTAAATCCAAGGTTCAGCCATCTTCTCGCGCCATTTACTTTTGTTCCAAAAACCAAAACAGCCAGGAGCATAACAATATTCAGAGCATAAAGCGGCCAATATAGGTTTAAAATCCATTTATAATCAATGAAAGAGATAATAAACATAACAATCAGACCAAGACAAACGCCCATAATCTGACGATTCATTAAATCAGGTCTTGCACTTCGGACCATAAGGATTCCGACCAGTGAAATCAGAGTGACCAGAAAAACCAGACTGATTTTATAATCTCTAATATTATAACGCTGTTTCAAATTAGTAAAAAATGATTTCAATGTTTTTCTCCTGTATATTTTATATGTATATCCGTGCGTGTTATTTTGACATCAAATTGTTCCGGGGAGATTTCTATGTATTTAGAAATCGTCTGATATAAATCCGATGTCAGAAATTCTATCATATCGGGTGTGCATTGAATTCTGTCAGTAATTAGCAAATTTCGCAACCTGTCTTTTGCAATTGTAACAGAAGGTACACTCATAATGTGACCTCCTAGTTCTTATGAAAAAGACTGGAGAGTTTACTGCGAAGTCCGGGTTTATGATTAAAATCGGAAATCGGGACTTCTTCTCCTAACAGACGTCTACAGATATTCTGGTAACATTTTCCGGCTAAGGAATCTTCGCCGACTACCGGTTCTCCCTGATTGGTTGCAACAACAACAGACTCATCATCAGGGATGACTCCAAGCAGATCAATCGCTAGAATCTCTGTGACATCTTCTACAGACATCATATCACCTCTGCGAACCATGTCAACGCGCAGACGATTGATCAGAAGTTCATTTTTCCGGATTCCGGAAGCTTCAAGTAATCCAATAATTCTGTCAGCATCACGAATTGAGGAAACTTCAGGTGTTGTAACAACAATGGAACGCTGTGCGCCTGCAATTGCATTTTTAAAACCCTGTTCAATTCCTGCCGGACAATCTAAAAGAATGAAGTCATAATCATCTTTTAGTTCGTCAATCAGTTTTTTCATCTGTTCCGGTGATACGCTTGTCTTATCTTTTGTCTGGGCAGATGGGAGCAGGTACAGATTTTCAAATCGCGTATCTTTGATCACTGCCTGTTTCAGACGACATTTGCTTTCAATGACGTCAACAAGATTGTAGACAATACGATTTTCAAGTCCAAGAACAACATCCAGATTTCGAAGTCCGAGATCTGTATCAATTACAAGAACTTTTTTTCCTGCTGAAGACAGACCAATTCCAATATTCGCTGTTGTTGTTGTTTTTCCAACACCGCCCTTTCCCGATGTAATGACGATTACTTCACCCATGTTGAATATTCCTCCTATTTCCCATGCTTATGTCTTTCCAAAGATTTATTCTATCAGTGGATCAAGGTAAATTCTTTTTCCGTCAACAACTGCAATTTGCGGTCCGTTGATGGAAAGGCTGTCCTGATAGATCAGTTGACGTTTTGCTTCAATATCTCCGATTACAAGTCGCTGCGGCTGCATGGAGAGAGCAATGATAAAAGCATTCCTGTCACCGGCAGCTCCCGCATGAACAGATCCATAGAGAGTACCGAGAATGATAATATTTCCTTTTGCAACTACTTTAGCTCCGAATTCAACATCTCCTAAGATCACAATGCTGGATTCGGATTCAAGAAGCTGTCTTCGCTTTAATGTTCCGCGATAGAATTGTCCATCTGATTTCTCACGTTCAGATAAACACTGTGCTACCGCTCTTTTGTAGATCAGTTCCTTGCGTTCATCATGATCAATGATACAGATAATCTCAAGGTTTGTCGTCTGCGTAATAACCTGTATTAACTGCTCCTCTTCGCTGATAGAAAGTGTCCTTCCGCTAAATGAAACTGCCATCTTTGCATTCTTGAAAAAATCAGCAGATTGTCGGAATTTCTCTTCTACAGCTTTCAAAAGATCCGGGAATGGGAGGTTGGCATTAAGCCGCAGCTCTATACCGGAATGACTGCTTTTTATTGTTACCAGTTCACTCATGATCCCATCCCCTTTCGTTATCTTAATTAATCACCGGCTCCTGCAGTTCCTAAAGAAGAAGCATATCCTTGAAGCAGTTCATCGGCGGATTCTGGATTGAAGTACACTTTTGTGATATCTCTTCCAATTTCAGCTGCATAGGTAGACGCATATCCATTTGCAATGCGGACAGCAATTGAAATTTCAGGTGAATCTGCCGGCGCATAACCGACAAACAGAACATTATCTGCATGCATCTTACTATACTGGGCAGTTCCGGTTTTTCCTCCCATGGAAATATCCATTCCGGCAAAGGTGGAGCTGCTTTTTACCATGCTTTCCATTCCATTGTGTACCAGATCCCATGTACTTGAGCTGATCTCATCCATCTGATTTACAACTTCCGGAGTATAATCTTTGATTAGTTTTCCATTCGAATCGGTTGTTTTGTCAATAAGAGAAAGACTGTAAACAGTTCCTCGGTTTGCAACGGCTGTTACATAACGGTTGATCTGGCTGACAGTATAGTTATTGGTACCCTGTCCAATGGCAGATCGTACAGAGTCAGAATCAGAAATCTGAGGTTGTGATTCAGGAATTTCGATTCCTGACGTCTGGTCAAATCCAAACATTTTTGCATATTTTGCCAGTTTTTCAAGGCCGGTATCACTGTCATAGTTACCATTCGAGTCTTGTCCAAGACGATAACCAACTTCATAGAAGAAATCATTACAGGAATGCTGCAGTGCACCTACTACATTCAGACTTCCATGAGCACTTGGATAAATCCAGCATTTTGGACTTGGTGTGATCTTGTCAAATACACCTGAACAACTGATATAGGAGTTTCCATTAATTACCCCTTCTGTCAGACCGGCTACAGAAGAAAGCATTTTATAAGTAGAACCTGGCGCTGTCTTCTCCTGGGTCGCTCTGTTGTAGAAGGTACGTGACATACCCATGCTCAACTGCACATAATAAGAACGATCCATTACGTTTGAGAGACGATTATTGTCATATCCAGGGTAAGAAACACATGCTAAAACTTCTCCGGTATTTGGATTTGTTACAACTGCACCAGCAGAACATGGCTCAAGTGCCAGTTCACCAGGTGTAAGCTCAAGGCTTTCCAGCTTGCTCTTGATCCAGGAAAAAGCATTTGTCTCTCCGTTGAGTAATCCGTTATAGGTCGAGTCATCCATAGGAAGAACACCCTGTTCATATACGATAGCACAAACTTGTTCACCAGTAACACTACCTGATTTTATAAGATATTTGTAGAGAAGTTTGTCGAAATTACTGTCATCTGCTAAATATTCTTTTAAATATTTTAAAATCTCCTGATAAATCTCTTCTGAACTGGAATAAGAACTGCTTCCAAGTTTGGAAGTATCGATCCAGTTTTTAGAAATCGCATAATTCAGGTAAGTATATAAATTGATTGTCTCATCTTTTGCCCATGCAATATAAGTAGCATCATTCTTATCAATCTGATCTGACATAAGGATGCCTGTATCCTTTGTCAGCAGGGTATCACAGATGTAATCCATATATGCTTTCATTTCATTGGAAAGATCTGTATATGCGCTGGCCTGTGAGTTCTGAAGTTCTGATTCAAGCAGGGAAATCGTCTCAGTCTTTTTTTCCTGAAAAATGGAATAAACCTGCTGCTCGGCAGTTTTTGCATCACTGCTTGAAAAGTGTCCGGAATCGATGACGGAATTTCCAATCAGATTATAATATGCATCGCTGACCGGGATGATCAGATTCTTAGAGTCATCTACGCTGGATGTATCGTATTCCAGAACATTCTGTAGTTTGGATAAAACAATTCCGGCAATCTTCTCTTCCAGAAGTTTATAAGTACTTTCCTGAAGATTTTTATCAATCGTCAGATATACATCATTTCCGGCTTCAGGATCTTTCCGGCTGACAGTATCAGTTACACGTCCGAGGTTATCTACATACACGGTTCTTTCACCTTTTGTGCCCTGAAGGACATTGTCCATGCTTTGTTCAATGCCGGCCTTTCCTACAATATCAGACAGAGAGTACTTTTTCTTTTCATCCTTGTCCAGCGCATCGTATTCATCCTGGGAAATCTGTCCGGTATATCCGATAATAGATGCAAAATACATTCCATCGGTATATTTTCGGATAGAATCTTCTGAAATGTCAACACCGGTAAGAACGTCCTTATTCTCCATAATTGCTGCTGCTGTTTCGTCACTTACATCGGATGCAAGAACTGTATCAATATACTGCTGATATGCATTTAATGCCATTGCATAACGCATGTTGATGATCTTTAAAATATAAGCAGGCTCTAATGTGCTGTCATCAAGGCCATATCCATATTTTTCATCGGTACAAAGATAATGAATGATATCCGCTGCACTTTGGTTCTGCTGTTTTTTTGTAAGTTCATCTATTGTTCGTTTTCCATAGACATCTGCAATAAAACGGAGCTTCTGGGTATCGCTTGACTGTGTAAACTGATAGGTTCCGGAGGAATCCAGGATGATACCAAAGCTTGAAACAACAGAATCTCCATTTGATTCTACGATAGAAAGAACCTGATCCAGGATTTTATTTAATGCCGCATTTTTTTCAGAACGTTTATCTGTTGTGATGGAGTTTTCAACGGTTGACAGATTAATTGTCACGGAATAAGCCAGCTGGTTATAAGCCAGCAGATTTCCATTACGGTCATAAATATTTCCGCGTGTTGCTGCAACGGATGTCGTCCGGCGGATAGAATATTCGTAGTTTTCAAGATAATCAGACCCTTTTACAATCTGAAGATAGAATAATCTTCCGATCAGGATGGAAGAACTGACACAAAATATAATGATCAAAGTAACGAGTCTTGACTGCATCAGGTAAGCTCCGGCTTCTTTCAGACGGTCTAAAATATTTCTAAACAAATTTACTTGCACTCCTTTTTTCTTCTGCTTCAAGTTTGTGGTTAATAAATAAAATCAGTGGGTATAATCCCAGTGTGATCACGATTGTGTAAATCAGTTCAGGAACGATGATGCGGTTGAGATAATATAAAAAGTTAAAATCACTTCGCAACATGAACATGAGCAAATAAATGATGATACCGTAGAGAAATTCGCTGACAGAAATCAAAAATAACGGCAGCTTGATATCTTCATCAAAATAAAGCTGTTCAAATAATCCGTTTACAAAACCGATTACCAGGTAAAGTAATGCATAAAATCCCAAAATTGTACCAAACTGGATATCTGTGATAAGGCCGGCAAAGAAACCGACCAGCATTCCTTCTTTCTGCCCACGCATAAAACCAAAGGATGCTGTGACAATCAGAATCAGGTTAGGTTTAATTCCGGCAAGTTCCAGATGATTGAATAAGGTACACTGGAGCAGATATGCTGCAAGTACGATCAGTACAGTTACAGCAACTCTTTTAAATTTCATTAATTTCATGAGTATTCACTCCTATTCGCTCTGATTGGATCCAACCAAATCCGCTTTCGTTGTTGTGATAACAAGAACTTCCTGAAGATTTTTAAAATCTACAGCCGGTGTAATATATCCGGAACGAGTCAGATTGTTAGAGTCGACCGTTACTTCACTGACATATCCGATCAGGATTCCCTGCAGGTATTTATCACTAATATAAGAAGTGACGATCTGGTCTCCGACGGAAACCGTATTATCATTGTTTTCCATCTGACCAAAACGAATCTGGTTATCACTCATAAGTGACAGATCTCCACTTACAATACAACGGTCAGAAGTAGAAAGTACCATTGCACTTACATTACTTGAATCATCGATAATAGAACGGACTTTTGCCCAGGTTGGACCAACTTCTGTGACAATGCCGACAAGACCGCTTCCGGCCATTACGTTCATATCTGCGGCAATACCGTCTTTACTTCCTTTGTCAATGGTAAATGTACTGAACCAGTTTCCGGAATCTTTCCCGATTACATGCGCAGCAGTTTTTTTGTAATCCGCATAGTTCTTGTCCAACTGATATAATTCCTGCAGTCTCTGAAGCTCATAACGTTCTTGTTGTAGATTGTTATTTTCTGTAATCAGAGAGTCAACCTGTTTCTGAAGCTTTGTATTTTCTGCGCGTACCTGTTTCAGAGTTTGGAAATTGTCTTTCATATCTCCCATCCAGCCACCAATCTGATTGATTCCCTGCTGAAGAGGGATAACGGTTACATTTGCAACAACTTTAAATGGACCTCCTACTTTGTCTGAAAAGGAAGATAACAGCATCATAAAAATGCAGAAAACAGAAAGTCCTATAAGTAAATATCTGTTCATAACAGAAGTCTGATTCTTCTTTTTTTTCATATTATCTTAACCACCTATAATCTTCGTCTAACATGGAGTAACTTAATTTTCTATACAAGGTCTTATTCAGTATGATCCTCTGTAGACCTTTGACGGCACAGAGTTCAGGGTCTGTTTTCATGTGAACCGGCAGACCGATACTTTCTTCCAGATAAGTAGAAATCCCTCGCAGATTAGCAAGTCCTCCAGTAATATAAATCCCGTTTTTATTAATATTTCTCCTGACATCGGGAGGCGTACGGTCGAGCATGGAATGAATGGCCTGTACACATTCTCTCAAAGGTTCTTTGATCGCTGCCCGTACAAGACTGATTGGAATGTCAATGTGCGACGGACCGCCGCGCATCATATCTCTGCCGTATACAGTAAGAGTACTTCCGGTGGACTGGTCAAAAACTCCAAATTCTTTCCGCAGTCGTTCGGCAGTCGGACGTCCGATTATAAAATCTTTAGAATGACGGACAAGATTGGCGATCGCACTATCCAGCTGTTCGCCACCGATCTTAAGCAGACGGTTCATAACAATACCACCGTAGGAAAGAACGGAAAGTTCTGTTGTTCCTCCACCTAAATTGGCGATAAAAGCTCCTGGTTCTTCCAGAACATCAATCCCAAGTCCAAGTCCGTCTGCAAGACCGCGCTCTACAATTCTTACTGATTTTGCTTTCGCTTCAGAATGAAGCACAAGATCATAGAAAGCCTTCTTTTCTACTTCTGTGACATCTGTAGGAACAGCGATCACATATTCTGCCCCACGGATAAACGGACGCTCTTCCTTCAAAAGATCTCCGAGAAGATATTGCATGTCATCAAAACGGGCAATGACACCATTCTTCATCGGAAATATGATCTGTATATTTCCCGGAGCCTTTTCATACATCTCATAAGCATCGTCTCCGACAGAAAAAATATATTTTTTATCTTTCATGGCAATTACATTCTTGGCATGCCATATGCGGTCTTTTTTCTTATCAAAAATCTTGATATCATAAGTTCCAAGATCTAACCCATATACATTCCTGGCCATAAATACACTCCATTCCCTTATCTATTTGCAGATTCTTGAGAAAAGAATCCTTTCTCCCTTAAACTGAAATAACAATTATCTCCAATAATGATGTGATCGAGAAGTTCTATACCGATCAAAGCCCCTGCTTCACGGACGCGCCGGGTTGTCAGAAGATCTTCTTTGCTTGGTGTCGGATCTCCACTCGGATGATTATGCAAAAGAATAATGGATACAGCATTCTTCTGCAAAGCTTCCACAAACAGTTCCCGTGGAGAAACAAGTGTGGAATTTATGGTTCCTGTTGAAACATCCATCTCACTGATCAGCCTGGATCTGGTATTCAGAAGCAAAAGCTTCATTACTTCCCGTTTCTTATGCCGAAGATCCTCCATATAATAACGTGCAATACTGTCCGGAGAGGAAAAATCCAATCCCAGTGAGGCTTCTGCTTTCGCCATACGTCTTGCAAGTTCTGCCAGACAAAGAATCTGGATGGATTTTACCTTTCCGATTCCTTTGATCTTCAGCAGTTGTTCCATAGACCACTGTGGGACGCTGAGAAGTCCTTCAGAGCCAAATGGTGGATGCAGAATCTTCTGGGCAAGCCGAAGCGAATTCTCCCCTTTCGTTCCGGTACGAAGTAAAACAGCTAAAAGTTCCACATCTGTCAGATGTTCTGCACCGTACTGCTCACATTTTTCATAAGGACGGTCTTCAAGATACATCATTTTGATTGTTTCTGTATTTCTATTTTCCATGTGAATCATATCACTGCGATGACATAATACAACGATTTATTTTAGCACAGTTTCAAAAAAGTGTATAGAGAAGATACCAAAAAACCACAAATTTCATAAATGATTAAGATTTATATTTTTGAATGATTGCCTCGGCGACCTTCATTCCGTCCATCGCTGCGGAAGTGATTCCACCGGCATATCCGGCCCCTTCGCCACATGGATAGATCCAGTCACAGGAAGCACAGACAAAGTTCTCATCCCTTTCAATTCTTACAGGGGAAGAAGTTCGGCTCTCTACACCGGATAATAATGCATCATTATCTGCAAAACCATGAATCTTATGATCCATTGCTGTGATTCCATCCTCAAGCGACTGTGCGATTTCTTCTGGAAAGATACCACGTACATCCCCAAAGACAGAAGCTCCTTTCATGCAAGAATGAACCATACCATAAGAAGTTGTGATCTGATCTTCTTTAAAGTCGCCAAAACGTTGGACAGGAATTTTTCCCTGTCCTGCCTGATAAGCTTTTTCTTCTAAGCTGCGCTGGAAAGAAATCCCGGCAAGCGGATGGTCAGAACCGAAGTCATCCGGAGTAACTGTGACAATCACAGCACTGTTTGCATTTTCTCCGGCACGGTCATGATAGCTCATTCCGTTGACTGCAAGACGATGCTCTTCAGAAGAAGCATTTACAACATATCCGCCCGGGCACATACAGAAAGTATAGACTCCTCTTCCATTGTCCAAGTTCTCGGTCAGCTTATATGCTGCTGCCGGAAGATCATTTCCCCGATCTCTTCCATATTGAGAATGATCGATCAATGTTTGTGGGTGTTCGATACGGACTCCGACGGCAAATGATTTTGCGCGCATCGGAATCTGATGCTTATAAAGCATTTCAAATGTATCACGGGCGCTGTGACCGATCGCAAAAACGGCTGCTCCGGCAGATACTTCTTCTTCTGCGGAATTCTCTGAGAGGTGAACAATTTTCAGTGTTTTTGATGTCAGATCAACATCTGTGACCTGTGTATGAAAACAGAATTCACCGCCAAGCGAAATGATCTCCTGACGCATCTGGCTTACAACATCAATCAGGACATCCGTACCGATATGCGGCTTATGTGCATATAAAATATCTTCGTCCGCTCCGAATTTTACGAAAGTCTCAAGAACGAAACGGTTACGTCCTGTCTTATCTTTTACAAGTGTATTTAACTTTCCATCTGAAAATGTACCAGCGCCGCCTTCACCGAACTGGACATTGGAAGAAGGGTCAAGCACACCGGTCTCCCAGAAACGATCCACATCCTTCTTACGTTCTTCTACACAGGCACCACGTTCAATAACCAAAGGACAGTATCCTTCCAGTGCGAGCAGATAAGCGCAGAATAGTCCGGCAGGACCGCTGCCGATGACAACTGGACGGGCATTCAGAGTCTCTGTTCCATGAGATGGAATCTGGTAATGCTTCTCTTCTACTTTCTGGATGTTTCCTTTACAATGCTTCAGAATAGCATTCTCATTGGAAACAGTGACATCAACCGTATACACATAGAATAATTCGGGTTTTCTGCGTGCGTCTAATGACTGACGGTGAATCCGATAAGTAAAAGAATCCCCTTTCTTTAGATGAAGTGTCTTTTGTATTTTCTTTTTAAGAGCTTCTTCCGTGTGTGGAATCTGCAGTTTCAGCTGATTAATTCGTATCATTTATCTATCCTTTCTTTCAGGAAATCTAATATTAAAGTATATCATCCAGATATTGGTTACAAGTTAGCAGCAGGCGATTATGCAGATGCGGCGGAGCATCCTGCAACATAACCGCTTGCCCACGCCCAGGTGAGATTATACCCACCGCAGATTGCATCTACATCGACCAGTTCTCCGGCAAAATAAAGCCCGGGAACAAGTCGGGATTCCATTGTTTCTGGATTAATCTGTGTCGTATCAACGCCGCCACAGCAGATCTGTGCCTGTTCATAAGAATTTGTCTTAATTACAGGTGATTTGAATTCCTTGATCATCCATGACAGCCTCTGAATATCTGCATCTGTAAAGTCGCCGCATAGCTTCTCTTTCTTGATCTTGGTAAATTTCAGCCATACAGCGGCCAATTTTTCATGAAACAGGCCGGTAAAGAACTGTTCTGCTGTTTTTTCCGGCTGGCGGTTGGCACGTTCTTTCAGAAGAAATTTTACTTCATCAACCGAATATTCCGGAAGAAAATCCAGTATGGCAACAACTTCCTTCTGCTCATATAATGCTTTCGATGCATAGCGGCTGATCTGGAATACCGGAATTCCTGAGATTCCATAGGCAGTCAATTGAAGTTCACCGGTATCAGCAGCAGTTAACTCACCGTCAACAAACAACGAAACTTTTCCCTGTGCACGTACTCCGGCAATTGCGCGGAAATGCTTTCCGGTACAATGTAAAGCACAAAGAGCGGGAAGTACAGGAATTATCTGATGCCCAAGCTGTTTGGCTAAAGCGTATCCGGAACCGTCAGAACCGGTGGAAGGTGCAGCTTTTGAACCATTGCAGAGAATCACTTGATCTACGGTTAAAGAACCGTGTGATGTCTGCAAGGAAAATCGTTCATTTGTTTTCTGTATTCCAGTACAGGAGATTCCTGTACGTACATCAACTCCAAGACGGTATACTTCCTGTTTTAATACATCACGGACTGCGCTTGCCTGATCGGAGAATGGATACAGATATCCATTTCTGTCTTTTGGATAGATTCCAAGTTCTCGGAAAAAAGCAATGACTTTTTCCGCCGGAAATTGATCCAGTACCTGCATGATAAAGTCAGGTTGCTCCGAACGATAACAGGAAGTATCCTGATAAGTATTCGTATAATTACACCGGCCATTTCCAGTCACTAATATTTTCTTTCCCAATCTATCATTTTGCTCTAGAAGGAGAACTTTCGCTCCTTTTCTGGCAGCGAAAATGGCGGCCATCATTCCTGATGCACCGCCACCTATAATTGCAATTGTGTTCATTAAAATTCATATCCTCTTACTTTCTTAGCAGATTACATCTGTCTGAATTTTAACATAACAATTGATTCAACTCAACTGAATTTTCGATAGAATTCTCTCGAAAAATTGTTTTACAGAAGTTCTCTCACACGCTCGATAGAAAGAACGCCTGCATCAATAACGCTCTGCAGTGATTTGAGAATACCAAGCTTTGCATGATACCATGTGAGTCCACCCTGGAAATAGACAGCGTACGGAGGTTTTACCGGTCCATCTGCACTCAGTTCAATCGAGGAACCCTGAACAAAAGCACCAGCTGCCATGATCACATCACTGTCATATCCCGGCATTGCCCATGGTTCCGGGCTTACATAACTGTCTACCGGAGCAGCTGCCTGAATTCCTTTACAGAATGCAATAACACCTTCTGCAGATCCAAGTGTAACAGCCTGGATGATATCATGACGGGATTCAGAACCGTTCGGAATTACCGGATATCCTAAAGCTTCGTAGATATTTGCTGCAAAAGTAGCACCCTTTAAAGCACCGCATACAACAGTTGGTGCAAGGAAGAATCCCTGATAGAAGGACTGTGTAACACCAAGTGTAGCACCGACTTCTTTACCGAGTCCCGGAGAAGTCAGACGATAAGCACAGTTTTCGATCAGATCAGCTCTTCCGGCAACATATCCGCCGATTGGGGCAAGTCCGCCACCCGGATTTTTGATCAGAGAACCGACGATCATGTCTGCACCGACATCACTTGGCTCGATACGCTCAACGAATTCACCGTAACAGTTATCTACCATACAGATGACATCCGGGCGACGCTCTTTGATAAATGCAATCAGTTCGCCGATTTTTTCTACGGAATAGCTTGGACGTGTCTGATATCCTTTGGAACGCTGGATCGTTGCCAGTTTGATTGTTTTATCTTCCAGAGCTTTTTTAATCGCAGGATAATCAAAATATCCATCTTCCAGGAGTTCTACCTGTTTATAGGAGATTCCATATTCTGCAAGAGAGCCGTTAGACGGGCGGATTCCGATTACTTCTTCAAGTGTATCATATGGTTTTCCAACCGGAGATAATAAAGTGTCTCCAGGACGAAGATTCGCTGCAAGCGCAAGCGCAAGCGCATGTGTTCCGCAAGTGATCTGCGGACGTACGAGTGCAGCTTCTGTATGAAAAACAGAGGCATAGACATCCTCTAAAGTATCTCTTCCCTGATCATTGTATCCATATCCGCTTACATAGTTAAAGCATCCTTCACTTACGCGGTTTTCCTGCATGGCATGAATTACTTTTAACTGATTGTATTCAGCGTTTCTGTCAAATTCTTCAAAACGTTCTTTTAGTTTCTCTTCTGTCTTCTGTCCGAACGCCCAGACTTCTTTGCTGATTCCTAGCTGTTCATAAATTGTTTCTGTAGTTGGTGTATTCATTTTTCTTCTTCTTTCTTTTTAAGTTTTTTATTGTTGATTTACATGGCAAAGCTGCATTTTATCTAAATGCAGCCCGATGTCCTAATGAATGATTTCTTTTTCCTTTAAAACAGTGAGCATCTGCTGGATCAATTGCTCATCTTCTCTTCCAATTTCACTTTTATCAAGCCAGATGACATCTCGTTCTCTTCTAAACCAGGTCAGCTGCCGCTTGGCAAAATGTCTTGTGTCTCTCTTAATAATGCGTACGGCTTCTTCCAAAGGATACTCTCCTTCAAAATAACCAAACAGTTCTTTGTATCCAAGTCCCTGCATCGCAACACTTTCTCTTTTAAGTCCGCGCAATCTTAACGCATTGACTTCTTCAAGAAGTCCTTCCTGCATCATCAGATCGACACGTTTATCAATCCGGTCATAGAGAATCTTACGATCATCTGTCAGCACAAAATATGCGGAGTTATAAGCAGATTCTTTCTCACGTTCCGCCTCATTGTGCTCGGAAATCTTCTGTCCGGTCTGCTGATAATATTCCAGCGCACGGATCACACGTTTTACATTATGAAAATGAATCTGTTCCGCAGATTTCGGGTCTACTTTTTCAAGCATTTCATGAAGATATTCTGCGCCCTGGGTTTTGGCAAGTGCTTCTAATTCTTCCCGATAAGCAGTATCGGCATTATTTTCTGTGAAATCAATGTCGTAAAGTAATGCCTGAATATAGAATCCTGTTCCGCCGACAACGATCGGAATGTGTCCCCGCTGATAGATTCCTTCCATTGCTTCTTTTGCCATCTGCTGAAAGAGAACAACGTTAAAATCCTCAGACGGATCAAGAACATCTACCAGATGATGCGGCACACCGTCCATCTCTTCCGGACGGATCTTGGCAGAGCCGATGTCCATCTCCTTGTAGACCTGCATAGAGTCAGCAGAAATGATCTCTCCGCCGATCGTTTTGGCAAGTCCGATGGAGGCAGCAGTCTTCCCGACAGCAGTTGGTCCGGTCAGAATGACAAGTGGGCGTTTGTTTGTCTGTTCCATCTATATTTCCTCGATTCCATTTATACAATTCGTTTAAATTTCTTTTCCAGATCACGTTTTGTCATGGCAATGATTGTCGGTCGTCCATGCGGACAGTGATATGGATTGTCCAGTGTCAGGAGTTCGCCGATCAGTTTGTCTACTTCCTGTGCAGAAAGGCGGTTATTTCC
The DNA here is from genome assembly GCF_020560115.1 of Mediterraneibacter sp. 210702-DFI.5.30. Taxonomy (NCBI): domain Bacteria; kingdom Bacillati; phylum Bacillota; class Clostridia; order Lachnospirales; family Lachnospiraceae; genus Mediterraneibacter; species Mediterraneibacter sp. 210702-DFI.5.30. The sequence goes on from NZ_JAJCME010000006.1 coordinate 149,648, forward strand.
CTTTACAGCAGCTTTACAGGACAAGGATGCAACCTTCTCATCGATCAGCTCCGGTGTCATAGAAGTAGAAAGACCTTCGGTCAGATCATCGATCATCTCCATCAGAAGTTCTTTCTTGGCAATACTGAACAAATTGTCAGGTACTGCACGGACTGCATATTCTTCCCCACCAAATGGCTCAATCTCAAACCCAATGCGTGAAAAGCGGTCCATATTTTCATTCAGAAGCTGTGCTTCCTGCATGGATAAGCTTAAAATGATCGGAGGACTTAAGTACTGAGAAGTAAATTCTCTGCTTTTCATTTCACGCAAGGTACGCTCATACAAGACGCGTTCATGAGCCGCATGCTGATCAATGATGTAGAGATTATCTTTGAATTCTACGAGCCAGTAGGTGTCAAAGACCTGACCAATCAGTTTATATTCTGCACGGATATCTCTTTTTAAGAAATTTTCTTCAAAGAGATCCATCTGAGTGCCTGTTTCTGGATCTGGTTTTGCATTAGTTGCTTCACAATCCGGTGTTGTGTTTGCACTTGTGGCAACAGTCTGTGTTTCAGCAACTGGTTCGGGTTTCTGAACTGCTGCCGCAGTTTCCGGTGCAACTGTCTTATCTGCTGCTTCAACGGCGTATTTGACATGTTCAGCAATTTTGTCTTTCTGTTCATCTGCACGGAAAATCTCTTTCCGGTCTGCAACTTCGGCGGAAGAAGAACGATTATGGTAAGAAAGTACGCGCTCCTTCATCTTACGGATAAAATAATCCTCATCTTGAACATCATCCTTAACCGTTTCCTTGGATTCTTTGATCAATTCCGCAGCTGTTACTTTTTCATTTTCCCTGCGCGGACGAAGAAGAAACGGACTGCTGGTATCCTCTTTATCTTTGGTCGAAGCGGATGTGAATGTCTTTTTCACTCGCTCCGGTCTTTCGGCTTGTCTCTCCGGTTGCTCTACCGGATCAGGAACCTCTGCTTTCTGTATCAGTTCCGGTTCCAGCAAAGTCCTGTGTACGGCTTCAAAGACGGTATTGTAAACCTCCTGCTGCCGTGAGAAGCGAAGCTCCATCTTTGTCGGATGCACATTGATATCTACATTTTCTCCACTCAGATGAAAATGCAGAACTGCAAATGGAAACTTGTGCTGCATTACAAAATCACGATAAGCATCTTCCACGGATTTGGAGATCATTGCACTTTTGACATAACGGCCGTTTACGAAGAAATTTTCAAAGTTACGATTTCCACGTGTGATGATCGGCTTGCCGAGAAAACCTGTGATATGGATACCATTTTTCTCATAATCGATCTCAATCAGGTTAGCTGCCACATCACGGCCATAGACATTGTAGATCACATCTTTCAGTTTTCCGTTTCCGGAAGTACGAAGTTTTTCCTGTCCGTTATTCAAAAACTGAAAAGCAACTTCCGGATGAGACAGGGCAAGGTGCATTAATAGATCCTGCACATGTCCGGCCTCTGTCATTGGTGTTTTCAAAAATTTTCTTCTCGCAGGAACATTGTAAAATAACTGATGGACGAGGAAAGTTGTCCCATTTGGCGCACCGGTATCTTCCAAGGATACTTCTTTTCCACCTTCAATGACATAACGGGTACCAAACTCTGCATCGGCAGTCTTTGTGATCAGTTCCGTCCGGGTGACGGCCGCAATACTTGAAAGCGCCTCTCCACGGAATCCCAAAGATGCAATATGAGACAGGTCTTCTACGGTCTCAATCTTGCTTGTAGAATGCCGCAGGAAAGCACGCTGCACTTCATCCTGCGGAATGCCACAGCCATTATCTGTAATACGGATGAAGGAAATCCCCCCATCTTTGATCTCTATTTTTACAGAAGTTGATCCTGCATCAATCGCATTTTCAACGAGTTCTTTTACAATTGACGCTGGACGCTCAATTACTTCACCTGCGGCAATTTTATCAATTGTGATCTGGTCTAATACATGAATGTGTGGCATATTTCCGCCTTTCCTTTTACCAACGGTTCTTCAGCTTATTCTGTAACCGGTAGATTGTATTTAAAGCATCGATCGGTGTCAGATTACCGACATCGATATTTTTCAATTCATCAAGTACGTCATCATCTTTTACAGTGTCAAACAGAGACATCTGTGCCATATCGACTTCGTCATATTTTTTTGCCTTACTTTTTTTCTTTGCAGTATGTTCCTTGGCCGCGATCTCACTGACGCGGTTTGTGATATCCTCATCGCTGAGTTCCTCTACGATTTCCTTCGCACGGGAAATGACAAGATCCGGAACGCCGGCAAGTTTTGCAACCTGGATACCATAACTCTTGTCAGCACCACCTTTTACGATCTTTCTTAAGAATACGATGTCATCGCCCTTTTCTTTTACAGCAATACAATAGTTGTTGACATTATCAATCTTTCCTTCGAGTTCTGTCAGTTCATGATAATGTGTAGCAAATAAAGTTTTTGCTCCCAACAGTTTGCTGTCGCTGATGTATTCTACAACAGCCCAGGCAATTGACAGACCGTCAAATGTACTTGTTCCGCGTCCGATTTCATCAAGAATGAGAAGACTTTTTGAGGTTGCATTTCTTAAAATATTGGCAACTTCGGTCATCTCAACCATGAATGTACTCTGTCCGGAAGCAAGGTCATCGGATGCTCCGACTCTGGTGAAAATACGGTCGGAAAGACAGATGTTCGCGCTCTCTGCCGGGACAAACGATCCGATCTGAGCCATCAGTGCGATCAATGCAGTCTGACGCATGTAAGTTGATTTACCTGCCATATTCGGACCTGTGATGATTGAAATTCTATGTTTCTTATCATCCAGATAAGTATCATTGGCAATAAACATATCATTTGGAATCATTCGCTCAACGACCGGATGACGGCCTTCTTTGATATCAAGGATTCCTTTTTCATTAATTTTCGGACGGACATAGTTGTTGCGCTCTGCAACAAGTGCAAGAGAACTGAAAGCATCCAGTGCGGCAACTGCTTTGGCAGTCTGCTGGATTCTCTCCACCTGTCCGGCAATCGTTTCACGAACTTCGCTGTAAAGCTCATATTCCAGTGCATACAGTTTATCTTCCGCACCAAGGATCATATCTTCAAGTTCTTTAAGCTCCGGTGTGATATAACGCTCAGCATTCGCAAGTGTCTGTTTTCTTGTATAATAATCCGGTACAAGATCCTTGTAAGAATTCGTCACTTCCAGATAATAGCCGAAGACTTTGTTGTATTTTATTTTCAGGTTTTTAATGCCTGTTTTTTCTCGTTCATCATTCTCAAGTTTTGCAAGCCAGTCTTTTCCGTCCGATTTCGCCCGACGAAGCTTATCAACTTCTTCGTTATAACCGTCGCGGATAATATTTCCCTCTTTCATGGCAAGCGGCGGATCCTCACGAATGGCTTTCGTGACGAGCTCGCAGAGATCTTCTAATGCATCCAGATCTTCATAAATCTCTTTTAAAAGCGGTGCCTGCAGATCCTGTAAAATATAGCGGATCGGTGGCAGCATCTCCAGAGAACCTTTGAATGCGGTGAGGTCTCGCGGATTCGCAGAACCATAAGTGATCTTCGTGATCAGACGCTCCAGATCATAGACCGGAGATAAATATTCCCGGATCTCTTCACGGGCAATGGCCTGATTTTTCAGTTCTTCCACTGCATCCAGTCTGCGGTTGATCTCGGATTTATCGATCAAAGGCTGTTCTACATTTTTGCGAAGCGTACGTGCGCCCATTGCAGTACGTGTTTTGTCAAGAACCCAGAGAAGGGAACCACGCTTCTGCTTTTCACGTAAAGTTTCGCACAGCTCCAGATTTCGACGTGTAGAACTGTCGATCAGCATATATTTTCCTGTGATATATGGTGTAATATGTGTCAGGTTGGAAAGTGAATTTTTCTGTGTCTCAAATAAATAGATCAGAAGTGCTCCGGCACTGATGATTCCACAGTCATAATCAGCAAGTCCAAGCCCTGCAAAATTCTTTACTTTGAAATGCTCAAGCAGCTTATCTTTGCAGACAGCATCATCAAAATACCAGGAATCGAGAGAATAAATCGTGATCCCAAGCTTGTCTCTCATCGCATCCAGATCCATACCGCTCATATAGAACGCTTCGTTGCAGATGATCTCAGACGGACTGAATTTATAAATCTCATCCATCAGACGACTGCTGTCCGGAAGTTCTGTGACAAAATAATCTCCGGTAGAAATATCTGCGATTGCAACTCCATAGCGGTCTGCAATATAGACGATACACATGATGTAATTATTCTTCGTTTCATCTAATGCCTGTGTATCCAGATTCGTTCCGGGTGTAACAATTCTTACAACCTCACGTTTTACGATCCCCTTCGCAGTCTTTGGGTCTTCTACCTGTTCACAGATTGCGACTTTGTATCCCTTCGCAACAAGACGGTTCAAGTAACCTTCTACGGCATGGTATGGGATTCCGCACATCGGGGCACGTTCATCCAGACCACAGCTTTTCCCGGTCAGTGTGATCTCAAGCTCTCGGGATGCAGTCAAGGCATCATCAAAGAACATTTCGTAGAAATCGCCGAGGCGGTAGAATAAGATACAATCCTTGTACTGCTCTTTCGTCTCGCAATAAATTTTCATCATGGGCGTTAACTTATCTATGTCAATATTTTCCATCAATTTCTCCTTAGTTTTCAAAGGTTTTCTAAAAACTCTTTAGAATGTAAGTTCGCAAATCATTCTAACAAATTTTAACATGAATTTCAAGCTGATGTTGAAGATGTTGAGAACGTAGAAATGTATCATTTTGTCGGAGTACCTATATCGCAATGTGCGAAGAGAGCGAACTGAAGAATATTCGTTTAATATTCTTGGGTTCGCTCTCTTCTTTCAATTTGAAAAAATTATTATTTCATTTTTCATAAACAACTTCTAACTGTCCGGCATCCATCTCGCATACCGTATCACACAACCACTCCATTTCCATCACATTATGTGCAGCTAGTAGAATAGTTGTTCCTTTTTCTTTCAATTCAACAAAGAGTTCACAGACATCCTGTGCGCCTCTTTTATCCAATCCATTGAATGGTTCGTCTAAAATTAATAATTTTGGCCGCTCCATGATCGCCTGTGCAATTCCAAGGCGTTCTCTCATCCCGAGTGAATATTGACCTACTTTCTTCTTAGAAAACGGATCAAGACCAACTCTTGCGATTGCATCCCGGATCTCAGTATCTCCTATTTTTCGATTAAGTTGTGCAAGGCGTTTTAAATTTTCATACCCACTGATATATGGAAGAAATCCCGGACTCTCGATAATCATTCCGGTATTTTCCGGAAAATCAATATCTTTTCCAATTCTTTTTCCATAGACATATACGCTCCCTCTGTCAGGTTGAAGAAAACCGCAGATGCATTTGAACATTACTGTTTTACCGGAGCCATTAAATCCCATGATTCCGTGGATTTTTCCTGCCTCAAAGGTATGACTGATTCCTTTTAATACTTTTTCTTTGCCAAAAGATTTTGTTAGATTTTTAACTTTCACAGCAGCTTTCATAATTTTCCCCTTTCTTATTCCGTCAGGATTCATCAACCTGAGAAAATGTAAAATTATATCGTTTGATGCATTTTCTCGAGATGAAAAGCAAAATGCATATCACTGCAAGAAATAACAGGATGCTTATTTTTATTTGTGGCAAATAATCATATCCGAAATTATGCATTGGAAATGTTGCGTGATTTAAGGGCGATAACCATCCGCAAAGAACATTTGCCCGATAGGAAAGCCCACCACCCAGATGAAAAACTTTTTGAAAAATATCCGGAGTCAGAAGAATTCCATAAAGATTTATCAGGAGTGCACCAACAACGCCTCCGGCTCTTCCCTTCTGTAGATTTAATACAAGCATGACTGAAGTAATAAATAACGAATAGAAAAGCATAAGAAATACAACACAGATTGCACATTTATATGGTGTTGTCATTTCCATTGTCTTTATTGATACAGGAACCGTAAGATGATTATTACTTCCATATCCAATGCTTGCAGCGGTCTGGCTCCATACATTTCCAACATAAGCCCAGGGACTTGCAATTAGAAGTTCTGTCAGGCAGAGGAAGACGGTATAAAGGCAAGTAGCCAGGATCACATATAGGATCTGACTTGCCATCCATACGCTTCGCTTTGTCCGGATCAGCCAATAGGGTGTCATCTGATTTACAAAAGGCATATCTGCAAATAATAACAGCAGTAAAAGGGATGAAAGCATCACGGACTGTGCGTCACCGAAGGTCCAGATCAGTGGTTCGAACATCTGAACCGGTGTCTGGAACGTCTGTGCCTGCTCTAAAATCTGATTTGTCAACATCAAACAAAGTACAAATCCTAATGCAAAAGTCATCCAGATTCTCGGATTTTTGCCCCAGTCAGAGAAATTCCTTTTTGTTAGAAGAAAGATTTGATGAATGTCCGTTTTAAATTGCGTTTTTTTCATGCCACCACTCTCCTTACCACGCATTTACGCAAAGCCAGTGCCAGAAGACTGCTGATCAGAAGCAGAGCCAAAAGACAGAATCCGTTTCCATAATATGCCGGACTTGCCCACTGTTTTGGACTTAGGAAAAAATAATTACGGTAATATCGTTCTTGAAACACTGTTAGTACATAATATAAAATGAATGGAACAGCACAGCTCAGATACTTATTTTTAGTCAAAACTGCTGTCAGTGAACCGCATAAAGACCACAATGCTCCATTTAGAAAAAGTCGGATAAATCCAATTCCTGTGATACTTATTACCTCTGATATATTTTGCAAAGTATTCAGAGTCGGGATATTTCTACAGATAACTATAAAAACAACCAATGCAATTCCTGCCGCTGAAACAGAAATGGCACCACCTGTGAATACGACTCCAAAACTTTTCATCCAAATATAATTTCTTTTTCCTATTCGGTTAATAAGAAACCATGCATAGCGGCTGTGTAATTCTTCCTGTATATCTGCGGCTGTTGCCAGAGGAACCAACAGTGGAAAGAAAAGCAAGGCTTTTTCTGAAGTGATTGCATAGGTGAAGGTGCATAACCAGGCTTTCCCTTCTGTTGATCCACCGAAAGCGATCAGATGATTTCGATAAGGAAGTGCAACAATCAAAAGAACCGCACACAACGCCAGTACAGAGATATAAAATCTTCGGTTTCCAAAGTCATATTTCAATTCTGTTCTGAAAAGATGTCTTCGTTTCATATTCTATCATCTCCAATAAGAACCTATTCTTCCACCGTCTGTTGCATTTAATACAATGTAGTCGGTCTGATATCCTTCTGTTTTTTTTCCGGCTGTTCCAAGTTCGGCAGTTGTATCTTCACTCTCGCTTATAGTGAAAAACCATGCCGGAATCAGCCAGGCATTTTGTGGATTCTTATATGCCGGTATATAAGTATATCCCAGTTCGACAGTTGCAACATCATAACCAAATATCGTCTTGTTCTCAGCAGGCTGACTGGAAGGGTAAAGATATTTCACCTGATCGATCAGGCGGCTTTCTATTTCATCAAATGCAAGAAGTTTTACATTCTCTGTAACTACCTTTTCTTCCTGACTCATGCCCTTCCATTTGAAGGAGCGGATCCCATCTTCTGTCACTACAATATAAATCTGCTCTACCGGCATGGAAGGTGCATATGCAAATCCACTATCATCTAAATATCCTGATTTATCCTGATTTATTTTTAATCCGGAAACAGAAGGAACGTAAGTAAGCCGATAACCTGTTTTTCCAAGATTTGGATCAGCATTCCATAATAATGCTTCTTGTTGTTCTAATATAGTGGCTTCCGGATAATCAGACTGTGCATACCAGAGGATTTTGTCTGATGACAACAACTGCATATTTTCGAGGTTCAGATCTTTCAGAATTTTTTCAGCTTCATCTTCTGCTGTCTCTTCTAAGAGAGTGGTTTCTTTCATCTGGTCTTTCAGTGTTTGTAGTTTCTCCATAAAAGATTCTTTTACGCTTCCTGCAGGAACTCCATATTCGGCTGTGCGATTCTCTCTTGCCAGATAGTTTTCAATAGTTGCCAGTTCGATCCCATTTCCTTCTGACCAGGAGAAGATACTATAATTTCCTGCTTCCGGATCGTAAGTTTCTGCATTGATCGTACCCTTTGCATCTGCACCAACCGTTGCCTGAAAATGAATCTCCATTCCATCCTGCTTTGTGGTATCCGGAAGAATATCATATCCGTCAGCTTCCAGTGATTTTCTTATTGCTTCATACGCCGGATCTGTCTTTTTTGATGTGTATTCAATCTGTCCAATTTCCTGCAATGGTGTCTGCTCCGGCGCAAGAGGAAGAACTTCTTCCACTAACTTTTCAAGCCCTGTTAAATCATACTCCACACTGTTGTCAGCATAGAATCCTTCCCTGTTCTTAATCTTATCTAAGAGGTTCTGATAGTATTCGCTGGTAAGTTCCTGCGTCTGATACAAAATCTCTCCGCCTGCAAAATAGGAAATAAGTCCGTTTAATTGTTCAAGCTCCAGTTTTTTCTGACTGACTTCAATTACCGGAAGATTTCCTGTCGTAACAGATTCTAATTCCTGATCTGCGTGAAAAACTCCTCGGTCATTACTCCATGTTACTGTTGTGTCCCAGTGTTCCGGCAGATTCAGTGTCTGCGTCTCTCCATCTTTCAAAGGGTCTGCAATTACATCCTCGCTTAATCCTCCGGCCTTACTGACAACTGCATTCTGATCTGGTGTCTTCTGACATCCCGTAAGTAACAGACCACAAGTAAGACTGACTGTCAGAATCGATGGTAAAATGATTTTGGTTCTCTTTTTCTTAATTGTCATGGCATCAATCCTCCATTTCCATTCCTGTTTGTGTGATACGAATTTCGTATCCTGAAAATTTGGAACAGGTTTTTTTCTTACATTCAGTTTAATCTTGTGGTGAAAGTACTGCAAGCGGATGGCCTTCAAGTACTGGATTACTGGACATGAGTATTTATAAATCAAAAAATGTTATTGAAACAACAAACATTCCATCTTCCATTTCATAGGCTAGATCTCCATCATATCGTGTAACAATCCGTTCCACACTTTTCAAGCCATATCCATGAAGAGATTTATCCTGCTTCGAAGTCAGAAAAGTATGTCCTGATTTGGCAGGAAGCTTATCGGTTCCATTCTTAATTTCAAGAAACAACATTCGCATATGCTGCTCAATCTTTATATTGATTTTCTTACGTTCTTTATCAGTCACTTTCTCACAGGCTTCCAGGGCATTGTCTAGCAGATTCCCAAATAGTGAACAGATCTCTCTTTCTTCCATCGTCAGACTGGATAGTGGTGTTACATCCAATTGGAAATCAATCCCTTTTTGTACTGCCAGGATTCGCTTTTGCCCAAGAATCAGATCCACTACATGATTTCCTGTATAAATCTGTGGATTGATTTTTACAAAATTTCTTCTGATTTCATCTACATAATTTTCCAGCTTTTCATATTCCTGATTTTTTACATATTCACTGATTACAAGATAATGATTCTTTGTATCATGAACGAGTTCTTTGTTTTGCTCGATGGAAGCTTTTATTTCCTCATATTTCTGTTTCTCCATCTCTTCTTTCATCAGAAGAAATGTATTTTGTCCTGTTATGTTTCTGTTTTTCCATATAAGAAATGTCATGACGCTGACAAGCACGATCATAGTAAGAAAACTGATGAGACTTCCTTTTAAGACATCCTGAATCACCGGAATTCCGGCTGTGGAGTACAGTAGTCCATACTTTAAAAGTTTCTGATACTCCAAAACGAGTGCTGATAACAGTACACCACATAAAACAAATACCCATTGAAATGCTTCTATGTCTTTTTTCTTCTTCCAGCTTCTTATTTTGAAAATGATAAAAAAGGAAATAATTAATAACAGGCTTTTTATCACACAAGCTTCTTCATTTTCATGGTAACGGAAAAATAGAATCTGAGGGTTTTCTGCCTGATTCCCATAAATAAATGCGAGAAGGTAGTAAATGATATATAAAAATAACATCATTGCTGCTTCATACATAGATGCGATCCCTGTAAGAAGAATCAATTTCTTTCGATAGGCAAGGAAACTTCCGAAAACCAAAATAAAAATCGTCAACAGGTATCCATAAGCACTAAACACAGATCTTTTGACCCATACAGAAATAATTGTTGAAGTGCTGATCAAAACAAAATAAAGAATCCATTTATCTTTCGTTTTCAGAGTCTTTCTGTCTATAACTGTTCCGAATAACAGATAATAGAAAAGGAAGGTTTCAAGAAAATTCAGTCCAATCCATATTCCAAGTGTATCCATCGTTACGAATTCCTCCAGTAGAGATTGATTTCTCGCTTTACTTCTGCAAGTCTTGCCTTACTTACCGGTACTTCATATCCTTTTTCGAGATAGATAGTGTCACCGCTTACTCTGCAAATCTGCTTTATATTAACAGCGTATCCACGTTCCACCAGAAGAAATTGTCTACTATTTAACATTTTCAGTGCATTTTCCAAAGAAGTTCGCTCTCTCACAACGCCTTGGGTAGTAACATAATTTACATACTTAGCACCTTTGGATTTATACAGATAAAGAATATCCTTATAAAGCAATTTCACCTGTTCTGTACCGTCTTTTATAATACAGAATTCTTTCTTTTGTTTTTGTAGCTTTTCAATAAGCTGTTCAGCAACTCCCGGAAGACGAAATTCTAGATCCTGTTTCAAAATATACTGATATGCTTCGATCCGATAACTTTCTGCCGCATATTCTTCATAAGATGTGATGAAGACAATGTACATGTCAGGGCAAAGCCTTCGGACCAATTTTCCCAGTTCCACTCCATCCAGCTGTTGCATCTGAATGTCTGTAAATAAAATATCCGCTGCTTCACCTTTCTGAATTTCCTCGAAGAAACTTTCGCCTGATACATATAGTTTAATCTCTACTTCGTGTTGTTCCTGTATATTTTCCTTTAGAGTCCGGAGAATTTGTTCTCTTGTCTGTTCTTCATCGTCAACGATTGCAATTTTTATCATAAGTTGAATTCACCTCGCCTCACATAATCAGTATCAGTATAACATACTTCGAACACGCATTCATATTATGGCCATAAAATATATTGGTTTGGGACATAAAAAAACGAAAGGCTCCTGCAGGAGCCTTTCAGACTACGGACTTTACAAGTTTCCGTTTTCATCTAGAAGATATATAGCAAAGACATTTCCAAGTTGCAGAGGATAACTTTCCTTGATGATGCCATCAAATACAATACGAATATGGTCACCGGCATTCAAATCAGGGAGCTCACCACTTTCTACTATATTTGTTGTTACAGAGAATTCTTCATCAACAGGAATACCACTATCAAAGGATTCTGAACATTTTACCTTAATTGATTTTTTCTTTACTTCAAGAACAGTTGCATCAAAATATACTTGTTCTTTTTCCTGTAATTTCTCAGAGGTATCTTGTTTACTATTGAAAGTGACAAATTCATCCCACAATTTATCGAAATTAACAAACTCATAATACTTTTCATCAATACCGAAATAATGTCCCGGACAGAGTGTAACGATGTCTTTTCCTTGGAAATAAAGCTTATAGTAAGTAACTGCTCCACTTGATAATGCTTGATTTTTATCAACTTCATCACCAAGCTCAACTTGATTTAGCAAATGGACGAACTTCTTCTTTTCCTGATCAGACAATGTATAGGAATAATTTCCATCTTTTCCACCTGTTGTGCCAGAAAGTTCGATTTTATCAATTTCAGACACATCTATAGTTCCAAACTCAATAGCAGAATTGGTGGTATTCTTATGACAGCCGGACAATAGAGTCATCATAATCAGTATGAATGATAGGATTATTTTTGAAACTGTTTTTTTACATTCTGTGTTAAACATTTTTCTGCCTCCTGCTAGTGTACTGCCTCATTGTTCGCTATTTTATCAAGTTTGGCAAAGTATTTTTACCATTTTTCTTTGAATCAATTATAACATGAACAAGTTTGCTTTTCACTTGTTATATGATAAATAAACGAAAAAATACATGAGTATGATTTTTCGTTTCATACTCATGCATTTTTTCTTACTTACTACCAGATGGAGCATCTGGAGGAGCACTTCCCTGAGGTTTCTCCATGTCTGCGTCAGGCTGTCTATTCCCTGGTCCGCCTTTCATGTCACCTCTTTCTCCACCATTGCCAGGCATTTCTCCTTGAGCGTTACTTCCATAAACCAGACTATCCATGGTAACGCTCTGCTCTGCTGTTCCGGCTGTTATAGTATAAGTCTCTCCCTGTTGGATTTCCGGGGTGCTTATGATAATGGAAGAATATTGTTTTTCTGCTGTCCAGCTGAGAAGTTCAGTGCTACTACTGTCAAGGAGTGAAATCTCTGTATTACCTTCCTGTTCATCAATATTTACCATAATAGTGCCCTGCGTTGAAGAAGAATTAAAATTTTGTGCCATACCCGAGGAACCGGATGCTGCAAATATGCCGCCGGTGATTTGGGCACTTCCATTGTAATCTAAGCTTCCATTTCCATCATTTGTAGGACCTGAAACATAGGTTTCTCCACCGGAAACTGTGATGTCTCCGTTGGAATCAATTCCGTCTCCGGAAGCATTTACATGAAGCACACCGCTAGAAATTTGAATATAGGCGCCTTCTGTGGATGCAAACTGGTCGTCTCCGCCCTGGAATCCTTCAGAACTACTACTATCGTTCCCGCCGGCAGCATTGATTCCATCATCAGATGCCAATACACTGATTTCACCGCCCGCAATATCAATACTCAATCCTTCGATACCCTCATAGCTTTGCGTAATGTCTATCTTTCCATCAGAAATAGTCACATTAGAAGCTGCATGAATTCCATCATCTCCTGCTGATATCGTATAAGTACCTCCAGCCAGATAAACGAACCCGGAACTGCTATCATCTTTATTTTGCGCATGGATACCATCTTTTCCTGATACAATCGTATAAGTGCCATTGGCAATACGCACGCTGTCTTTTCCGGAAAGTCCGTGACTGGCACTGGTGATTACGTAAGTTCCGCTTGTGAGAACGAGATCATCTTTGGATACAATTCCGTGTCCTTCCTGTGCTGTAACTGTAAGGGTTCCCTCTCCGTTCAGGGTCAGGTCTGATTTAGAAAATATAGCTGCATCAATATTATTTTCATCTATGGCGGTATAGGAACTTCCGCTATGCTCTAAGGTATTTTCTGTTCCTGAAGCTGTGGTAACGAATACCTTATCCGCCGAGCGGACATAGAATGCAGCGGATTGATTGTTAGAGATGCTTACTCCATTAAGAACAATCTGAACTTTGTCAGTATCTTCTGCTTCTACAATAACCATTCCGTCAGATAAAGAGCCTGAAAGAATATAGGTTCCTTCGTCTTTGATTGTTATGGTATTTTCCGTAATGGACACGGCATCAGACTCACAGCTGGAACTATTGTCAGCCAGAGAAATAGTGACACTTTCGGATTCGTCATAGCCTACTTCTTTATCACGATCTGAAAACATATCGGAAGCATCTGTTTCGGTGACAGAAGAACTTGTCGTAGTAGATGATTCTGTAGTTTGCTGTGTCGTATTTCCAATTTTTGTGTTACAGCCGGATAGCATCAAAGCTCCCATTGTGAGAAATAATATAATTGTTTTTTTTCGCATCAGTCATCGCCTCCTGAATTCTTATAATTCTCCGACTATAGTTTCCTGTCTGCACATCGTAATTTCCAGGTTGCCGTTTCTACAACGAAGAGCGTCGATCAGTTCTTTTTCTGTTGCAGGATCTTTTAAGGTTAAATTGTAAGTCAGCTTAAACAAGCTTCCCATATTTGTAGTTTTGATCTGTAGAATTTCATAATCTATTGTATATTTCTTTAAGATCTTGTCAAATACTCCGCTGTAGTCCAAATCTTCCGGTATCGTGATATGTAAAGTTTTGTAACGTGCTCCGTGTTTTCTTGTTCCAAAATCCAGACGATTATACAGAAGCATGATACTTCCAAGAATTGCAGCAGATAGCAAAGCATACGCCAGATATCCCATTCCAGCTACTAAACCGGAACACATGGCAAGAAAAATCGCTCCGATTTCTTTCGCAGACCCAGGAACTGAACGGAATCGGACGAGACTGAATGCTCCGGCAACAGCCACACCGGTTCCTACATTTCCATTGACCATCATGATTACTACACAAACCACTGCCGGAAGCAGCGCAAGTGTTGCTACAAAGCTTTTCGTATATTTTGTTCCATACATATAAGTACCGGCTAAGATCAGACCGATCACTAAGGCACATCCCACGCATAATAAGAAGTCAGAAATAGAAATCACACTGGTCATATTGGTATCAAAAATTCCCTGAAATAAAGTATTAGACATTGCTGTATTCTCCTTGTAAAGATTCTGTTAATATACGCTGATAAGCAGAACCGTATTTTGAAAATGATGTTTTGTATAAATGCTGTTTCGTAAGTACTTCACTCATCCAGAGTGGAATTCCTCCGGAAGTTTTAATTTCCATCAGTGTCTGATCATTTCCCAGTAAAGAAAATCCATAGATTTCGCTGCCAAGGGAAAAATCATTTCTCCGATACAGAATATTCTCATCAAAAGTTACACGAAAATCACTGCCGTCCAGAGAATAATAAGCTTCCCGTTCATAGGATAAAAATACGGATGGATGAAGATTTTCATAGTAATCGCGGAAATATTGAATTTCATTTCCAATCTGTGAATGAACCGGTAACGGTTCTCCAGTCTGAAAACTGTCCATAACCTTCTCTTCCGGAAGCTGTAACCTGCGTTTGTATACGACAGATTTATATTTTTTCTTGATTTCTACAAATACCGGATCTGTTTTCGTTACGGGTTTATAACTCCGAATCCGAAGCTTTTCTTTGTACACCGGTTTTTCCAGAGAACGCCGAATCAGCCGAAATGTATCAGTATCAAAATAGATATTTCTTATGACGGTTCTTCCGTAATCATCCAATTTCATATAAGGCTCCATTGCTAGAAGAATCTGCTCTTTTTCCTGTCTGTTCAGCAGATATTTCAATTCATAACGCTTAAAAGTCATTTGATAAGCCATCGTTTTCCTCCTGTTTTTTATTTTACATACATAAGATACTCCCGTAACCTTAATTAAACTTAAAAAAATTAAGGCTAGAAAAGAATATGAAAAAAGCCCGTATCAAACGTTATGTTTGTACGAGCTATGTGAATCAGTTATGTTGGAAAAACCACGGTAATCTTTAATGATTTTTCATCTTTTGTCTCTGCGCTTATCTTCCCATGATGGGACTCCACAGTTGCGGCAGCAATGGAAAGTCCCAAACCATATCCTCCGGTCTGAGAATTTCTGGAGGCATCTGTGCGATAAAACTGGTCAAACAAATGAGAAATCTGTTCTTTGGAAATAGATTCTGTTGTATTAAAAACAGACAGATAAATACGATTTTTCTTTTTTTCTAAAGCGAGTGAAAGAGTTCCATTTTCGTTCGTGTATTTTACTGCATTGTCAAGAAGAATTGTTATAAGTCCGCGGATTGCTTTCTCATCTCCGTTCATAGAAATCAGTGGTTCAATCTTGTTGTCCAGATTAATTTGATGCACTTTTGCTGGAGCCTGAAAGGTATGGCATACCTCTTCTACGATATCTGACAGTGGAAATTCTATTTTTGTGTCTCTGCTTACACCTTCTTCCATTCGGGAAAGCATAACAAGAGCATTGGTCAGATCGGCAAGTCGGCTTGTCTGTGCCTGTATATCCTGCAGCCATTCGTTTTCACCGAAGTCCATTTCTAAAATCTCTGCATCTGCATCAATAATGGTCAATGGGGTCTTCAATTCATGACCTGCATCTGTAATGAATCGTTTCTGCTTTTCGTAATTATCGGAAAACGGTTTTACGATACGTGCTGACAAACTAAGCATTAAAATAAATACAGATAAAAGTCCGACACCGGATACACTAAAGGTTGTAAGCAAAAAGTTGTGAAAATTATTTAATTGTCGTCTGCAATCCAGGAAAATGATGCGTACATTGCCGTTAGACGAATACATACGATATCTGTAATTATCCTGGAATCCTTCTTCTGATTTTTTGTTCCATACTTTGGAAGCATAGTTCACAGCTGTTTCAGTATCAACCGATGCAATCTTTGAAGTATCTGTTAAAATAATCGTTCCATTTGCGTCATACAAAACAGAAAAATATCTGGATTCGTATGGAATTTCTGCTGACATACCATGAGGATCATCTGTTTTCTCTCTTGGTTCCATTCTTGGAAAAGTTCCATCATTTTCTTCTAAGATATCAAGAATCCGGTCAGCATCCGCCACAATCTTCTTATGATTTATAATACCTACAATCCCTCCGATTACAAAAAGGACAAGGAAAAGAGAAACCATAGAAGTAGCGATCAATTTAATACGAAGTTTTTTAATCATGTCAGCTCCTCCAAAGAATATCCGGCATTTCTTGTTGCTTTAATCTGAATATCTGCGTGGAGGGCTGTTAATTTTTTCCTTAAATACGAAATATACACCCATACTACGTTGATTTCTGTATCGCTGTCATATCCCCAGATCTTTTCTAAAAAACGTTCGGAAGGAATCAATTGATGAGGATTGGACATCAAAAGTTCTAACATCTGAAATTCTTTATTCGCGAGTCGGAAACTGCCCTTTGCTGTAGATAGCTCAAAGGTTGCCTGATCTAACGTAACATTTCCAAAAGTCAGCTTAGATGTTGTCTGTGCCGACTGAGTTCTTGTGATAGCGCGAATTCTTGCTAACAGTTCTTTGGAATGAAAAGGTTTTGTCAAATAGTCGTTCGCTCCGGCATCCAGTCCTTCCACTTTATCATCAACTTCTGATTTTGCTGTCAACAATAAAATCGGAATCAGGTTTCCTTTTTCACGAACTTTTCTTAATACCGTAAGTCCATCGATCTTTGGCATCATAATATCTAAGATCACTCCGTCATAATTATCTGTTTCCAAATACTCCAAGGCACTTTGTCCGTCATAAACGGCGTCTACAGAATAATTATTTCTCTCCAAGATTGCTGTCAGTGCCTTTGATAATGCCTTTTCGTCTTCTGCTAATAATAAGCGCATGTGTAGTACTCCATATTTAGTTACTCTCTATCCTTCCCATATAGTAAAATCCTTTGCATTCATCAAGATGAACATCAACCAGCTGACCGATCAGGCTTTCATCCCCCGGGAAATGAACGAGCAGATTATTGCTCATGCGACCTGTCATCAGATGCTTATCATGTTCGTTGACACACTCTACGAGAACTGTCTGCACGGTTCCTTCATGAATTGCACACTGTTCTGCGGAAATTGTCTGAACCTCATGTAAAAGACGATTGAAACGATCCTTTACAACGTCTTCCGGAATCTGATCTTCCATAATGGCAGCAGGTGTTCCGGTACGTTTTGAATAAATAAAAGTAAACGCGCTGTCGTAACGGACTTTTCTTACAACATCAAGGGTCTCCTGGAAGTCCTCTTCTGTCTCACCAGGGAAACCGACAATAATATCTGTAGTAAGTGATATATCCGGAACTGCTTTGCGGATCTTTTCAGCAAGTGCAAGATACTGTTCTTTGTCATAATGACGGTTCATGAGTTTCAGGATCCGACTGCTTCCGGACTGAACCGGAAGATGCAGATGTTTACAGATTTTTTTTGATTTACTCATCACTTCAATCAGTTCATCTGACAGATCCTTCGGATGTGAAGTCATGAAACGGATTCTTTCAAGTCCTTCAATTTTTTCAATCTCCTGAAGAAGCTGTGCAAATGTCATCGGTTCTTCAAGGTTCTTTCCATAAGAATTGACATTCTGTCCAAGCAGCATGACTTCTACAACACCATCTGCAACAAGACGTTCGATCTCACGGATGATTGCCTTCGGTTCACGGCTTCTTTCACGTCCACGTACATAAGGTACAATACAGTAACTACAGAAGTTGTTACATCCAAACATGATATTTACACCAGATTTGAATGGATATTTTCTTTCAACCGGAAGATCTTCTACAATCTTGTCTGTATCTTTCCAGATATCAATGACTGTTCTGTCAGACTGTATTGCAGATGTTAAAAGTTCTGCAAATTTGTAAATGTTGTGTGTGCCGAAAATAAGGTCAACAAAGCGGTAGCTCTTTTTTAGTTTCTCAACAACTTCCGGTTCCTGCATCATGCATCCGCAAAGTGCGATCATCTTATGTGGATTCTTTTTCTTAATGGAACCAAGTTGTCCAAGACGTCCATAAACACGAAGGTTTGCGTTTTCACGAACAGTACAGGTATTGTAGATTACAAAATCCGCTTTCTCTTCATCCGTTTCTTCTGCATACCCAACCTTCTCTAAAATACCAAGCAGTTTTTCAGAGTCCCTCGAATTCATCTGACAACCAAATGTCGTCACACACGCAGTTAATGGACGCCCCAGTTTCTCAGACATTTCAGCAACATATTCTTTTGCTTTTTCCATAAAATAATACTGGCGTGCAGGCTCTTCCAACGGAGCATTCTCCACCAGCTTTACATTTTCAATTATCTCTTTCATTCTCATTTCCTTTATACAAACTGATTGCAGGATGCATCATAAGCATAGTCAATCAGATCTAATTTATCTGTAAGTTCTTTTTTATTCACTTCCATCTCTTTACATAACTGATCCAGTGATGGATAAAAATCTCTGAGCTTTGTATTCACAACACTCAAAAGGATGACCGGATCCTGTGGTAAATTCTGTAACATGATCCTAGTTTCCTTTCTTGTTCATATATTTTTCGCCATACTTCTCACCAAGATTAACAATACTTCCATCTTTTTGTTCCATGTCAATATTGTTCAGCTGGCTTCTTAAGTTCACTCGGATAAGTTCCATATATTCTTTACGAAGAATCTTCTGTTCTTTCGCTTCTTCCGGAGTGAGTCCTTCCGCTTTTGATTTTTTATATAATTCATTGATACGATCAATCTTCTTTTGTTCCATTGTCTATATCTCTCCTTTTTCTTGTTCCGTTTAATGTTGCGATATTCTTTACTGTTCACTACCGTGTCAATCACTCCGCTGATTGACACGGAGGATGCGTATTTTGACTTGAATGCATCTCGCCCCATCGCCAAAGGCGATTTAAAATGGCGAGATGCGTTGCTGGTCGCACCTCGTGTGAACAGTAACCGATATTTTTTCCGCTGACTCTGTATTATACACGATTCTGTGCACTTCGTCCACTTTTTTAACTGGAATAATTCTCAAGAAAACCATACAGTTCTTCGGCAGACTTAAGATAGATTCCATTTTTCAGATCCTGTTGTACTTCATCCGGCAGATTATTTACGGATAGGCTGGTTGTTTCGTAAAGGGTTGTCCCATCTTGCAGATAGACAGCAACATATCCATGCAGCTCTTTCAGATAATAGGCATCATCTGAAACAGACTCTCCTTTGGCTGAACTGCGTCTGGTTTGAATGGAATCATTTTTTTCATTTTTAGTCAGTTCTATAGCTTTTTCCTTTTCCAGTAGATTGTTGTAACTAACCTGATAACCTGCAATCAAACATCCGGTAATCAGAAATAAAACAGAAAAAAAGCCAATCATGTATTTTTTCATCGCAAATCGCTCCTTTTTTCATACAGTATTGGCTTTTTTATTTTTTTTATTCTTCTACTTTTACGGCTGGAAGCAGATGGAATTTCTTAGAAATTCTCAGGATACGTCCACCCATTGGAAGATCAAGGATATCATCTTCAGAAAGTGTTCCGATCTTCAACATAACAACCGCATAAACAAGTATTGCTACAAACAGTGAAATGCATACTGGAATTACACGACCGCCGATCAGTGTATCAAACAGTCTGAATACGCCGAAAGTTACAATGCCCATCACTGCTGCTGCAGCGAATGGTTTTCCGAAAGTGCTTACAAAATCGATTTTGAAACCGCTGACTTTTCGAATCTTGAGCAGGTTCAAAATACTCATTGCAAGTGCAAATACAATATTTCCACCCACCAGTGCATAGACGTTCATCTTGAATACAGTCATCATCAGTACAAATGCTACCAGATGAATCCCAAGAGCTGCTGCAGCATTCTTTGCGGGACTTGTCATGTAGTTTAATCCATGAAGAATGGAATTCGTTACAGAGGAAAGTCCATACAGTACAACAACGATAGCTCCTGCCATCAATAGATGTGCCGGTGTTGCACTGGAGTCATTGTACAGCAGAACCATAATTGGGGAAGCAAGTACGAAATAACCGATACAACTCGGAATAGCAATTACCATTGTAAGACGTAATGTCTGGTTAATCTTACTGTGAACCTGTTTTTTTGTACCTGCTGTAACAACAGCTGTAAGACTTGGCACAAGAGATGTTCCAAGTGCATTTGCAATTGCCATCGGGACATTGATCAGGGTGTCGTATTTACCGGTGTAAATACCCTGAAGAGCCATGTATTCTTTCTCTACATAGCCTTGTGACTCCATAACATGATTAAAGATTGTAAGGTCGATAATCTGGTTAATATTATATACAGCGGTACTGAATACAACGGGGATTGCTGTTAAAAGTAATGCTTTCAGAAGGAAAGAATAACTTTCAACATTCTGGGTGCGGTCTCTTTTAAGCTGTTTGCGTATTACATTTTTATATAAAAAAATGACAAACAAAAGAAATAACAATCCAGATAAAGAGCCGACAACCGTTCCAAGTGTACTTCCGGCAGCACCGTAAGCAGGTCCGAGAAGCTCCTCTCCGGATTTTTCTCCTGCTTTTGTTCCGATGCCAAAGAGGACACTTGCGCCGACAATACTGATCACGGCATTAAATACCTGCTCAATGATCTGTGAGATAGCTGTTGGAAGCATTGTTCCCATTCCCTGGAAATATCCACGGATAACAGCCATGACTGCAACGATCAGAAGTCCCGGGGCAAGAACCCGCAGTGCGTAAACGCTAAGTGGAGATTTCATTAAATGTGTTGAAATCAGTCCTGCTCCCAAAAAGATTGTCAGCGAGATGAATAATCCAACACCGATTGCAAAAGCAAGTGAACAGATAAATACACGGAATGCATTTCGTCTCTGACGCTTTGCAAGTCGGATCGATACCAGCTTGGATACGGCAGTCGGAAGGCTGAATGATGAAATCATCAGAGCGATTGCATAGACCTGATAGGCATATCCATAAAATCCGTTTCCTTCATCTCCTAAAATATTCGTCAGCGGAATCCTGTAGACTACGCCTATGATTTTTGTAAGTACAGCTGCTGCTGCAAGTATCGAACCCTGGACAATATAATCATCCTTTTTCGTTCGTTTTTTCGTTGTTTGTGCCTCAGTTTCAGACATAACTTCCTCCTAGTGTCCCATTCCTTAAAATCTATTTAATATATGTATCCTATCAGCGGAAAATACCGACTTTTTCCATGATTTCTTTCTGTTTCGCTTCCATGACAACACGCTCTTCATCAACCATGTGATCGTATCCAAATAAGTGAAGCATACTGTGTGCAATCAGGAAAGCATACTCTCTTTTGGGTAAATGTCCATATTCTTCAGCCTGGGATAACACTTTTTCCTTTGAGATAACGATATCACCAAGCATCAATTCTCCGGATTCCGGATTAAAGGCTTCTGCACTTTCTTCATCAATCACGGAAAAATCTCCCGGTTCTTCGTATTCGATCATAGGGAAAGAAAGTACATCTGTTGGGCGGTCAATTCCACGTTGTTCCAGATTCATTTCGTGAATCTGGGCATTCTCTGTTAAAAGAAGATTGATCTCTGCTTCATAAGGACAGTCTGCAAGTTCTAATGCAGCGTCAATAACTAATGCGGCAATCTCTTCTGTATCAAAGTCTAACTTTATATTCCCCTCTTCTTCGATAAAAAGACTCATCCTTTTTTCCTCCTGTTTTCTCTCGGTCTGGACGATTTCTTCTCATAGTCCTCATATGCTTTTACAATTTTCTGAACTAATGGATGTCTTACAACATCTTTGCTTGTCAGCGTACAGATGTTGATCCCTTCCAGATCTTTTACAACCTTTACAGCAACATCAAGTCCGGATATTGTTCCGGATGGAAGATCTTTCTGCGTAGAATCACCTGTAATGACAACTTTGGATCCAAAACCAATTCTTGTTAAGAACATCTTCATCTGGGCCGGCGTTGTATTCTGTGCTTCATCAAGGATAATGAACGCATTATCTAAAGTACGCCCGCGCATATATGCCAGAGGAGCAACCTCAATCAATCCTTTTTCAGAATTCTTAAGAAAACTGTCAGCTCCCATGATCTGATAAAGCGCGTCATATAAAGGTCTTAAATACGGATCAATCTTGCTTTGCAGGTCTCCCGGAAGAAATCCTAGCTTCTCTCCGGCTTCAATTGCCGGGCGCGTCAGGATGATTCTGCTTACTTCTTCGCGTTTGAATGCTGTGATTGCCATTGCCATCGCAAGATAGGTCTTTCCTGTTCCGGCAGGTCCGAGACCGAAAGTGATCATTCCATTACGAATTGCATCAACATATTTTTTCTGACCTAATGTTTTAGGTTTGATTGGTTTTCCCTGTAGTGTATGACAGATCAGATCTTTATCAATAGAAACAAGGGCTTCTTCCTGATCTTCAAATACGAGCGAGATTGCATAGTCTACATTCTGTTCCGTAATCGTATTCCCTCGTTTAGCAAGTTCCACAAGCTGTGTAAGTACACGCTGGGCTTTCTGTGCAGCAATTGTATCTCCTACAATCTTGGTTGCACCGTCACGTGAAATCAATGTGACATGAAAAGTTCTTTCTATTTTCTTTATATAAGTATCAAACTGGCCAAATACATTCATCTCGTATTCAGCCGGAATATCAATGATCAGTTCCGACAGACTCATCCGGTTCGTTCCTTTCTAAAGTTATTCTTTCGGTCTCTGTTTCCTCTTCAATCTGCTGATTCAGATAGAGCGTACCTGAAGCCGTTGCCTTTTCGGCAGATATATATATCTTAACATTTTTTTCATTAATTTGAATACCCTTTTCCTCTAAATCTTTACAAAAATAGCGAAATCGACTGCTTAAAATTGTCTGCATCTCTTTTTTTGTATATTTTATTTTCTTGAAGCCGTATTTTTTTATTGTTTCATGCCCATAAAAAATCGGAAGTGAAAAATTTTCTCCCAGTTTTAACTGATGTGCTATACACAATTTTTCAGAAGTAGCGGACATTTTTGGCTTCCATGTTTCTAACCGGACAGAGCCGATTTGAATAAATCCGGACTTTTTTGTTTCTTTTGTATATACTTTTTTATTATGATAACAGGAAATTATATCCAGATAAGAAATCTGTGTATCAGCGAAAATATCTGCATCGGCATGCGTATATTGATATCCGGTAATTTCACCACTGTCATCCAGGATGTCAATCCGTCCAGATACAAGTAAAGTTCCTTTCGTTACAGAATCCCCGATATGTACCTGGGGAATGCCGGTGCGTGTAATTAAATTTGTAATGATTCCATCAGTAGAAGCAACAAGATCAGCAGGTAAAGAATCTGTCTTGTTACTCTTATCTGTCTGAGTAGATGAGATAATAGGAAGCGCATCTTCATTTTCTTTTATCTGTATTTTTAACCGGCTGCCATCAAGAGAAGCAGATGCCCAAACGATATCATTATATTCCTTTCGAAGGGCTTTGACAATCCCCTGACAATCTACATTTTTCTTTTGCATTCCAGGATAAATCCCCTCTTCTTTCAGAAACGTTGTCAAGGTCGTGTCGGTCCATCTTTTATTTCCCTGAAAATGAATATCCCATAGAAATTGCGAGTAACAATCGATTAGATAAATGCATAGGAAGATGCTGATAAAGAATAGTTTTCTTTTTCGGTAGCGATAAAGAAAAAAAGGAAAGCCATACCGTTTTTTTAGTATGACTTTTGTATGTGTTTTTCTGACATAAGGACGAATCTTTCGAAAATCAGATAAACTCAAGTATAATTCATAATTTGTTCCGATACGGGTCAATCCCCAGAATCGGATGCGGTGATAACAGCAGAGATTCAGAAATCGTTCTGGGGAGTATCCTTTGATCTGAATCTTCACATAACCGGACAAGTAGCGGATCAGGCAATGAATCACCCCGGATTCCTCCCCTCGGTAAATTCTAAAGATGATAATGCTCCAGTTACTTTCATCTCATCATTTGTGTAGTATTGAATCCGGAGTCGTTTTCCCTGGATCCGGATCTGTCCTGCCCGCGTCTGCACACGGATCAGTGCATCGGTGTATTCAATAATGCCCCGATAATTTTCAATGCATAATTCATTTCGTCCTAAAATGGTTATAACAGAAGCATTCTGAATCACATCTTTTGGGAGATCCATTGCGGATACCATCTTTTCTTTGATCTGCTCTCGGTTCATTGAAGTTTTTTATATAAAAATCCTTTGTCATCAGTATATGAATATATCACGATGTCCTATACCAGTTGTTTTCTGTGACAGATCTCTATTTATGATAAGGTTCACCGTTGATGATCCGATAACTTCTGTATATCTGCTCTAACAGAATAACCCGCATCAACTGGTGTGGAAAGGTCATCTTGGAAAAGCTTAATGCATAGTTCGATCTTGCGAGCACTTCTTTGCCCAAACCAATGGATCCGCCAATGATAAATGTGATATGGCTTGTTCCCTGAATTCCAAGTTGATTGATTTTTGCAGAAAGTTCTTCAGAACTAAGAAGCTTTCCGTTAATCTCAAGAGTGATCACATAGGTATCCTCTTTTACATATTTCATAATGCGTTCAGCTTCTTTATCGCGAATTATATTTTCCACGACATCACTTGCATGGTTAGGTGTCTTTTCATCAGCTACTTCTATAATCTCCAGTTTGCAGTATCGGCTCAATCGCTTGCTGTATTCTGCGATTGCATCTCGCAGATATTTTTCTTTTATCTTTCCTACGGTTATTAATGTAATCTTCATTTTTCTGTTCTTTCTGAATAAATTTTAATCGTGTATGACTGTTAACTGTTATTTTGATAAGCTGTCAGCAATTTCGTAAACATAGAGTTCGTGAAGAGCTCTTGTTGCGCAAATATATTCCGCCTGATTTTTAAGCGGATTTTCTTTTGCACCGCGAAGTGCGAAAACCTGGTCAAATTCCAGCCCTTTTGCAAGATAAAATGTGGTTACTGTAAGTCCTTTCTTAAATGCGGAACTGTTACGATCTACATAAGATACGTTGATACCACGCAGTTTCAGGAGACGGCTTAAGTCAAAAGCTTCTTCTTCTGTTGTTGTGATCAGGGCAGCAGTTTCAAAGTCTCCCGGACATTTTAAATGACAGACAAGTTCATCAAGCAATTCCGTATCTGTGTTAAATGTCTTTTCTACGACTTCTTTTCCATGGCGGTCCAGTAACTCAAGATCAGATACTCCACTGACTTTTTCCGCATACCGGGCAATTTCTAATGTATTCCGGTAACTCTTTTTGATCTCAATCGTTCGGATTTCACGTCCAAGTAATTTGGGAAGAAATCTCAATACATCCTGTTGCTTTGTATCCAGTGTCTGTGCACGGTCTCCAAGAATAGTCATTCTACAATGAAACAAGGATTCCAGGATGGTGTATTGCAGATAAGTGTAGTCCTGCATTTCATCAATGACAAGATGCTTAATGTTCTTATGAGTTGAATTCCCACCGGAAAGACGATATTTCAGATAGAGCATAGGAAATACATCTTCATAAGGGAGCTTTCGTTTTTCGTACGGAACTTCCGGCAACAGATCACAACCACAGTCATCGAGCATCCAATTATAAATGGTGTAAATATCTTTCGTTGTGTACATCTTGTCGAACTTCATCTGAAGCATCTCCTGATCATCCTCTGAAATATTTCTGCCTTTCAGAGTTTCCCAGGAATCGATAAAATAGTCTTTTACAGCATCCATACGTTTCAATAACGGAGTCTCTGTGAATTTATAATAGAACAATTGGATCAAGTCTTCTTCTGTCAATGTCATTCCACGGAACTCAATTTCTTTGAATTCCATCAGACGATCTTCCAGAATCGCAAGGAAACCTTCTATTTCACCAATAAAATCTTTGGATTGTTTCCAGTCAAAACGATTCTGAGCTGATTCATCCGGAAACTTCATCCGACGTTCCAACTGATCATAACGATCCTCACAGTCTGCTGCGACACCTTTTCGAAGCTCTTTGTAGGCGTAGAGATCAAAACTCATCTCACGGATATTCTCTTCTCCTAATTCTGGAAGAATATGTGAGATATAATCTGCAAATACGCTGTTCGGTGAAAGAATCAGTATGTTGGATGATTTCAGAGTGTCGCGTTCATGATATAAAAGATATGCAATTCGGTGTAAAGCAATCGAAGTTTTTCCACTTCCGGCAGCTCCCTGGATTACAAGGATTCGATCTTTCGTATTTCGGATAATTGCATTCTGTTCTTTCTGGATCGTGCGGACGATATTTTTTAATTTTACATCACTGTTTGTTCCAAGTTCTTTTTTCAGAATATCGTCATCGATCTTTGTATCACTTTCAAAGGCATAGACAAGTTCTCCATTCTGAATCTTAAACTGCCATTTTGAAAGAATCTCTCCATCCAGTCTTCCGGCAGGAGCCTCATAGCTTGCAGGGCCTTTATCATAATCATAAAACAAACTGCTGACCGGAGCTCTCCAGTCGTAGATCAGAGGCTGCATGCCTGTTTTTTCGGCAAAATTTGCAATCCCGATATAAAACGGTTCTGGTTCGTCATCTCCATCATACATAAAATCGACACGTCCGAAAAAAGGTGCATCTAACATTTTCTCAAATCTATGTTTTAATTGCAGCTTCTCATTATTAGCGTTGACCTGATGCAGAAGTGCCTGCTGATTATCATAATCTTCGTAACCATATTCATCCATCTCCGTATAATTTTCCCAGTAATATTCCTGCATGTTATCAATCTCTTTCTGTCCATCAGAGAGAGACTGCCCTATTTCTTCCAGTCGTTTTTGTAACTTTATCTCAACATCTTTAAGGAAGCATCTTCCATCAAATCGATTGTCATTGCTGTTATAATTCGTCATATGTTTTATATTTCCCCCAAAATAGATTTTTGCTTCTTAGGTTTATTGAAATTTGCAAATATTTGGTTTATTATTTTACCATATCTTCGAACAGGTTGTCATCTAATTTGAGCAAAATTGCTGTACGTCACAAAAACTTTTCCGCTGTCTGCCTCAAATTATAACACGACAAATTCATTTTTAGTATATTAAAAATATCCTGACAAGCACAGAGTTTTCTGTATCCTGTCAGGATATTCTGTTTTCAAATTCTGATTTTCTCAAAGAAGCTTACGCTCCTAGGTACAATCTTCCTTCTATTATTTATTTCTCAGATATTCATCGATACCTTTGGCACCTGCTTTACCAGCTCCCATAGCAAGGATAACTGTAGCAGCTCCTGTAACAGCATCTCCACCGGCGAATACACCTTCTTTAGATGTCTGTCCATTCTCTTCCTCTGCAACGATACATTTTCTGCGGTTTGTCTCAAGTCCCTTTGTTGTAGAAGAGATCAGCGGGTTTGGTGATGTACCAAGAGACATGATAACTGTATCAACTTCGATGTCGTACTCAGAACCCTCAATCTCAACCGGACGTCTTCTTCCGGATGCATCTGGTTCGCCAAGTTCCATCTTGATCACTGTCATGCTTGTGATATTACCGTTCTCGTCAACGTTGATCTTCTTCGGATTAGTAAGAAGATCGAAGATGATTCCTTCTTCTTTTGCGTGATGAACTTCTTCAGCTCTTGCAGGAAGCTCTGCTTCACTTCTTCTGTATACTACATGAACTTCTGCGCCAAGACGAAGAGCTGTTCTTGCAGCATCCATAGCTACGTTACCACCACCAACAACAGCTACTTTCTTACCGGCAGCGATCGGTGTATCGTAATCCTCACGGAAAGCTTTCATCAGGTTACTTCTTGTCAGGTATTCATTTGCGGAGAATACTTCGTTTGCATTCTCTCCCGGAATTCCCATGAACATTGGAAGTCCGGCACCGGATCCGATGAATACTGCCTCGAATCCTTCTTCTTCCATCAGCTGATCGATTGTTGTGGATTTACCGATAACAACGTTTGTCTCGAATTTAACACCGAGCTCTTTTACTTTCTCGATCTCTTTTGCAACGACTTTCTGTTTTGGAAGACGGAACTCAGGAATACCATATACAAGTACTCCACCGAGTTCATGCAGAGCTTCAAATACTGTTACATCATATCCGAGTTTTGCAAGGTCTCCGGCACATGTAAGTCCGGACGGGCCAGAACCGATAACGGCTACTTTGTGACCGTTCATAGTCTCAGCGCCTTCTGGTTTGATATCGTTCTCAAGTGCATAATCAGCAACGAAACGCTCCAGTTTTCCGATAGAAACAGGTTCGCCTTTAATTCCACGGATACATTTTCCCTCACACTGGGATTCCTGTGGGCAAACACGTCCACAGATAGCCGGAAGTGCACTGGATTTACCAATGATCTTGTAAGCTTCTTCAATGTTTCCTTCTTTTACCTGATGGATAAATGCCGGAATGTTGATGGATACAGGACAACCCTGGATACATTTTGCATTCTTACAGTTAAGGCATCTTGTAGCCTCTTCCATTGCTTCTTCTTTGTTATAACCGAGACAAACTTCTTCAAAGTTTGTTGCACGTACTTTTGGATCCTGCTCTCTTACAGGTACTTTTTTCATCATATCAGCCATTATTCGTCACCTCCACAATGTCCGCATCCGCCGTGATGTGTATCGCCTTCCTGAAGCTTCAACATTGCGCGTCCTTCTTCAGATTTGTACATCTGGCTTCTCTTCATTGCCTGATCAAAGTCAACAAGGTGTCCGTCGAACTCTGGTCCGTCAACGCATGCAAATTTAATCTCATCTCCAACCTGAAGACGGCAGGCACCACACATACCTGTTCCGTCTACCATGATCGGGTTCATGCTGACGATAGTTGGAATCTCAAGTTTCTTTGTTAAGAGACAGACGAATTTCATCATAATCATCGGTCCGATCGCAACGCAGACATCGTATTTATTTCCGTTGTTTACAAGTTCTTCTACCATAGTTGTAACCATTCCGGCGTGTCCGTAGGAACCGTCATCTGTACATGGGTAGTAATTACCTGCAACAGCTTCCATCTGATCTTCAAGGATCAGCATATCTTTTGTCTTAGCACCAACGATAACATCAGCATCGATTCCGTGTGCTTTCAACCATTTTACCTGTGGGTAAACCGGAGCAGCCCCAACTCCACCGGCTACAAACAGCATCTTCTTATTCTTAAGGGACTCAAGGTCTTCATGAACAAACTCAGAAGCGCATCCAAGCGGACCTGTAAAGTCACGGAAACTGTCTCCTGCTTTAAGTTCCCCCATTTTCACTGTAGAAGCTCCAACTTCCTGGAAAACGATTGTGATTGTTCCTGCTTCTCTGTCATAATCACAGATTGTTAGCGGAATACGTTCGCCTTTCTCGTCCATTTTAACGATGACAAACTGACCAGGCTGACAGTGACTTGCTACACGTGGTGCATGAACATTCATCAGATAAATCTTATCAGCCAGTTTTTCAGCTTTTAATATCTTATACATGTTTCTCCTCCTTGTAAATAAATCGACGTTATTGTCTTCAAACATTGTGTAAACAATAACAACTCGCTCTTTGTTAATAATACGACACTTCAGCTATGAATTCAAGTAAAACATACGGGCAGATACACAATTTCATGCATCTACCCGTATTGTTTAAGACAAGTTTACAGCGTTATCTTATTTTATAAGAACACCGAAACCTTTATTA
Source organism: Mediterraneibacter sp. 210702-DFI.5.30 (assembly GCF_020560115.1). Lineage (NCBI taxonomy): Bacteria > Bacillati > Bacillota > Clostridia > Lachnospirales > Lachnospiraceae > Mediterraneibacter > Mediterraneibacter sp. 210702-DFI.5.30. Next base: position 179,611 of record NZ_JAJCME010000006.1, read on the forward strand.
ATTTTTGATTTTAGAAATCAACTTCTGTTCCGTAGTATGTACATGTAAGAAGTTTAGCCATAGCAGCCGGATCGATTGCACGTGGGTTGGATCCTGTACAGGCATCTCCTACAGCCAGTTCTGCAATCTTGTCAACTTTTTCTTTGAATTCTTCTTCATTGATTCCGAAGTCTTTCAGAGTCTTAGGAATGTTCAGTCTTACATTGAACTCATCAATCTTCTCAACAAGGCTGTTGATCAGAGCCTGCTCAGATGTTCCGGCAAGTCCCATTCTGCGTGCGATTTCAGCATAACGTTTTGCAGCTACAGCGTCTTTGGCGTTGTATTTGATAACGTATGGAAGGTAAATTGCGTTAGCACATCCGTGCGGAATATGTCCTGTAGAGAATGCAGCACCTGTTTTGTGAGCCATTGAATGAACGATACCAAGTAATGCATTAGAGAATGCCATTCCTGCAAGGCACTGTGCATAATGCATCTGCTCTCTTGCAACCATATCACATTTGTAAGATCCTGGCAGATAATCAAGAACCATCTCAATTGCCTGCAGTGCAAGTGGATCTGTGAAAGGTCCGTTCAGTGTGGATACATATGCTTCAATTGCATGTGTAAGAGCATCCATACCTGTATATGCAACCTGTTTAATCGGGAGTCCTGCAACAAGGTCAGGATCAACGATTGCAACATCCGGTGTGATGTTGAAGTCAGCCAGTGGATATTTCACACCAGTCTGATAGTTTGTGATAACTGAGAATGCTGTAACCTCTGTAGCTGTTCCTGAAGTTGTAGGAATTGCTGCAAATTTAGCTTTCTGTCTCAGTTCCGGGAAGCTGAATGGTGTGATCAGGTCTTCAAAGGAGATCTCCGGGTACTCATAGAATGCCCACATAGCTTTCGCTGCATCGATTGGTGATCCACCACCCATAGCAACGATCCAATCCGGCTCGAAAGCACGCATTGCTTCTGCACCTTTCATAACAGTCTCAACTGACGGATCTGGCTCAACACCTTCAAACAGCTGAACTTCCATTCCGCCTTCTTTCAGATAATTAACTGCTTTATCCAGGAATCCCTGACGTTTCATAGAACCGCCACCAACTACAAGAATGGCTTTCTTTCCTTTCAGGTTCTTCAGTTCTTCCAGACATCCTTTTCCATGATAAATGTCTCTTGGTAAGCAAAATCTACTCATAACAAATCTCTCCTTTTTTATGTAGTATTGTTATTTTTTTAACAGATATTATTATAACTCTGTATACGAAAAAAAGCAACCCTATTTTGGAAAATTTACATAACATTTTCCAAAATCAAGGTTACTTTCTAGTTACTTTACACAGTTTACTTAATATGTAGTAATATAGTTTCGTGTTGTTACTTCCGTTGCTTTTCCATTTTTATCGTTCACGAGAATTGCTGAAAAAGTTGTTTGTGAATTTTCTGGCATATCAATCGGGTCAGTATATTTCTCAGAGGATGCGGTTGGAGTTGAACCGTCCATCGTGTAGTATGCCGTATATCCATCCGGTACCGTAATCGTGATCTGAGTGGCTGTACTATATTGTCCGGTTGATGGAGAAACTGCCGGAGCGTCTACAAGTGGAAATTCAATGGAATATTTCGCACTGGAAACAGCACTTGGTATTCCCTTTTTATTAACAGCAATTGCACGGATCTCTGTGTCACCTTCGGACTGAAGCAAAACAGCTTCTTTGTATTCTGTACTTGACTCCGTCGGATCAGAACCATCTGTTGTATAATAAATCGTTCCGCCTGTAGCAGATGTTAATGTTACCTGCTGTACTTCATCATAGGTTCCTTCTTTCAAACTGAATTCAGGAGCAGATGAAACATAATCATTCATAGCAGATAATACATTCTTATCTTCACAATCCTGCAGGAGATCAGAAATCTTATTCGGCTGTTCTGTTTTCTCATAGAATTTTACTGCAGCTTTATAGAGATTTACATTCGACGGTTGTGTCTCCAGTGCGTTGAGATAGACGCTCTCTGCACTGTCCAGATCATCCTGGGCAACATAGATATTAGCAAGTCCGGTATAAGCCTCTGCCTTTGATTTATCCTTTATAATTGCTCTGTTAAAATAATTCTCTGCAGAAGTATAGTTACTATTCTGCAGTGCGGCATTCCCTTTTTTGATCATGCCTGTATAGGAATTCTGATATCCGATATAAATTCCGACACCAACCAGAAGAATGAGTAGGAAAAAAACCGTAAGTAATTTCTGGCGTTTTTTTCTGGCAGCTTCTTGTTTTTTGATCTGCTGCAGGCGTCTGCTTTCAGTAGATGTCCGGCGCAGATTCTCTGTTGACTGACGTGCATCCTGATAACGCTTTGCATCTGTTTTCTGACGTTGTCTTTGCGCTCTCTGGCGCCGTAGCTGCTCTCTTCGCTCTTCTCTTACTTTATCCAGTTCCGCCTGGCTTAAGACGCGTGTGGAATTAGGATTCGATCGTTGATTTTGCCGATTTCTGTTCTGTTGGTTTTGGCTCACATTCTGTCTTCGGACTACATCTGCCTGGATCTGACGTGTAGCCCCGGCTACTGAGCCTTTCACTTCGCGTGCGAGTACGTCTTCCAGAGGGTTATAATCTGGTACAATCTGTACTTCAGCACCGCATACGGGACAAATCAACTGATCGTCTGGTATATTTGCTCCGCAATGTGTACACCTCATTTACAAGTTCCTCCTACTTACGAACTGTTTCAACACAATTATTCATCAGCATCGCAATTGTCATTGGACCAACACCACCCGGTACCGGCGTGATTGCAGAAGAATGAGGTTCAACATCCGCAAAATCAACATCTCCGCAAAGATGGTTCGCTTCATCACGATGCATTCCTACATCGATGACAACAGCTCCCTCTTTGATATATTCAGATGTGATAAAACGCTCTTTTCCAATTGCAACAATCAGGATATCTGCTCGTTTTGCTACTTCTTTAAGATCTTTTGTTCGGGAATGTGCAACGGTTACAGTTCCATTTTCACGAAGCAAAAGGGCTGCCATTGGTTTACCGACGATATTGCTTCGTCCAATGATCACACATTCTTTTCCTTCAATCGAAATATTGGATCTTTTCAAAAGCTGAATGATTCCGGCCGGAGTACAGGATAAAAATCCTTTTTCTCCGATCCAGAGTCTTCCAACACTTACAGGATGGAATCCATCTACATCCTTATCCGGTGAAATCGTACGGATGATTTTATCTTCATCAATATGATCCGGTACCGGAAGCTGTACAAGAATTCCGTTTACGCTTTCATCTGCATTTAACTCTTCTACTAACTTGATCAGTTCTTCTTCCGAAGTCTCTTCCGGAAGTTCATATGATCTGGATTCTACCCCGATATAGGCGCATGCCTTTTTCTTGTTTCTGACATATACAGAAGAAGCCGGATCACTTCCCACTTGAATAACAGCAAGGCAAATATCAATGCCTTCTGCCTTAAACTGTGCTACTTCTTCTTTCAACTCATCTTTAATCTGCTGAGAGATTAATTTACCATCTATCAACTGTGCCATGTGTATCTCCTTAATTAATTATCTAACTCCATGAAAACAATTGGCATTGCCGGTCAAAAAATACTATGACCGGCAGTCAATCATAAAAAACTTTAGAAAAGTCCAGTGATCTTTCCGTCATCTGTAACGTCGATTCCGTTTGCAGCAGGAACTTTTGGAAGCCCAGGCATTGTCATAACAGCGCCCGTCAGTGCGACAACAAAACCGGCTCCTGCACTTACATATACCTCGCGGATATGAATATCAAAGTTTTCAGGTCTTCCAAGCTTTGTAGCGTCATCTGAAAGAGAATACTGATTCTTTGCCATACAGATCGGGAAAGAACCAAATCCCATAGATTCAATCTTGGCGAGCTGTTTCTCAGCTGCAGGTTCATATACAACATCATGTGCGCCGTAAATCTCCTGTGCGATTGTACGGATCTTGTCTTTCAGAGAAAGCTCATCATTATAAAGCGTATGGAAATCACTTTCTTTTGTCTCAAGTGTCTCAAGAACCTTCTGCGCAAGATCTACACCGCCTTCTCCGCCTTTCTCCCACACTTCTGAGAGGGCAAACTCGCATCCGCGTTCACGACAGAATTTTTCAATAAATGCATTTTCAGCATCCGTATCTGTTACAAATGAATTCAGTGTAACGATTACCGGTACACCGTATTTCTGAATATTTTCAATATGTTTCTCAAGATTTACAATACCTTTTGCAAGGGCATCCAGGTTCTCTTCTGCAAGGTCAGCCTTCGCAACGCCACCGTTATACTTTAATGCACGTACTGTTGCAACTAAAACTACTGCGTCTGGTTTCAGACCTGCCATACGGCATTTGATATCAAAGAATTTCTCAGCGCCAAGATCTGCACCAAATCCGGCTTCTGTGACAGTGATGTCACTTAACTTCAGAGCCATCTTTGTTGCACGTACACTATTGCAGCCATGTGCAATGTTTGCAAATGGACCACCATGTACTAATGCCGGTGTATGCTCAAGTGTCTGGATCAGGTTTGGCTTGATCGCATCTTTCAGAAGTGCAGCCATAGCGCCTGTTGCCTGAAGATCATCTGCTGTAACAGGTTCTCCTTTGAAATTGTAAGCAACAATGATTCTTCCAAGTCTGCGCTTAAGATCAGCAAGATCATCTGCCAGACAGAGGATTGCCATGATCTCAGATGCCACTGTAATGACAAAATGATCTTCACGGACCATACCGTCTGTTTTGCGTCCAAGTCCGACAACAATATTTCTGAGAACACGATCATTCATATCGACACAACGTTTCCATACAACCTGTCTTGGATCAATACCAAGTGTATTTCCCTGCTGGATATGATTATCGAGCATTGCTGCAAGAAGGTTGTTTGCTGAAGTGATCGCATGAAAATCTCCTGTAAAATGCAGGTTCAGATCTTCCATAGGAACGACCTGGGCATATCCGCCACCGGCTGCTCCACCTTTGATTCCGAAACATGGCCCGAGAGATGGCTCGCGAAGTGCGATCATTGCTTTTTTTCCAAGTTTTGCAAATGCCTGTCCGAGACCTACAGATATTGTAGTCTTACCCTCTCCGGCCGGAGTAGGATTGATTGCTGTTACAAGTACAAGCTTTCCATCCTCGTTATCTTTGATTCTGTTCCAGAGTTCATCGGAAAGTTTTGCCTTATATTTTCCATAAAATTCAAGTTCATCTTCTGAAATACCGGCCTGTACCGCTACCTCTTTGATGTGTTTCATTTCTGCTTCCTGTGCAATCTGAATATCTGTTTTCATCTTTCCCTCTCCTTTGTATCACTTTTGGTGTTTTTAGATTTTACGAAGTCTGATTCTGCATATATTCTGCAAATTCTTCTTTTGTCATAAGCACTTTTCTTGGTTTTGTTCCTTCCTCCGGACCTACAACACCGGCTTCACATAGCTGATCCATAATTCTGGCAGCACGGTTGAAACCAATCTTGAACATCCTCTGAAGCATACCAATCGATGCTTTTTCCTTGTCGATGATCAGATTCCCTGCATCTGCAAAATAGACATCCCTGCTGTTCTCGCTGTCCTGTTGTCCCGGAAGCATCCCCTGCCCCGGAAGATCTGCGCTGCTCGAAATCTGTTCTTCTAGTTCATTACTGTACGAGGTATTTCCGTTCTTGTCAATCAAATAATCAACAACTTTTTGAACTTCTTCGTCCGAGACGAAAGATCCCTGCACCCTGACAGGTTTTGGATATCCGGATGGATAAAAGAGCATGTCTCCCTTTCCCAGGAGCTTTTCGGCACCATTCATGTCGATAATTGTCCTTGAATCGACACCTGATGATACAGAAAAAGCAATTCGGGAAGGCATGTTTGCTTTGATCAATCCGGTAATAACATTTACAGATGGTCTCTGTGTTGCAAGAATCAAATGAAGTCCCGCTGCTCTGGCCAACTGTGCCAGACGACAGATAGCACCTTCTACTTCTCCCGGAGCAACCATCATAAGATCAGCAAGCTCGTCAATGATAATTACAATCTGAGGAAGCTTTTTCTGAATCTCCGGTCCGGTTTCCCCATGTTTGACCTTTTCATTAAAGCCCTTTAAATCACGTACATTGTACTGTGCAAAAAGTTTGTAACGCTTTTCCATCTCAGCAACTGCCCAGTTCAAAGCACCTGCCGCCTTCTTCATATCTGTGACAACCGGAATCATCAGATGTGGAATTCCGTTATATACACTTAGTTCCACAACTTTTGGATCGACAAGGATCAGTTTAACATCATCAGGATCTGCCTTATAAATAACACTCATGATCAGAGTGTTGATGCAGACAGATTTACCGGATCCCGTTGCACCTGCAACAAGAAGATGCGGCATCTTGGCAATGTCAGTCACAACAACCTTTCCGGCAATATCTTTACCAACTGCAAATGAAATTGGCGATTTACTGTTTTTGAACTCTTTTGACTCCAGCAGATCTCCCAGCATAACCGCTGTATTTTCACTGTTCGGAACTTCGATACCGACCGCGGCTTTACCAGGGATTGGAGCTTCAATTCTCAGATCTGCAACTGCAAGATTTAGCTTGATATCATCTGCAAGTCCAACAATCCGGCTTACTTTTACGCCCTGTTCCGGTTGAAGTTCATATCTTGTAACAGATGGACCACAGCTTGCGTTTGTTACATGTACTCCAACTCCAAAATTCTGTAGTGTCTGTTCCAGTTTTAAAGCCGTGGCACGAAGGTGTTCATCCGAATCACCGCCGCCTTTCTTCCCCTTCTTTAACAGATTCAGCGGAGGTGTATGATAAACCGGCCGTGGTTTTTGCTCCTGTTCCCGTATGGTCTGTTCTACACTGGCTGTCTCTGCGGCAACCGCCTGCGCGTCTTTTTTGCTGCTTTTTCTGGAATGCTCCTGTTTTATCTCCGGGCTATTTTCAATCATAGGGTCCGCAGCCGGATCATGTTCAGAACTCATCTCGTTTTCTTGTCGGGAAGCGGATGTCTGTACCGGTTCAAGGTGCAGTGCATCGTCAAACGGAATCTCTTCCTGTACATCCATTGCCGGTTCTGCTCTGTTAATGACAAAATGATCTTCAAAGGAATCCGTCAGATCTTTTGAATCCGGCTCTTTCTCCGGGACAAGTTCTGTCATTTCAGGTGATTTTGGAGTCCGCCCAAAGCCACCAACAGGTGATTCTTCCTCTGAAAGAAGCGTTGTGGCGAACGTAATACCTGATGCTTTAAGGTCTGTCCGCTTTGTGCGTTTCTTTTTCTCACTTGGAGAAGATGCATCTGCCTGTGAAGTTTCGACTTTTTCTCTTTGCTTCAACGCAAGTGCCTCTTTGCGGGCATCCCGCTCCAGTGTACGGATCTCAGCAGTTTCCTGATGTTTCCGTTTCACTTCCTGGTAAGCTTTCTTTCCATGTCTTCCAAGTGGAGCTAATAAAGAACGTTCTGTTACCAGAATGATACAAATGATTGAGAAAATGATCAAAATAACATAAGTACCTGCTTCTCCAATCAGTGGACATAAAATACTGATCAGAATTCCGCCAAGTAATCCACCCGCATTTTTATCAGCACTGGAATCTTTGTAGTAAGATAAAACAGATGTCCCGGCAGTATATGGATGAAACATCAATTCTAAAATTCCACAAAGGAGAATGACCAGAACAATTGCGGCACCTACTTTTATGTAAGCATGAGGATTTCCTTTATTGGAAATATAAAAAGCAACTGCTCCGAAAAAAACAAATGGAAATAAATATGCCATTGCTCCTACAAGTCCAAATCCTACAGAAGAAATTGCTCCTCCCGCTATGCCACCCATACCAAAATTACTCAGGATAAGAAGGATGCAGATGGCAAGGGAACCCAATAGAAGAATCTCTGAACGGATTTCCTGACTTTGTGCTGTATTTATATGATTTGAAGTTCTTTTTGTCTTACTGCCAGAACTTTTCTTTGTGGAGGCAGAAGCTTTTTTTGCTGTCGATGTTTTCTTAGTTGTTGCATTTTTTGCTGCTTTCGCTGTGTTGTTCGTAGAACTTTTTTTCGTGTTTGTAGATTTTGCAGCCATCTGATTCCCCCTTAATTATTATACCATTGTACTGATTCAATCAAACGATAGATTGAATACATACTATTTCAAGTATAACATCAATTAAAATTCATGTCATTACAAAATTTCTTTGATCAGATGCCATTTTTTTGTTCTATATTTACATTTCCGAAGGTTTTTCCCGTTTTTCATCAATCAATTCATAGAGTTTTTTAAATGCCTGGTGAATGCCTCCGACTTCGTCGATGATCCCTTCTCTTACAGCTTCTTCTCCTTCTAACAGTGTTCCTACATCTTTTACAAGCTGCGTAGGGTTCAACATCAGATCAACAAGACGTTTTTCTGTGATTTTAGAGTGTGCAGCAATAAATCTGGCAATTCTGTCCTGTGTACGTTCCATATTTCTCAGACTCTGTGTCACACCGATAAAAGTACCGTTTGAACGAACCGGATGAACAACCATGGTTCCTGTCGGTACAATAAAGGAATAATCTGCAGAAACAGCAAGAGGACCGCCAATAGAATGACTTCCACCAAGGACAAGAGAAACGGTTGGTTTTCCCAAAGAAGCTATCATTTCCGCAATTGCAAGTCCAGCTTCCACATCTCCACCCAGTGTATTTAATAAAATAAGAACCCCCTCTACTTCATCGCTTTCTTCAGCTTCAGCCAGTTGTGGAAGTAAATGTTCGTACTTTGTTGCTTTGGTATTATTTGATACTGTTTCATGTCCTTCAATTTCACCTATAATTGTCAGAAGACGAATTTTGTAATTCTTTTTATTTTCATTTAACATTAACGCACCAAATTCTTTGATTTCATCTGATTTTTGCTTTTTTTCCTCGCTCATATAAATATGCCTCCTGTTGAAAGTAAATAAATACTATTACTAGAATGCACAGAATACGGGGAAATATGTATTGTATCCAATTCCGCATATCAATCTCCACAATTTAAGCAAAAGAGCTAATTACTGTTTAAAACCTGCAATTCGGATACAAAAAACAGGAGATATGGATACAAAATCATGGGAATCCATACCTCCTGAATCATATGTTATTTATATTAATCTTCCAGTGCCTGTTCTACATCGGCAATCAGATCTTCAATATTCTCAATTCCAAGACTGAAACGAATCAGATCTGGCTGTACACCTGCTTCCAACAGTTCCTGCTCATTCATCTGTCTGTGTGTATGACTTGCAGGATGAAGTACGCAGCTTCTTGCGTCTGCTACATGAGTTACAATCGCAACCAGTTTCAGTTTGTCCATCATCTTAACTGCTGCTTCTCTTCCGCCCTTTAATCCAAAAGTAATAACACCGCATGTTCCATCCGGCATATATTTCTGAACGAGGTCATAATCTTTACTTCCCGGAAGTGACGGACAGTTAACCCATGCTACTTTCTCATGTCCCTGGAGATACTGAGCCATCTTTACAGCGTTCTCACAATGTCTTGGCATTCTCAAATGAAGACTCTCGAGTCCAAGGTTCAGAAGAAATGCATTCTGTGGAGACTGGATCGATCCAAGATCTCTCATCAGCTGTGATGTTGCTTTTGTTATATAAGCAGCTTTACCAAACTTTTCTGTGTATACAATTCCGTGATAAGTCTCATCCGGTGTTGTAAGTCCGGCAAACTTGTCTCCGTAAGCAGCCCAGTCAAAGTTACCGCTATCAACGATTGCACCGCCAACACAGGCTGCATGTCCATCCATGTATTTTGTAGTTGAATGAGTAACAATATCTGCACCCCATTCAAAAGGACGACAGTTAATCGGTGTTGCAAATGTATTATCTACGATTAACGGAACATGATGTGCATGTGCAGCTTTTGCAAATTTCTCAAAATCAAAAACAGTCAATGCCGGATTGGCAATCGTCTCTCCAAAAACAGCTTTCGTATTCTCCTGAAATGCCGCATTCAGTTCTTCCTCTGTGCAGTCTGGGTCTACGAAAGTTGCTTTCACACCCATTTTACGGATTGTGTGAGCAAACAGATTGTATGTACCGCCATACAAGGCAGATGCGCATACGATATGATCACCTTCTTCAGCAATATTCATAATCGCATAAAAGTTTGCTGCCTGTCCGGAAGAAGTCAGCATTGCTGCTACTCCACCCTCCATATCACAGATCTTTGCTGCTACTGCATCATTCGTCGGATTCTGAAGTCTTGTATAAAAATATCCGGACTCTTCAAGATCAAAAAGTCTTCCCATCTGATCACTGCTGGTGTAACGGAATGTTGTGCTTTGTATGATCGGGAGCACACGTGGTTCACCGTTTCCCGGATTGTAACCGGACTGTACACATTTAGTTTCCATCTTGTAATTACTCATCATTGTCCCCCATTTCTTATAACTGATTATTCGTTCCAGTTATGGTATACGTCCTGAACATCATCATCTTCATCAAGAAGATCAAGTGTTTTCTGGATGTTTTTAATATCTTCTTCTTTTGTAAGATCAACATATGTCTGTGGAATCATTGTAACTTCAGCAGAAACCATAGGGATTCCGGCTTCTTCCATCTTCAGACGAACATCACTGAAGTCTTCCGGTGCTGTTAATACTTCGTAGCTGTCTTCTTCTTCGTTAAAGTCTTCAGCACCTGCATCAAGTACAGTCATCATAAGATCATCAGAGTCCATATCGCACTCTTCTTTATCAATAATGATCTGTCCTTTTTCATCGAACATGAAAGATACACATCCAGGTGTTCCTACGTTTCCGCATCCCTTTGTAAATGCATTTCTTACATTGGAAGCTGTACGGTTCTTGTTATCTGTAAGAGTCTTAACGATAATAGCGGTTCCGTTCGGTCCATATCCTTCATATGTAATACGCTCATAGTTATCAGCAGTTCCTTCTCCGGCAGCTTTTTTGATATTTCTCTCGATTGTATCATTCGGCATGTTGTTTGCTTTTGCTTTTGCAATAACATCACGAAGTCTGCTGTTGTTTGTCGGATCAGCACTTCCACCTTCCTTAACAGCAATTGCAAGTTCACGTCCGATCTTTGTAAAAATCTTTCCTTTCGCTGCATCATTCTTTTCTTTCTTATGCTTGATATTCGCAAATTTAGAATGTCCTGACATATTCTGATTCTCCTTTTCTATTGTATCAATGTATTTTATATAAATTCATTTGCATTCACAGATACACACTAAGTTCTGTAAAGCACTATCCTTATGATTTTACCACGCTTTTTTTGTTCTGTAAAGAATTTGGTTGGATTTATGTAGTAAGATCCAGACTGATTCTTATTGCTTGGTCAATTTTTTTCATTCGTTCCTGATCGATATGACAGACATATTCTCTCAGTCTTTTCTTGTCAATTGTACGGATCTGTTCCAGCAGAATGACTGAATTTTTCATAATATTATAATCATTTGTACAGATTTCAATATGTGTCGGCAATTTTGCCTTATTCATCTTCGACGTAATTGCGGCACAGATGATGGTTGGACTATGTCTGTTGCCTATGTTATTCTGTATTATAAGTACCGGCCGGATTCCACCTTGTTCGGAACCAACGACAGGACTAAGATCTGCGTAATAAATGTCGCCCCGCTTAATTATCAATTCATTCACACTCCGATATTCCAGTTACTTTTCGTATTTGTTCTCTGATTCTTCTCAGAACCTTTTGTTTTTCTTCTAAGAACATACTAAAGTATCTCCGGTTTTATCGGATGTATGCATATCAACCAGATTCTTTCAATTATTCCGGTTATTCGAAATAATCAATCTGTTTTACGATCGTACCGTTTTTATAATACTCTCTCGGAACACGCTTGCTCAGATCACAGACAAATTCGTAATTGAATCTTCCACTCAGATCAGAAAGATCTTCTACACGGATAATTGCATCCTTGTCTTTTCCGACCAAAGTAACCGGATCCATGAATTTTGCTTCCGGAATCTCTGTTACATCTACCATAAACTGATCCATGCAGACTCTTCCTACAATATCTGCACGTTTTCCATGGATAAGAACATAGCCTTTATTTGAAAGGGAACGCGGATATCCGTCACCGTATCCGACAGGAATCGTAGCGATCCGCATCTTCTTTGGCGCGACGAAAGTTCCACCGTAACTGATGGAAGTTCCTTTTTCCACATCCTTTACAAAGCTGATATGGCTGATTAATTCCAGTGCCGGTTTCAGGTCAACAGCATCTTTTTTCACTTCATCTGACGGATACATTCCATAAATAGAGATTCCGGCTCTGGCAAGATCATGCTTCATATCTGGAAAATCAATAATTCCGGCACTGTTATCACAATCATAATAGGAGATCTGGACTCCATTTTTTTCTAACTGTTCTTTCATCCAGAGGAATTTTTCATGTTGGGTAAATGTATAAGACTTGTCAAATTCATCTGCCTTTGCAAAGTGTGTGAACATTCCTTCCATTTTAATATTAGGAAGTTTGCTGATTCTGGAAATTGTCTCAACACTCTCTTTGCTTACTTTGAATCCAATTCGTCCCATTCCTGTATCGATTTTTATGTGAAGAAATGCGGTCTTTCCTGACCTTACGGCAGCATCAGCCATTCCCTTGGCCATCTCTTCTGTATAAACTGCTGCACGGATTTCTTTTTCAACCATTTCTTCATACTCATCAGGAAAAACACAGCCAAGAATCAAGATTGGTTTCTTGATTCCATGTGCTCTTAAAGTTCTTGCTTCTCCCATGCATGCTACAGCGTAACCCCAGATATAAGGCGTTTCCTCAAACATTTCCGCAAGAGGAACTGCTCCGTGTCCGTATGCATCCGTCTTGATAACAGCTATTAAACGTCCCTCCTGACCAATGCGATTTTTCATCTGTTCCATATTATATGCAATTGCGTCCAGATTGATCCGGGCACATACTCTGTTATACTGTTTCATAATTTATCTGCACTCCTTTGCATTCTTCATTGCATCGGCCATGCCCTGAATTAGGTCTCTGGCTAATACGCTGTAACTTCCTTTGCTCTTTTTCGCTTCATCTCCACCACAGGCATGTAGGAAAACTCCCACAGTAGTGGCTTCAAATGGTGCCATATGCTGTGCAAGAAGTCCTGCAATCGTTCCGGCGAGAACGTCTCCGGAACCACCTTTTGCCATAGAGTTATTACCAGCGAGATTTACAAATCTCTGCCGATTTGTCTGTGCGACAACAGTACGACTGTCTTTTAACACACAGATTATGGATGATTTTGTATCCGGTCCGGATTGTTTTATGATCTGATCAAGTGCCTGGAAGCGATCTTCCATGATCGTATCAATACTCCATCCGGTCAGCCTTGACATTTCTTTCATATGTGGAGTTAAAATCACAGGTGCACAACATTGATTTAATAACTCTATATTCCTGCTCAGTAAATTAAGTCCATCGGCATCTATGACACATGGACAAGATACATTTTTCAATACATTTTTCAATATCTTTTCGGAAATCTGTCCCATTCCAAGTCCACAGCCAATACAAACCACATCAGCCCAGTCAAGAAGATGAGACAGTTGACTGTCATCATAAGAATCATAGCAGGATATGATTGCCTCCGGAAGAAGTTCCTGCAGTGCCAGACGGTTTTCACTTGCTGTATAAATCTGTACTAGACCGGCACCAACTGTATAGGCAGCACAGGCAGAAAGAAATGCAGCACCAGCCATCCCGGGACTTCCGGTGATCATAAGAACTTTTCCATAACTTCCCTTGTGCGAATTCATCATTCTCGAAGGAAGAAGTTTTTCAAGATCATTTTTGTCAAAGGTATAACAAACATCCAGGCGATTCGAAAAATATTTCGGATCAATTCCAATCGCAACCGGAATGCTCTCTCCTGCATACGACTTGCCAGGGAAAAGCTCACAGCCTAATTTTACACATGCCATACATACTGTAAGGTCGGCTCGAAATGCTGTCCCAAGAATCTTTCCTGTTGCAGCACAGATTCCGGATGGAATATCAACAGCAACTTTTTCTGCATCCTGAAGATTCATCCAGTCAATCACATCTTTATAATGTTCTGTGATTTCACGGCAGAGTCCAACACCAAATACAGCATCAATTATTACAGTATATTCTTCATCCGGGAATTCTGTGAATACAGAAATCCCCATATTTTCTACAATCTGTTTCTGACATCGACATTCTTCACTTAAAGAAGCTTCTTTCCCTGCAAATAGTACATCTGCATGCTTTCCCTGTTCGGTTAAGAGCCTTGCTACTGCAAATCCGTCGCCACCATTGTTGCCGCTTCCACAAACAATCAGACTTTTTTCTGTGGAAATATTTTTCTTATGCATTGTCTCGACAATCTGAAGTGCTGCACGTTCCATAAGTACAAGGGATGGAATCCCAATTTCATGAATTGTGTGTGCATCAGCTTCACTCATCTGCTTCCCATTTGGAAGATATCTCATGCTTATCGCCTGACCTTTCTAACATTATTAATTCCTTTTAACATGAACAGATGCTGCGAAACCTCCTTTTGTCAGTTGGTCCCACAGCATCCTTGCAGCTTTGCTAGATTCTATTCTTTATCCTGCTGACAAAGGTTGTAAGATAACTTCATCAGTGTGTCAGATAAATGTACGTTCTCAACGACCACATCCTTTGGAAGGGAAAGGTCTGTATGTGCAAAATTCCAAATTCCCTTCACACCGTTATCTACCAGAATATCAGCCACTTCAATTGCTTTTGATTTTGGAAGTGTCAGTGCAGCAATTTCAATGTCATTATTCTTAAGAAAATCTTCCAGTTCATCAACCATACGCACAGGAATCCCCCTGATCGTTACGCCTTCCAGTCGAGGATTCACATCGAAAAGACTTTTCAGAATAAATCCGCTTCTTTCGAAGGAAGCATAGTTTGCCAGTGCCTGTCCTAAATTACCGGCACCAATGATAATAAAATTATGACATCTATCCAATCCTAAGATCTTTCCAATCTCTGTATAAAGATATTTCACATTGTATCCGTACCCCTGCTGGCCGAATCCACCGAAATTATTCAGATCCTGACGTATCTGTGAAGCCGTTACATGCATCTTCTTACTCAAGTCACTGGATGAAATTCTCTCTACGCCAGCCTCCAGCAGATCTCCCAGATATCTGTAGTACCTCGGAAGTCTGGAAATGACTGCGCGTGATATCTTTCTTTGTTCCAATTTTTAGCCCTCCACTCTTAAACTACTCTTTATTATATAAAAGAGTTAAAGTTCTGTCAAACTTTTGTTTTGCAAAAACCTTTAAAATCCATATATTTTCCTTGTATTTTCGACATTTTTCTATATAATGATAATGTTAGAAGTCAAAAAACGAGGTGAAAATATATGATACTCGCATGTCACAATATAGAAAAAGCGTTTGGGGAACGCGAAATTGTACGAGACGGCTCCTTTCATATTGAAGATCGTGAGAAAGCTGCTCTTGTCGGTGTGAACGGCGCCGGGAAATCAACAATCCTTAAGATGATCATCGGAGAAGAACCTCTTGATGGTGGAGATGTTATTCTCGCGAAAGGAAAGACACTCGGTTATCTTGCGCAGCGTCAGGATTTAAAATCCGGAAATACCATTTATGAGGAAGTAAAAAGTGCAAAGGCGGATATTTTTGCAATGGAAGCTCAGATTCGTTCCATTGAACATGAACTGAAGCATCTGGAGGGTGAGGAATTGCAGAGCCGCCTGGAGACCTACAATCGTCTACAGTCTGAATTTGATGCAAGAAACGGTTATGCCTGTGAAAGTGAGATTACAGGTGTATTAAAGGGACTTGGGTTTACGGAAGACGATTTTAATAAACAGACAGATACACTTTCAGGAGGTCAGAAGACCCGTGTTTCTCTCGGAAAATTACTGCTTACAAGTCCGGATATCCTCCTGCTTGATGAGCCGACAAACCACCTGGATCTGAATTCCATTGCCTGGCTGGAAACATATCTGATCAATTATTCCGGAGCGGTATTTATCGTCTCCCATGACCGTTATTTCCTGAATCGTGTTGTCACAAAAGTTGTTGAGATTGACAATGCACAGGTTCGCATGTACCTTGGAAATTATAAAGATTATGCAATGAAAAAACAGCAGATCCGAGATGCACAGCTGAAAGAATACATGAATCAGCAGCGTGAGATCAAACATCAGCAGGCTGTTATTGATAAATTAAAGTCTTTCAATCGTGAAAAATCAATCAAACGTGCAGAGAGTCGTGAGAAAATGCTTGACAGGATTACGCCATTGGACAAACCGGTTGACAGTACGAAAGAAATGCATTTTACGCTGGAACCATCGCAGATCAGCGGAAATGATGTTCTTACAGTGGAACATCTCTCAAAGCAATTTGACAGTCAGGTTCTCTTCAGTGATATCAGTTTTGAAATCAAACGTGGCGAACATGTCGCTGTGATTGGTGATAACGGAACCGGAAAGACAACACTTTTAAAGATCATTAATCAGGTTATCGCAGCGGATCAGGGCGAATTCACACTTGGATCCAAAGTGACGATTGGTTATTACGACCAGGAACATCACGTACTTCATGATGATAAGACCATTTTTGATGAGATTTCTGATGACTATCCTGATCTTACCAATACACAGATCAGAAATACACTCGCTGCATTCCAGTTTACCGGAGATGAAGTGTTCAAAGAAATTCATACGTTAAGCGGTGGAGAAAAAGGCCGCGTATCACTTGCCAAACTTATGCTTTCGGAAGCAAATTTTCTAATCCTTGATGAGCCAACCAACCATCTGGATATTACTTCCAAAGAAATTCTGGAAGAAGCATTAAATAACTACAGCGGAACGATACTTTATGTATCCCATGACCGTTATTTTATCAATCAGACCGCCTCCCGGATCCTTGAACTGGTGAATCAGACATTTGTTAATTACATCGGAAACTACGATTATTATCTGGAGAAAAAAGAAGCACTGACACTTGCTTATGCTTCTGGAAATGAAACAAATGCAGAAAATGTATCCAATTCAGGCAATTCTGCTGCATCCACTCCTGCTTCGGATTCAAAATTAAGCTGGCAGGAACAGAAGGAACAGCAGGCACGTGAACGTAAACGGAAAAATGAGTTGAAGAAAACAGAGGAAGAAATTGCAAAACTTGAAGATCGCAACACAGAGATTGACGAGGAACTGACGAAAGAGGAAGTTTATTCGAACTCTATTGAGTGCCAGAAACTTTCAACAGAACGCGCTGCAAATGAAGCAAGATTAGAAGAATTGTATGAATTGTGGGAAGAATTAGCAGAATAATGAATCTGCATAACAGTAATCGCCTGACAGCTACTATTTATGGTAACTGTCAGGCGATTTGTTTTAAGATTACATTTTCAAATTTAGTCAAACTCGAATTGGGATCAAGGTTTGTTTCTATACTGTACCGGTGTGATATTATACAGTTTTTTAAATGTTCTGTTAAAATGCTCTACATTCTGATATCCCACA
This sequence comes from Mediterraneibacter sp. 210702-DFI.5.30, assembly GCF_020560115.1. Taxonomy (NCBI): domain Bacteria; kingdom Bacillati; phylum Bacillota; class Clostridia; order Lachnospirales; family Lachnospiraceae; genus Mediterraneibacter; species Mediterraneibacter sp. 210702-DFI.5.30. Next base: position 197,157 of record NZ_JAJCME010000006.1, read on the forward strand.
GATTCTGCAATACTTTCTACAGTTGCACTGCTGCTCTTAAGCATTGCTCTTGCCTTTTTCATACGGATTTCTTTCAGAATATCTCCGAATGTCATTCCTGATTTTTCTTTAATATATTTTGACAAATATGGTTTTGAAAGGAAGAACTTCTCAGCAAGATCGTCCAATGTAACTTCTTTATAATTTGCGTAAATATAATTTGTAATATCTAATAATCTTTCATCCTTGCATGTCTGGGATCTCTGTACGCTATCCAATTTATTCACTGCAACAACGAGTGCTTCAATAGATGCTTTGATAATATCGGCATCAACTCCGACACCCCAGTAACGCTTCTTGTTGGAAATAACACCGACATAAGCAACAGCTCTGGAAGAAGATCCTTTTGTCAAAGAATGCTCCTCGTAAAATGCAAGTTCAAATTCGATATCAAAATAATGCTTGATCGCATTGCTGACAGCATCCAGACGTCCGTTTCCAACACCTGTGATCTTGCGGTTGCTTCCATTGTGGTGAATCGTTGCTTCTGCGACAATTCCATCTTCTTGTTTAAAGTGGCATTCATCAACACTGAAAATTGGTTTCGCATTGATGTAATGGTCTTCAAAGATATGATATACATTGTCTGGTGTAAGTTCTTCGTGAGCCTTGTCGGAAACATCTTTTACAAGATATCCGACTTCTTCTCTCATCTTTTCCGGTAAGCTGATTCCAAAGCTCTGCTTCAGGATATAGTTTACGCCACCCTTTCCTGACTGGCTGTTAATACGAATTACATCGGAATCGTATCTTCTGCCAACATCCTGTGGATCGATCGGGAGATATGGAACAGTCCATGTCTGACAGTCATGCTCCTCTCTCCAGGTCATACCTTTCGCGATCGCATCCTGATGTGAACCGGAGAATGCTGTAAATACAAGATCTCCTGCATATGGCTGGCGCGGAGAAACTTTCATTCTTGTCACGCGTTCATAGATTTCACAAATGTCACTCATATTAGAGAAATCAAGTTCCGGATTCACACCCTGAGAAAACATATTCATTGCAAGTGTAATAATATCTACGTTACCTGTTCTTTCTCCGTTTCCGAACAATGTTCCTTCGATTTTATCAGCACCGGCAAGGATTCCAAGCTCAGCATCTGAAACTCCTGATCCTCTGTCATTGTGCGGATGCAGAGAAAGAATTACATTCTCTCTGTCGCGCAGATGCTTGTTAAAATACTCTACCTGACTTGCGAATACATGAGGCATAGCATTTTCCACTGTTGTAGGCAGGTTGATGATCGCTTTGTTATCAGCTGTTGGCTGCCAGATCTCAAGGACTGCGTTGCAGACTTCTAATGCATAGTCAACTTCTGTTCCCTGAAAACTTTCCGGACTGTACTGGAATGTAAAGTTTCCATCTGTTTCTTCTGCTAACTCTTTCAAAAGCTTTGCACCGTCAATTGCAATCTGTTTTACCTGCTCTTTATCTTTCTTAAATACCTGTTCTCTTTGTGCAACAGATGTTGAATTATATACATGGATAATAGCATGTGGAGCACCTTTGACAGCGTCAAATGTTTTTCTGATAATATGCTCTCTTGCCTGTGTCAGAACCTGGATCGTAACGTCATCCGGAATCATGTTCTGCTCGATCAATGTTCTTAAAAACTGATATTCCGTCTCAGACGCAGCCGGGAATCCAACTTCGATCATCTTGAATCCTACATCCACAAGCAACTGGAAGAATTCCAACTTTTCATCCAGACTCATCGGCTCGATCAGTGCCTGGTTACCATCTCTCAAGTCAACACTGCACCAGATTGGTGCTTTGTCAATTGAATCTTTCTTTACCCAGTCATAACATGGCTCAGGTGGCATAAAGTAAGTCTTTTCGTATTTCCTCCAGTTTTCCATAATGTGTACCTCTCTTATATTTAATCAATTTAGTTGTTGTTTTTTAACACTCGTTTATATTAGCACAGGAAAGTCTTAGATTGTAGTGACTATTTTAATCACCTCACTTGATCTTTCTTAATATTTTCTGCTTTTTGGTACGAATTTTGTATAGAAAACAGGTGGAAAATATATTCCACACATTTTTTGAAGGTTCTCTTTTCTGCATTCTGTGTTGTATAGACGGGATATTCACGGATCAATTTGTCATTTAACGTGCAGCGAATCCTGCCGACTTGCATTCCTTTCTTTACAGGAGCATCCAATTGATCAGGAATCTCATAGTCAACAGAAATCGTTTCATCTTCTTTCAATAGGAAAGAGAGCGGTCTCAGATTTGCAGTAAGAGGAATTTTGGTTCCGTTTTTACCGGGATAATCTATCGTATCTGAACGTGCCTTTATCCCATTATTTATAAATATCTGCCGGACAGGTAATTCAATTTCAAATGTCTTATATTGATAATGATCTAAAGCATAAGTCATAAGAGTTCTCATATCGGACCATTTATAACTCTTATTATTTGGCCATCCACAGGCAAGAAGTGCAACAATAAATGTCCGCTCATCTCTACGCAACGCACCGACATAACAATATCCGGCATCTGAAGTAAATCCTGTTTTTCCGGAAAGAGCGCCGTCCATCATATTTAAGAATGCATTATGATTATAACAGCTGAACGACCGTTTTCCTTCAACATCTTGAAACTGATAGGTTTCGGTACGCGTGATCGTAAGAAATTCTTCCTGTTTCTTAGAATTCATAATACAATAACGCATGATCCTTGCAAGATCTTCTGCTGTAGTGTGATGGATTCCATTTGAATCTGCTGCATCCAATCCATTCGGTGTGATAAAATAAGTAGAATAACAGCCGATCGTCCGCGCTTTTTGGTTCATCAGATCTGCGAATTTCTCTACACTTCCGGCAACAGCTTCTGCAATTGCAACCCCAGAGTCATTATGTGACTCCAGCATTAAGGAATAAAGAAGATCTTTTAAATAGAACCGTTCTCCTGCAACCATTCCAAGATGTACCTTTGGCTGCGTAGCAGCCTGATCGCTTACTGTAACAATCTGATTTTCTGAATCAATTATGCCGCTCTCTAATGCAAGAATACAAGTCATAATCTTTGTTGTACTTGCCATTGCCCGTTCTTCCTGTCCATTTTTGGAAAATAAAATACGCCCACTGTCTGCATCCATTAAGACGGTAGACAGGGCGTATAATTGTTTTAGCTCATCTGGAACTACCTGACGTTCGTTAGAACTGACATTTATCTTCCAGTTTTGTCCTGCATGATCAAATGTAGTTCCAAAAACATGAACCGGAAAAGAAATTCCAATGATCATGCTGACAATCAGTATGCGAACAAAGAATAAATAGATTCTGAAATACCACTTTTTAAATTCTATCATCAATTGATTTCCTGTTTATATTGGAAGCTCCATTCTTCTTTTAATTTTATGATTCCAATGCAAGTTGTAGAATTCAAAAATCAAATGTCCATACGGATCTTTGCCTCATCCTCTGCTTCTTCTTTGAAATGTTCCAGCTGCTCCGGATTCAATGACGGAAGATCATCAATCGACGGTACACTGAATCTTCTTAAGAATTCTTCCGTCGTGCCGAAAAGAATTGGTTTTCCAGGTGCATCAAGTCTTCCGACTTCTTCTACCAGACCATATTCCACAAGTTTATTTACTGCGTGATCAGACTTTACTCCACGGATCTTCTCTACCTCTATCTTAGTGATCGGCTGTTTGTATGCAATGATTGACAGTGTCTCAAGAAGAACGTCCGTCAGAGTATATTTCTTTGGCTGCTTTGCTACACGGATCAGATAGTCATACATTTCCTTCTTTGTACACATCTGATAAGACTTGTCCAGTTCAATGATGCGGATTCCTCTGTTCTTTGATTCGTATTTCTTCATCAGATCCTGAAGTAATTCTTCGGTTGTCTGCTCATCCTGTTCGATTGCTTTCGCAATTTTACTTAGTTCAACAGACTCTCCCATTGTAAATAAAATAGCTTCAATTGCAGCCTGAAGTGTTTTTACTCCTGCCATTTACACTACGTCTCCTTTTCTCTCAATCATGATCTCACCACAAGTAGATTCTTGTTCAACATAAATTTCACCCAGCTTCATCATTTCAAGAATCGCAAGAAATGTAACAACAACATGCATTTTACTCTTCTGCTTCTGAAGAAGCTGACGGAAACTGAACCGGCGGTGTTCCTGTAAATAATCACGCACATAAAGGAACTTATCTGTGAGTGAAACTTCCTCTTTCTCAATCTTGCCAAATTTACTTCTTACCGGATCCACTTTATCTGTCTGCCGACGCATAACTTCCTGAAAAACTTTCTTTAACTGTACCATTGTCAGATCCCCAAGTAAAAGGTCAAGATCAACTGGCTCCACATATTCCAGAACTTCTTCCGGAATTGTCGGATTCTTATATAAAATCAGATCCGCATCTACCTGGCGGTCTCTGAGCTCATAAGACATGTATTTATACATTTTATATTGCAGCAGCTGTTCAACCAGTTCCTGCCTAGGATCTTCTTCCTCTCCGTCTTCTTTGACTTCTTTTGGAAGAAGCATCTTGCATTTAATATCCAACAACGTCGCTGCCATAACAAGAAATTCACTCATCACATTCAGATCTTCCCGTTGCATCTGACGGATATATTCCATGTACTGATTCGTAATCTCCACAATGGGGATATCGTAAATATCAACTTTATTCTTCTCAATCAGATGAAGGAGCAGATCCAACGGCCCTTCAAATACTTCCAGTTTTACCGGTATTCCCATAATAATCTCCTTTTATCTGCAAAGGGTGATTGCAATCACTTCTGCCGGATTGAACAGTCTCACATTAAATGTATGCGTTCCAAGCCCTTTGCTGACGATGATCGTCTGTTCTCCCTCCACGGTCATCTCTCCTGAATATTTTGGAAAAAGAAATGCCTGCGGAGTGATTACGCCGCCAATTCCCGGTAAGCGTACACATCCTCCATGTAAATGTCCAGACAAAATCAGATCGGAACCCCATTCCTTATAAGCTTCCATATAGGATGGATTGTGGGCAAGCAGAATGTGATAACTGTTGTCTGCGAAATTCTCTGTTGTCTCCTGCTGTTTTTCCTGATTTCCTGTAGTATGCTTTTCTCCCAGGCATCTGCGTACATCTTCAGCGGTGACATCCGCCTTGCGGAATTTTTTATTCACAATCAGTGGGAGTTCCAATCCACTGATATGAATCTGTTGATTTCCCAACAGAATATCGCAACTTTCATTTTCCAGAAAACGAACCCCTTCTGCCTGTAACTTTTTACGATACTCTTCGTAACACAAAGAATAGTTTTCCTGATTCTCTTTGATTCTCTGTTCATGATTTCCACTCGCATAATAAACCGGGCAGAGCTGCGGCAGACGACTGACAAAATCCAGTGCCTCTTGGTATCGCACGTCATTTTTTGCCACCAGCATATCTCCGCCAATTAAAATCAGATCCGGCTGTTCTGCTTTTATAGCTTCGAACAATTTATTGTTCTGCTTACCATAAACATGGTTGTGCATATCACTTAAAAAAATAATTCTGTTCACTGGGTCTTTTTCGGCTGTGCAAGTTATCTTTGGTGAATGTACTTCGTAATGTGTTACACAAAAAGAATGCTGCTCCCGATACATTTCTGCTAATATAACTGCGCACACAATCGGAAAAAGAACAGTGAAAAAACCTAAGATGCTCATATCGTATGTATCTCAGACATCTCAGCTTCTGCAATCGCCACACCGGAACTTGATCCAATACGGTCTGCACCTGCATAAAACATCTTCCGTGCATCTTCCAGTGTATGAATACCACCGGATGCCTTTACCTTCATGTCAGAGCCAACCGTACGCTTCATAAGAGAAACTGCTTCTACAGTTGCTCCGCCGGTTGAGAAACCGGTAGAAGTTTTTACATAGTCTGCACCTGCATCACGGCTTACAAGACAAGCCTCCTGAATCTCTTCGTCTGTAAGCAGACATGTCTCAAGAATCACCTTTACAATCACGTCATCCCCGGCAGCAGCGACAACCGCACCGATATCTCTTCTTACATAATCCCAGTTTCCACTCTTCAATGCTCCAATATGGATAACCATATCCAGCTCTTCTGCGCCGTCTTTCACTGCTGCTGTTGCTTCTGCAATCTTCGCAGTTGTTGACATTGCTCCTAACGGAAAACCAATCACGGTACATACTTTAATTCCTGTATTTTTCAGAAGAGAGGCACAAAGCGCAACACAACTTGAATTCACACAAACAGAATGAAATCCGTACGTAACTGCTTCCTCACATAATCCACGGATATCTTCCTCTGTTGCATCTGCTCTTAATAATGTATGATCAATACGTTCTGTAATCATTAATTTAATCTGCCTCCTGTATTTTTATATCCATTGCGGGTAGTAAAATTTCATAAAACAGACTGAATATTATTCTGAGCTACCCGCATTCGTACCCTTTATTATAAAACATTTTCCATGTTCCCGACAAGTGTTATAATAATTTCTTCCAAATCTTTTTTAGATAATCTCCAAAATCTGCCTTTTCCACAGGTGTTGAAGCAATCAGATTTACGGATCCAATTTCTTTCCCATTTATCCGATAACAAATCCGACCAACTGTTTCCCCTTTTTTCACAGGTGCTTTTACTTCATCTGGAATTTCTGTTACTTCTTCGACTTTCGATAAATCGGATCCTTCTGTATCTACATAAGTAAATCCTTCCTCATATTGAATCTTTAGATGATCTTCTTTGCCACCTTTCACCAGAACTACTGGCAGTTTCCGTTCTTTTGCTTTATAAATCTGACATTTCCCAAATCCATAATTCAATAAGGTTACCGCATCCTTAAAACGGCTTTTTGAATCTTCAGCGCCCATAATTACTGCGATCAGATCCACACCATTCTTACTTGCCGTTGCCGATACACAGAACTTTGCCTTTCCGGTGGATCCGGTTTTCAGACCAGTGGCATATTCGTACTGCCGGATCAGCTTATTTGTATTCGTCAGGCCAAATTCTGAAGAACCACGGGCAGTTGTATGCGTGATATTTTCCATCCAGACCGTACAGTAGTCCTTTATCTGCGGATATCTGGTCATCAGTTCCCGCGACATGAGTGCAATGTCTCTGGCACTCATCTCATGACCATCTGCATCTAATCCGTTGCAGTTTACGAAGTTTGTATGTTTCATTCCAAGTCCTTTTGCCCGCTCATTCATTTGTTTTACAAATTCTTGTTCATTACCGCAGATACATTCACTCATAGTTACACATGCATCGTTTGCGCTTGCGACAGAAATGCATTTTAGCAGCGTACCTACCGTCTGCATCTCTCCAGGTTCCAGGAATACTTGAGATCCTCCCATAGAAGCTGCATACTCGGAAGTTGACACTTCATCATCAAGTGATATAGTTCCATTTTCTAATGCATCAAAGATTAACAGCATTGTCATGATCTTTGTAACACTTGCCGGTGGCCGTGCAGTATCTGCATCTTTTTCAAATAAAACCGTTCCCGTAGACATTTCCATAAGAATACCAGACGGCGCACTTATTTCTACTTCTTCCGCGTGGACTACACTTGTCGGAGATGTAATCCTATACAGCAGAAAAACACTCAGCAGAATCACTGTAAAACCTTTCTTCATCTGCAATTCCCCCATGGACTATTCTTTTACCAGTATAGTAGCGATGGTGGGGAAATATGTCTGGAGAGAATTGACTTTTCAATTTTACAGGCGTATATTAGAGGTACTGTCCATTTTCTGTGATTTCAGAAAAATGGAATCTAATATTAGGAGGTCAAAATGAGCTCACGCACTTATTACGATATCTTAGGTGTATCCAGAGATGCGACTCTGGAAGAAATTACTTCAGCAAAAAATGCATTGGCTAAGGTCTACCATCCGGATGCCAATATGCATAAAGATATAGATACAACTGCTTTTATGCAGGAGATTCTGGAAGCCTACCGGGTTCTTTCTAATCCGGCGAAAAGAAAAGCTTATAATCTGGAAATTTTTGGAGTTACAGACCGTGTTTTTAAGACATTTAAACTTACGCCGGAAGATGAGAAAGAATCCGTTTCTTTCGTGACTTACTGGAATGCAGCAGTGCAGCTCCAGGATATCATTGATCAAAGTGTTCGTGTAATGGAACGTGCTTCCAGGACAAAGACACTCTCTCAAAAATTAATGAAAAAGCTTGGGAAAAATGATCCGGATGAGATGCACCGTGAACGCCAGCTCAGCCGCCTTTCCATGCAGGCAATGCGTCAGATTACCACATTGAAAATGGCAGGAATTCCAAGCGAATACTGGAATATAGATGCCATGAACTGGGTACTGGTCCGTTGGGGACAAAGACAGGATACAGATTTCCGAAGTTTGTTCAAACGATATGATATCTACGTGGAGAAACACTATTCCGTTTCTGAGAAGAAAAAACTGCATGCATATAAACGTCAGTTCCATCACAATTTGAAAAAGCTTCTTTCCTATGCATTGGAAGCATAAGAGACAGGGAGAAATATTTCCAGTATATTTATTAGAAGAATGAGGTACATCATGAAAATAAGAGTAGCATTTGTATGTTGGGGGAATATTTGCAGATCAACTTTAAGCGAAAGCGTGTTTACCTATAAGGTAAAAGAAAAAGGGTTGAGTGATCAGTTTGTAATAGACAGTTTTGCGACAAGCACAGAAGAAATCGGGAATCCACCGCATAGAGGTACAGTAAACAAACTAAAAGAAGTTGGAATTCCTTTAGTACCACATCGTGCAAAACAGATTACATTTTCCGATTATGATAATTTCGATTATATCATAGGTATGGATTCGATTAATATAAAATATCTTAACCGCATGCTTAAAGGTGATCCGGACGGTAAGGTTTCTAAGCTTTTAGATTACACATCACGGAAAGGTGCTGATATCGCAGATCCCTGGTATACTGGGAATTTTGATGCAACTTACAGAGATGTAAATGAAGGATGCGACGCTTTATTGGCTTATATTTTAGAGCAAAAATAATCGAGGGGGCAGATTTTGCTCCCTCTTATCTATTCAACTATCATTTAATATCTAATCCAAATCTGTAAATCTCACTGATCCTGGCCTGTGCCTGTTCAGATTCTTTTTTCTTGATAAGCTCGTTACGGTCACTTAAAATAGCAAGCATTTCATCCACAACTTCTACATCCGGCAAATCAGAATAATGAGATAAATATCCGATCATTCTTGTTGCTGTATAATCGGTATTCAGATTTCTGGTGACAAGATCACATAAATTCTCCGGATAACCTCGTTCCATCATCAGATTGTAGAGCTGCATGCTGATTTCTGTTCTTGGTTTCATGGGTGTTCTCCTTTTTTTGTTGTAACCATTCTATCATGTTACGTCCAAAAAATCATCTATATTTACATGTAATATCTGCATAAAATCCCGTGGGTTATTTTCTAACCGTCTATGCCTTCCAACCCTTGGTTTAACAGTTATTGAGCATCCCTTAATTGCTCTACAACGCTGCATTTTGCTGCATTGTCATACATCATGCAGGGGATCAGCAACCCCAGCAGAAGAAATACCGGAATTGTCAGCAGGACAGGCAGAACGGTGAACTGATACTCAAAGAACCAGAACATACTGCCCAGCATTTTCCCTGCAAGAGGTTCCACCGCCAGCTACAGAATAAAGGCCGCCGCTACGGAAGACATTGCGTAAAACAATCCTTCGTAGATCAGCATGGTTTTGAGCTGCCGGTTCGTCATTCCTACAGCCTGAAGCACAGCAAATTCACGGCGGCGGGAAAGAATACCGGTCATCATGGCGTTGAAGAAATTTAAGAGTCCCACCAGTCCGATGATAGCACAGAGGATACCACCGATCAGAAGGAACATCTGCCGGAACTGAGCAAACTCAGAGCGAGCTGTGGCCTTGCTTTCATACATCAAGGGTGAAAACTCACCGGCAGTGAGCTTCGATAGATATTGCTCTGCTTCGGCCTCATCAGCGTCGTCCGCTGTGTCGAACAGGTAGAGCATCGGAATGGTCGCACCACCGCTGTCCCTCTGTGCGGTGTCCACAGACAAAACTGCATCATAGCCATCACCACCATAACGATAACCCATGGAATACGGAAGTTCTACCAAAGCGCATACCGTGTACTCTACATCTCTGGCTCCATACAATTTTGCCTGAAGGTACTCCTCCGGTGTATCTTCGGTGCAGAGTTCTCCGGTGCGGCTGTCGATATATTTCACATCATCCGCATAAGTAGCCGTGATCGTGTCTCCAACCTCGGGGTAGGATTCAGGATTGGGCAGATTGCCGTAATCATCCAAAGAAACCGCAATGGCAATCGCGTTATTGCCCGGCTTCAACATAGGAGAAATATCTCCATCAAACACTTGCAGCTTGTCAAACAGGCTGTTATCCAGAGCCTCGATTCTGCTATCTCCCATCACCATATTCCCCCGGTGCTCCATGCGGCTCATATGGCTGTCTAACTGCTCGGCGCTTTCGTACCTTGCATAGTTCTGCCGCAGAGCATCCTCCGTCATCCACAGGTATGCGTTTTTTCGCACAGCATATCCCGTGCCGGAAAGACTGGCCTTTGTGTTTGCTGCGATCTCCTCGATCTGTTCTGGCGTGATGAATTCATCTGCCGGGTTGAAACGGAAATAGTCGGGAGTGCTGACGATAAAATCGGCGCAGGTCATGGAGGATACATACTTCTCCATGCTGAAGCCTCCCACAAAGGCACACAGCGCATTGAACAGTGTCACCGACAGTGCCAGAGACAACACCACCAGCACCGTCTTTTTCTTGTTTCGTCCCAGATTGGCAAAGGCCATCTGATGGAGCTTGGCTCCCCGGGTGCTGCGCTGTTTTTTCTTAGTCTGCATTGCATCCGTATATTTGATAGCCTCCACCGGAGAGACCTTGGCTGCCATTTTTCCAGGCTTGGAACAGGACAAGAGCACCGTCAACAGGGCAAACAGCATGGAACCAAGGAAGATCACAGGCGAAGTGCTGATGGTGGTGATGCCTGCATCCAACTGGGTGGAGCGCAAGACAATAGGCATCAGAACAGCACCGATGCCGTAGCCCAGTAGCAGCCCCGCCGGAATGCCGATCAGACAAAGCAGAAGTGCCTGCTGGCGAATGATGCGTTTGAGCTGCCGGGGCGTTGTGCCAATGGTTTTCAGAAGTCCGTAAAACCGGATATCCCCTGCAACAGAGATCTGAAAAATGTTATAGATGATAAGATACCCCGTGAAAATCACCAGCAGCAAAAAAGCTGCTATGGCAATTATCAGCTCTGGATCGAGCTGCGACTCCAGCTGGGATGAGGTATATCCCCAATTGACGCCGATCCGGACGCTGTTGGGATCAATATAGCTGTCCCAGGTGTAGCCAAGATCGGTATCCACCTGCTCCATCTGCCCTTGAATATTTGTGCCGGAGGCCAGCATGACATTCAAATCGGTGCGGAAAGGCTGTAACCCTGTTTTCACTGCCTGCGCTTCGATGTCATCTGCGTAATCACGGCTGATGTTGATGTAGTGAACAGGTATTAGTTCATCATAGTCCCAATAGCCTACCAGCGTAAAGGTATCTGTCACAGTAAAGGCGGTTTGATCCTTGTCCGTAATGGAATAGGAAACCGTGACCTCGGCGCCCAGTTCCGGTGTCACACCAAGCAGCTGCAACGCTGTCGTATCCATAGCCACCTCTTTGCCGCTTTCGGGCATCCGCCCGGTAGTTGGGGTGGCATAGCTCCATTTGGTACAGTTGGCATCCATGTAGCTGATCTCTGCCGGTATTTTGGCAAAGACCCCCTCCGCAGTGATACCGATTACCTTCCGTACCCCCGTAGCCTTCACCTTTGGGTGGGCAGCGATGCGTTCCGCCTGCTCGGGGGAAACATCCTTAAAGGTGCCGTGTGCATAGCCGCCTACCTGCCGAAACTGGTAGGTTTCATAGCTGGCGTTCAGTGACAAGACAATGGTGAACATGGAAGTAAATAGCAGCGTTGTCAGCGCAATGGCAAAAATAGCGATCAGATTGCGGCGACGGTTCGCATAAAGAGATTTTAAGCTGAGCTTTCGAATACATTTTCTGTTTTTGACATTCATCGTAGTCACCTCCCGTTAGTTCTCTGAGACGATCCGACCATCTTCGATACGGATAATGCGGTCTGCCATCTGCGCAATTTCTTCGTTGTGAGTGATCATTACGATTGTCTGGGCGAATTTTTGACTTGTGACTTTCAAAAGACTCAATACATCCTGGCTGGTTTTGGAATCCAGATTACCTGTCGGTTCATCTGCCAGAATGATAGCGGGTGCTGCCGCCAAAGCACGAGCGATTGCCACACGCTGCTGCTGACCGCCTGAGAGCTGATTTGGCAGCGCATCCAAGCGGTCGCTCAGTCCAAGCGTCTGCACGATCTGCTGCACAAAATTCTTGTTTACCTTTCCACCATCCAGTTCAATGGGTAAAATGATATTTTCATATACATTCAGCACCGGAACAAGATTGTAGCTCTGAAATACAAAGCCGATTTTTCTGCGGCGGAAGATAGTCAGCGCTTCCTCCTTCAGGGAGAAAATATCCTGTCCGTCCACCATGACCGTACCGCTTGTAGGGCGATCCAACCCGCCCAGCATGTGCAACAACGTGGATTTTCCGGAGCCGGACGTGCCGACAATTGCAACAAATTCGCCCTTCTTCACACTTAAATCAACTCCATCCAACGCATGAACTGTGTTATTGCCGGAGCCATAAATCTTTTTCAGGTCTTTTGCCTGTAAAACTTCCATAAATGAGTACCTCCATGAAAAAATCTGCATGTATGAAAGGAAATGATCCTTTTACACATACAGATTATCGCATAGAATTCTTTCCACATTCTTGCGAGGGCGCAAAAAAATCTAACAGTTTTGAAAGAATTGTTGTTATTTCGGCAGAAATATGGAAAACGCACTTCCTTTTCCCAGAACGGAAGCAACCTTGATATAACCGCCCTCGCCGGATATGATCGATCGGGCAAGATATAAGCCAATGCCCACACCTTCTTGTTTCTGCACACTATTTGAGCGGTAAAAGCGAGCAAATATCTTCGCTTGCTCACTTTCCGAAATGCCTGTGCCAGTATCCGATATATCGATCCTTGCAAACATTTCGTAACTTACGGCAGAAATCCTGATTGTGCCATGCTCCGTATATTTAATGGCATTGTCTACGATATTAGCCAGCGCTTCCGCTGTCCATTTGAAGTCGAATACAGCAAAAGCATCGGTATCCTGCAGTTGCAAAGACAATCCTTTTTCAGAAGCCTTGGCGGTATATTGTTCTACTACGCTTTCAAGCAGTGGCTGTAGCGCTGCTTGCTGAGGGGCAAGTGAAATGATCCCGTTTTCCAGTCTGGAAAGCTTTACGAGAGAATCAATCAAAAATCGCAGCTTTTCCGATTGTTTGTACAGCGCCTCGACATTTGCCTTCGCCGATACAGGCAGCGCTTCCTCCATTAAAAGCTCACTGTATAACAGCAGATTTGCTATCGGCGTTTTCGTCTGGTGGGAAATGTCCGCAATCAAGGATTTGATTTTGTCTTTTTCCTGCGCTACATTTCGAGAAGATGCTTCTGCGGCAGAAAGATAGTGTGCAAACTTTGTTTCTAAAGCAGACAGCCGGCTTTCATCAAAATTGGTTTCAGAAAAGGAGCCGGTCATGGCAGCATCCAGCATCCTTTCGATTTCTTCCATCGTTTTTCTGGCCTTTCTCCGCTCCCATAATACAACAGCTACCGCCACCAGAAAACACAGCAGTATGATCACAATGCCGGTTCTATTCATCTTTTGTCACCCAGCTATAACCGATTCCATAGACGGTTTTAATGTATTTCTGTGCACCAAGCTTATCCCTCAGACGCTTGATCGTAACAGACAAAGCATTTTCATCCACATATTCTGCGCCATCTGTCCAGATCCGGTCTACAAGGTCTCCACGTGCCATGGTTCGACCTCGGTTTTCAACAAGCAGGCGCAGTAATTTTTGTTCTGTTTTACTCAATTCCACTTTTAAATCTCCCGCATAAAAGGTCATCGCCTCAAAGTCAAATTGAAAAAGATCAATACAAATCGGCGCATTTTTATGGCTTGACGCTTGCTTTCGCAGTTGGGTATTCACCCTTGCCCGCAAAACCGAAAGAGAAAAAGGCTTGGTAATGTAATCATCAGCGCCTCTCTCCAATCCGTCTACGATGTCCAAATCAGTATCATTGGCAGTCAGCAGAATAACAGGAATCCCGGGCATGTTTTCCTTGATCTCCCGGAGCAACTCAAGCCCACTGCCATCCGGCAGATTGATATCCAACAGGATCAGGGATACACCGCCGCAAAGTAGCTGCTCCTTCGCCGTTTTTAGGTCTTGACAGGAAATGATCTGCCGAGCATCTGCCTTCAGCGCTTTGCATAACCCTTGATTCAAACCGATATCATCTTCAACAATCAGTAATTGCTCCATATATCTCACTCCCATTTTTTCTATATCTATCATTCGCTCCTCCTTATTATCAGAGCTATTTCAGCCATAATATTCTTTAAATATTCTTTTATCTGTCCCTGTTTTTCCTGAATACGCTCAAGAATTACTTTTTCCGCATTAGTAACAGCAAAAAGACCAAACAACTCAGAAAGCGGCTGATGATTTATCTGTTTTTCCAGTTTTTCATATACCTGTTCAACTTTATCATTTCTCAAAGCGCAAATTTTTCACTTTGAATCACGTTTAATATGCAATTCTAAAATAATCCAAATACGCCTTATACTTATCCTGTGCGGTCAGACAGGTATCTGTCAAATAACCTTTCTCATTGTTCCACTCTTTCAGTCCACGGTAGTAGAACATCTTCAGATTGTCCTCGATAATGAACGGCACGATATTATATTTCAGACATTCCTTAAACATAATCAATCTGCCTACACGGCCGTTTCCATCCTGGAACGGATGGATTCTCTCAAACTTCACATGGAAGTCGAGGATATCTTCAAAAGTCTTTTCTTCTTTTCCGTTGTACTCTGTAAGCAGCGCTTTCATTTTATCTGCAACTTCTTCCGGAAGTGCAGTATCCATGCCACCGACTTCATTCGGCATCTTTTTATAATCGCCTACAGCAAACCAATCTTTTCTGGAATTACTGGTACTGCTCTTCAAGATCAGATGAAGTTCTTTGATAAACTTCTCTGTCAGAGCTGCCTTTGCATTATCAATAATCATATCAATACACCGGAAGTGATTTGCTGTTTCAATCACATCGTCCACATTCAGCACATCTTTTTCTACACCGATGGTGTTGGTTTCAAAGATATATCTGGTCTGATCGTGGGTCAGGCGGCTGCCTTCAATATGATTGGAGTTATATGTTAAGTCAATCTGTGTCTTATGGTAAATACCACCGGAATACATACTTGCCTTCTGCTCCTGTAGAATATCCAGCAATATAATTGGCTGCTCTTTCTTTTTATTGGAACGCTCCGGCTTCTCTGCATTCTCAGGAATGTTCCAGGTCTTGCCGGTAAGAAATGCACCGTTTACGCGTCCATGAGCACAGTAATTTCTAACACTGCGCTCGGACACATCCCACTTTTTCGCTATTTCAGTAACTGAAAGATATCGCATCTATGATCCTCCGCCATAAAATCTATCCAAAAAACTACGTTAATCTATTACATAGTATATCACATCATCGGCAAAAATACCAACACATTCCAAGATCGATTTCTGTTCTTTTTGCCGACATAGGAAATGGCGCTTCCGGATATAGAAAGGGGCTGTCGGTAAATATGCTTCCGACAGCCCCTTTGGTTTATCCATCCGTATTTAACACAAGATTAGGCTTCTATTCAACTTCTGAAAACTGATCTTTTCCAACATTACATAATGGGCATTCAAAATCTTCCGGAACATCCTCCCACTTTGTTCCTGGTGCAATACCACCATCAGGATAACCTTCCTCTTCATCATATTCCCATCCGCAAACGTCACATACATATTTCATTAGTTTGTTCCTCCTTATAAATATATTAATACACAGCATATATTACTGTTGTATCTGAATTGTTTTGTAATCTTAGCATGAATATCAAGTGTTTTTAGCATTTCCAGAACCCATGAAGATTGCAGTATGCGTATACTTCTTCTACATATTCTCCATCGCAGAGGCAAAAATCCGCTACCGGCTCCTGACCTGGATTTAACTGTTTTCTGTATATTCCCTGGTTTGTATTTAATGTAATCCACTCAATGAAATGTTCTTCAAGCATTGGATGTTTTGTCTCTCCGACCACGACATGAACATGACTGCCTTCTACCGTATATACAGGTACATGCTTCTCAACAGCAGCATCTGTCACTCCAGCTTTTAATTCCTGCATAGGTTCTCCGCAACAAATTACAGGTACACCCTTATCCTTTACCTTTTCAACAATGTTTCCACAATGCTTACAGATACAGTACCTTACTTCCATGTCTTTTTCTCCGTCCATGTGTAAAATTTATAATTCAATTGTCTCCATAATCTTTTTCAATGAATCTGCAGATTCCTTAAGCTTTAACGCTTCTTCGCCACTTAAATTAATAGGTATATCAGACTCAATACCATCTGCACCTACAATAGCTGGCATACTTAACGATACTCCGTCAATATCATATACTCCATGAATCATGTGTGATACAGGAAGTATTGATTTTTCATCTCTCATAATCACTTCGCAGATTCTTTTTACAGACATTGCAATTCCATAATAAGTAGCGTGCTTTTTGTTTATGATCTCATACGCACTGTTCTTGACTGCTGTAGCTATTTCTGCCGTGTTTTCCTTGTGCTTGTAATGTCCACGCATTTCACACATTTCACTTAATGGAACACCAGATACATTGGCTGATGACCATGCTACAACTTCGCTGTCTCCATGCTCACCTACTATAAATGCATGAACGCTTCTGCTGTCCACAGATAAATGCTCACCAAGCTTATATCTTAATCTGGCACTATCTAACACAGTACCCGATCCAATAACCCTGTTTTCTGGAAGTCCTGATAACTTTATGGCTACCTGAGTCAGGATATCTACCGGATTCGCAACTACAAGCATGATACCTGCAAAATTTCTCTTTGTTATTTCAGGAATGATTGACTTAAATATTGCTACATTTTTATTTACGAGATCAAGCCTTGTCTCTCCCGGTTTCTGTCCCGCTCCGGCAGATATGACAACAATTGCAGCATCAGCCACATCATCATAATCTCCGGCATATATTTTCATCGGACTCGCAAATGGAATACCATGACTGATATCCATCGCTTCTCCTTCTGCCTTGTTCTTATCTGCATCGATAAGGACAATCTCTGTAAACAAGCCACTCTGCATCAGAGCAAATACCGATGCAGAACCAACAAAGCCACAGCCTATCATTACTGCTTTTTTTGAATTAATCACTTTCTTCTTCATAATAATCTCATCTCCTTAATAATTCTCTTCATGTACTTCAAAATAGCTCTGTGGATGATTACATACCGGGCATACTTCAGGCGCCTTAGTTCCTACCACAATATGTCCGCAGTTACGGCATTCCCATACCTTAACTTCGCTCTTTTCAAATACCTGTGCAGTTTCAATATTCTTAAGAAGTGCACGATATCTTTCCTCATGGTGCTTCTCAATCTCACCTACTGCCCTGAATTTTGCTGCAAGCTCAGGGAATCCTTCTTCCTCAGCTGTTTTAGCAAAGCCTTCATACATATCTGTCCACTCATAATTTTCGCCTTCTGCCGCTGCCGCCAGGTTTTCCTTTGTATCACCAATTCCTGCTAATTCCTTGAACCACATCTTTGCATGTTCTTTCTCATTATCTGCAGTCTTTAAAAACAATGCTGACATCTGCTCGTAACCTTCCTTTTTTGCTACAGAAGCAAAAAAGGTATACTTATTTCTTGCCTGTGATTCCCCTGCAAATGCCTCCTGTAAATTCTTCTCTGTCTGTGTTCCTGCATATTTGTTTGCTGCCATCTCTTTTACCTCCGTTTTCTTTACTACTTTTTCAAAATCTGATGCCGGGTGCTTGCACAAAGGACATATAAAGTCATCTGGTAATTCCTCGCCTACATATTCATATCCGCAAATTCTGCAACGCCATATTGTCTGACTGTCCTCTGTTTTAGTAACTGTCACAGCTATCCATGCTGTTCCTCCTTTACCTTCTCCCTGCATTTCGGGCAAATGCCTTTAAATGAAATATCATAATCCACAAATTCAATTCCATGAGTGTTATGAATTCTTTCCAGCAAATCCGGTATTGGATCCATATCCACATCAAAAACTTCACCGCACTTTATACATCTTACATGGTAATGATTTTTCAATGTAAAATCAAATCGGTTCGGTCCATCCGGAACTTCAACCTTCCTTAATGCACCTTCCTCTACCAATATATCAAGATTTCTATATACAGTTCCTTTTCCAATTGCTGGATATGCTTCTTTTATAAATTCATACACTTCATTTGCCGTAACGTGTCTTCTCATTTCGTATACGGTATTTCTTACAAGATCTTTTTGAATGGTATTTCTCCTACTTGTCATTTGTCCTCCTTATTAGGATTAGTTCTTAATAAGGATTATATACCACTATTATACGGTTGTCAATAAAAATAGTAATAATTCTCATTATTATAAAAACTGCCAAACTGAGCATCTTTTACCTGAATAACTATTTTATTTCGCGTTCAAATACATCGTAACACCTCCTCCAGAACGAATAATCATTCTGAATTTAGTATACTTGTGGATATCTTAAATATACAGAATCGCAAAACCAAGTTCTAATTCTATAGAACTATATTCAAAGTTTTTCTTTGCATTTACGTAAAAAAAGCGTTATGATTGAATCAGTTAAATCACAGGAGGTATCAAATCATGAAATCACATAAATACTGGTCCTTAGGCGCACTTTTCTGTATGTTGGGATGCATTTATTCTGGAATCAAAAAATCTATGACTGCACATAAATACTTTGCCTATTCTTCATTGCTTTGTATGGGCATGTCCATTTATTCCGGTCACAAACTGGTTTCTCCAAAGAAGAAAAAAATCACTGAATCAAATAATAGTGAGAATAGTTAAATAAAAAATTGACCTTTATTCATCAAAGACAAAGGGGCTGTTGCAAAATAGATGAGTAATCAATCTATGGAGCAATAGCTCCATTTTTATGCCTAAAAACACAGGAAGCGGTCGCTCTGCTAAACCGGGAGTACCTACAGTCTTTCAGTGTATCGAAAGAAACCAGAACATACGATATTCAGAAGATATGCTGTTTTATAGAACGCCAGACTGTTTATGACTGGCATACAGCCAGTTTTCAGGGAAGGAATAATTATTGTAAAACAGATCCAGACGCTACGTTTATGCACATGAAAGATGATCACATGAGAAATGCACAGCTAAAGCCGGGATATAACGTGCAGATTGGTGTAGATAGTGAAAATATTTTAAGCGAAAAGGGAATCTTATACCGGATGAATCGCTCGATACAACAAGTGGAGGGAGCATTCGGAGTTCTAAAAAATGACTATGAATTCCAAAGATTTCTGCTTCGTGGGAAAACCAAAGTGAAACTGGAGATTCTTTTATTGTGTATGGGATATAATTTGAATAAGTTGCATGCAAAAATACAGAATGAGCGAACAGGAAGCCACCTATTTCCAGTAAAAGAAACCGCATAAAAAGGCGAAAAACTGGTAGCTTTATTAAAGTACGCAAAAAATTGGAAAGAATCAACAGTTCAAAAGATTCTTTCCGATTTTTTTACATATGATAGAGCGAGGGCATCACTCTATCATCTAATCTGATGATTTTGCGACACCCTCTTCATACATTCATTATAGCTTTTATCATCCATTTTATTTGCCCCAAACAGCCGCTGCATTCGACCTTACAAGCAGTTCTTCCACAGGCAGACCAATCGGACAAATATCATGACAAGATAACGACTTCCCGCATCCCTCAAAATATTTCTTCTTATATTCAGCAGAAATCTCATTCAAATGAGTGCTTTCCTGTTCTTCATTCAGAATCCGAAATGCGTTGACTGCAGCAACAGCGCCTGCGAAAGTCCCATTTGCAGAGAAGTTAGGACACACTTCAAGGCAGCAGCCACACATCAGACAGCGTGCCGACTGGTATCTCGGTTCATGTGTCCACGGATTCATATAAGCTTCACTTTCAAGCCAAAGATTCAGTTTTTTCAAATTTTCAAACAGAATTGACCGGTCAACGATCAAATCTCTTACAAGCGGAAATTTGCTTAAAGGTTCCAAGGTGATTGTAGAACCTTTTAACGTATGTAGAAATGTAGAGCATGCCAGCCTCGGACGTTCGTTAATCAGCATGGCGCAAGCCCCACATTTTCGCACCATACAGCTACATTCCCAGCTGATGGGAGTAACTATAGTTCCTGAGTTATCTTTCAAAGGAGTTCTGCTGTTCAATTCCTTTAGAACATTGGCAACAGAGCTGTTTTTGCTTCCGTCAAACTCAAATTCCTGCCAATAACTGTCTGATTTCTGACTCTCCTGCCGCCTGATTCTTATTTTATATACCAAGTGAATCACCGCCTTTCTGGAACAGGTACAAAGGAAATCTGTATCTGCTTTCCATCAAATCTGGCTACCGTTGTTTTAAGGTAATCATCGTCATTGCTCTTCGGATAATCCTCCCGCCAGTGTGCACCACGGCTTTCTTTTCTTGCAAGAGCACTCTTTAGAACTGCCATGCCAAGCAATGGAAGATTTCCTGTCAGCGCTTGTACCGTTTGAATCCCATTTAACAACGTATTCTCATTTCTGACAACGCCCATAGTATCCTGCATCACTTTGTTTAATTGCTTTATTTCTGAAATTTGAGACGTTGGTGGAAAATCTATCTGTGTCGCACAAGATAGATCTACTACATCTGCCTGTTCACATGCTGATTTTGCCGCAACACGTCCTCCGTATAACGCTCCTAACAGAGAATTTCCACCAAGACGGTTGGCACCATGATATTGGGCACAGCATTCTCCGGCAGCGTAAAGATTCTGAATCGGCGTTCTGTGCTGCTCATCCACCAGAATGCCTCCCATAAAATAGTGAATTCCCGGTAAAACAGACACCGGTTCCTTTCGTATATCTTTATGCAGATAGGTCATACAATCGTCTGCCAGACCAGATAGCTTATTTGAAATAATCTCCTCCGATATTTCCGTCATGTCAAGAAATACCTCTGATTCATGGCTGACCTTCCATATCTCTCTGGCGGTAATATCTCGTGGCATCAGATTTCCAAGCTCCGGGTATTTTTCCTCCATGAAATACCATTGTTTTCCATCTTTCATAGCAAACAACCTGCCACCTTCCCCTCTGGCCGCCTCGCTGATGAGCATGCGTTTTCCACCACATTTCACAGTTGTCGGATGGTACTGGATCATCTCGCCATTTGCCAGAGGAACACCAAGCCGGAACAATTCTGCGGTGACTTCTCCTGTATTGCTCAGCGAACCCGTTGTATTTCCAAACAATCCGTGCATACCACCGGTGGCAACAATAACCGCATCCCCCGGTAATTCCACAGTCTCCTGACTGTATTCATCCCTGATTACGCAGCCACAACAAATATTGCCACACAGACGAAGTGTTAGGAAAGAATGATGGCTGAACCGTTCTACCATACCAGATGCTTCTTTCCTGCGAACAGCGTCTATCATAGCTGTCATGATCTGCTTCCCGGTATCGCTCTGTGCAAAAGCAGTCCGTTTCTTTTTCTGCCCGCCAAAATTCCGCAGATCCACATCATCATAGCCACTCATGTTAAATTTAACTCCAAGTTTTAGCAGCCAGTGCACCAGCTCCGGTGCTGCCTGTGTCATTCCCCAAACTGCATTTGGATCTGCCAGACCACATGCTGCCTTTATTGTATCTGTAAAATGTTCTTCGGGACTGTCGTTTTCATCTTTTGTATTCAAAGCTGCGTTGATACCGCCCTCCGCCATAACAGACTGTGCCCGCTCTGACGGAAGGAAGGAAACCAGTTTTACATTGCATCCATTTTCCGCTGCCTGCAAAGCCGCTGAAAGTCCTGCCAGTCCAGCACCTATAATAATAATTGTCTTACTCATAGATATTGCCACCCAATATAATATAAAATAACCGCTCCCGCTATAAAAAGAAGAATCACCGAAAGGATCAAATAAATATCGCTCCTTCGTTCTTTATAACTAAGGATTCCCAGTGATACTAGCAATGGGCGTATATTGATAAAAATATGAACAAAGATTGCCGCTACGAACAAAAGCTGAGTTACCATCTTTACCGTTGTAAAAGGGAACAAAATATATGTCCCATTCTGCACCTTTCCAAACAAGCCAATATGGAATAACAGCAGAATCAGTATTGCCATCCCACTGGCTCGTCTCGCCCAAAATATGGCGTTCTGTTTCAGATACATTTTTCCTGATTGCTTCGCTGTCTGTAAACTCTGAACTGTCAGGATGACACCAATCATCGTATGCACAACAAGAATACCAACACCAATCCATGCAAGAAGTTTCCCTGCACTACTTCCAACTCCGTTCAGCATAAAGCTGCCCATGATTCCATGAATCATAAAAATGAGAAGCATTAAAACAGACAAAATCGTATTCCATTTTCTCATAAATTCCCGCTCACCTCATTTCTTCGCTATCCATGATCATATAGTCCATCTGTGTTAGCGTTGTAACGTCAATAAAATCATCCGATGCCAGGAATACATCATACTTTCCACTTACCACTCTTGATAGCATCATTGTGTTACTGTACTCTTTCAGATCTACGGAAAAACCGGCCTGTTTCAACCTGTCACAGAGTTTCTTAGCATAACTGACAAGCGGATAATCCGTCTCAGATACATATAACCGAAAACTAATGTCCGTTTTCATGAGATCTGTTTCATTTGTTTCCGAATCGTCCAGTGCCAATTCTTTTAATTTATTCCGGGTGTTCTCGTTGTCGAGACCATCTGACATCATATTAATACCGAGAACATAAGAGCCTTCCAACTGTGCGGAGGCTTGAGCCGCCTTTTTTGACTTCGGTGTTGCTCCTGTGACTGCATCAATCATAGAAGGCGGTGAATGTAAAATGACACCAAAACCTACAAGAAAAACAATCGTAACAACTAACAGAATCAGTTTTCGTTTCACATTTCCACCTCATTTCCTATTTTTTCAAAATTCTCATTGCGTTCAAAACAGCAATTATGGTAACGCCTACATCACCAAATACAGCTTCCCACATTCCAGCTATACCCAGAGCACCAAGGATCAGGAACACACTCTTAATTCCAAGGGCAATCACTATATTCTGCATGACAATTTGCTTTGTCGCTTTTGCCACATCAATCGCATCCACCAGCTTAGATGGTTCATCTGTCATCAGAACCACATCCGCAGCTTCAATGGCCGCATCTGAACCAAGACCACCCATTGCGATACCAACATCCGCACGAGCAAGGACAGGAGCGTCATTGATACCATCACCAACAAAAGCTAATTTGCTTCCCTGTCTCTTTTTACTGTCTAAAAGCTCAACCTTTTCCACTTTTTGGTCAGGAAGCAGCTGTGCATAATATTCATCCAACTGCAATTCTTCTGCAACGGACTTCCCAATTTTTTCATCATCACCGGTAAGCATGACTGTTTTTTCCACGCCGATATGTTTCAGGTCAGAAATTGCTTTTTTACTGTCCGGCTTCACTTCATCTGTTATCAAAATACATCCTGTATATTGACCATCTACCGCCAAATAAACTTTTGTACCTGCGTTTTCACAGGTTGTGTACTCTATACATTCTGTATCCATAAGTTTCGTATTGCCAGCATAAACTTTCTTCTTTCCTGCCATGGCACTGATTCCATATCCGGAAATTTCCTTGTAATCAGAGATAACTGATTGGTCAATTTCTTTTCCATAAGCAGCAAGAATGGATTTTGCAATAGGATGGTTAGAAAAACTCTCTGCCTCTGCCGCATACTCCAGAACCTGTTCTTTTGAAAATCCATTTGCAGGCAAAATATCCGTCACATTGAAAACACCTTTTGTAAGTGTTCCGGTTTTATCGAACACAATAACGCTGACATTATTAAGTGCCTCTAAATAATTGCTTCCTTTTACAAGAACACCTCGTTTAGATGCTGCACCAATGCCGCCGAAGAAAGTCAGCGGGATTGAAATAACCAATGCACATGGACAAGATACCACAAGGAAAACAAATCCTCTGCGAATCCACTCTGTCCAGCCTCCACCAAGAATGATCGGTGGCAGAATCGCCAGAAAAGCTGCTAAGATTACAACCACAGGTGTATAATAACGTGCAAATGTAGTAATAAAATTTTCTGTTGGTGCTTTTCGGCTTGACGCATTTTCCACAAGATCAATAATCTTTGAAGCCGTAGATTCACCAAATGCTTTTGTTGTCTTAATCATTAAGACACCCGTCTGATTCATACAACCGGAAAGTGCTTCGTCTCCTTTATGAACACTTCTCGGAACTGATTCTCCTGTTAAGGCCCTTGTATCCAGCATAGAATCTCCATCCAATACCACACCGTCTAATGGAATTTTTTCACCAGGCTTTACAATAATAATCTCACCAATGGAGACATTTTCTGGAGATATGGTAATCAATTCCCCATTTCTTCTTACTGTAGCAGAATCTGGACGTATATCCATTAAGTCTGATATAGATTTTCTGGAACGCTTAACAGCCAATGACTGAAAAAATTCACCTACCTGATAGAATAGCATAACAGCAACTGCTTCTGGATATTCACCAATGACAAAAGCCCCAATCGTAGAAACACTCATCAAAAAATGTTCATCAAATACACGCCCCTTTGAAATGTTCCTCACAGCCTGCCATACAACATCTCCACCAAGAATAACATAAGAAACAATGAGAAAAGCTAACTCGATAGGCAGTGGCACTTTCGCAAAAACAGTCAATGCCATACCAATGGCATAGATTGCTGCACCAGTCGCTAAACGAACTGTCAACTTCTTATCCTCATTGTTATAGGATTCATTGGCCTCCTGCTTTTTTTCCGGTATATAAGATTCCTGTACAATTTCAGAAACTTCCACGTCTGGCTCATGGCTATGAACAATCGTTTCAATCTGACTGGCTATCGTATCTGCGGCTGTCTGAGCAACATTGATTGTAAGCGTCTGCTTCATCAGATTTACCACTGAGGATTGCACTCCA
>NZ_JAJCME010000060.1:0-289 GCF_020560115.1 Mediterraneibacter sp. 210702-DFI.5.30
GTGTTATTGGTTGCTATTTTTTCAGCATAAGAAAAGACCATATTGCTACTCGTTTATAGCCATATGGTCTTTTATATTAGTCAGCGAATGGTGCTTTGCCTAGATAAGCACTGATCATCCAAATATTTTTATCGGTTTCATCCTTGAAGCCATTAAGCATATCTTGAGTTGGGAAGTCTTTTTCTTCGTCAGTAACTTCGATTCCTTTTTGGTATTGGTCACGTAGGTACTTGAATTGATCAACTAGCCGTTGCATGAATTCAGTCATCGTTAATTGATCAAAAGCGAC
>NZ_JAJCME010000061.1:0-289 GCF_020560115.1 Mediterraneibacter sp. 210702-DFI.5.30
GATGGTTATCCTCAAGAAGCCATTCACAGCTATGCAGCTGACCAGCTGGAAGAGTTAACGAGTGATTTAAAGTCGGTCCTAACGGCTGACGATGCAATTCTGATGAAGGCCAGCCACGGCATTCATCTGGAAAAGGTACTGGCAGAACTGGCCAGTGCCAATGAGAAGTAATCATAATCATGTCTAGTCATGATTGAATTTTAAGGAGAATTTATTTAAGTGAAATTTGGAGAATTAGGGTTGTCAAACAGCCTGCTTAAAGCCATCAAACGCAGCGGTTATGAAGAAG
>NZ_JAJCME010000062.1:0-289 GCF_020560115.1 Mediterraneibacter sp. 210702-DFI.5.30
GTCAAGCCGTGGGGATTGCTGCACCTAAAGGCATCTGGCGCTATGTTGATAAAGACATCATGATCATGTGGCTGAAGATCTTTATCTCGTGTCTGCCGGCTGGGATCATCGGGGTAGCCTTCAATGATACTTTCGAACGGCTTTTCTACAACCCAGTCAGTGTCGCAATCGCCTTAATCGTTTTTGGGGTGGCCTTTATTTGGATTGAAACGGCGCACAAGGGTAAAAAAGCCAAGGTTAATTCAATTGCCGAAATTTCATATAACATGGCAGTTATGATCGGCTTCTT
>NZ_JAJCME010000063.1:0-288 GCF_020560115.1 Mediterraneibacter sp. 210702-DFI.5.30
GTTCAATACCAACCAGTTCGCTGCCAACAAAGTCCATTTGCACTTGCATGTTTTCAACCAAGTACTTCTTTTCTTCAGTCAGCTGTTCATCACTGATTTCGTATTGTTCGTAGGTTTCCATGTCCATGAAGACCGCCGTGTTGCCTTCATCGTACAGGTATTGAGCATTCTTCTTGTCCACGTTGACTTGTTCAACCTTTTCGGAAGGACGCATCGTCGTGTGCACAATGGAGCCAGTCCGAACGTCTTGGATGTCCATTTGCATCAACGTGTTACCCTTGCCTGGCT
>NZ_JAJCME010000064.1:0-277 GCF_020560115.1 Mediterraneibacter sp. 210702-DFI.5.30
GAGCGCATGGGTATGTGGCTGGCTCGCTTGGACCTTATGGCGCTTATCTGGCAAATGGGAGCGAATATCGTGGCGATTATGAATTAACGTCGGCTGAGTATCAAGAATTCTACCGTCCTCGTTTGGAAGCAATCGTCAATGCTGGCGTAGACTGTCTGGCATTGGAGACGCAACCGAAATTGAGTGAGGTTAAAGCGGTTTTGGATCTGTTAAAAAATGAGTATCCTGACCAAAAAGTATATGTTTCCTTTACTTTGCAAAATGCCGAGACCATCAG
>NZ_JAJCME010000065.1:0-276 GCF_020560115.1 Mediterraneibacter sp. 210702-DFI.5.30
TTATCTACTTCTATGCCCACTATCTGTTTGCTAGTGCCACGGCGCATGTTACGGCTTTGTACGCACCATTTGTTGGTGTGGCAATCTCAGCCGGTGCTCCAGCTATGCTTGCGGCAATGCTGTTGGCATTCTGTTCGGCAATCATGGCTTCGACTACTCACTATGCCAACGGTCCAGCTTCTATTTTGGCAAGTTCCGGCTATGTCAAGCAGGGTGAATGGTGGCGCATGAGCTTTGTCTTGGGGCTGCTGTATCTGGTAGTCTTCTTGACGGTAG
>NZ_JAJCME010000066.1:0-275 GCF_020560115.1 Mediterraneibacter sp. 210702-DFI.5.30
ATGAAAAATGGGCTGCTGGTCCACGGTACTTAAACATGACCGTTTACCACGGGATTGAAAAAGATGACAATTCAGAAGAAGCCGGTATGCTTAAGCTTGTGAAATGATAAATTCGCGGAATTTAATTTACACCAACATTTTGGACTTGACCAAATAAGTTAGTTAACTGTGCTCTTTTTGTAGGGGAATATTGATGAAAAGTTATGTAAAACGAGTAATAAGCACACCAATAACGGGAGAACAAGTCTATTTAATAGCATTTTCCTTCTTGTTAT
>NZ_JAJCME010000067.1:0-274 GCF_020560115.1 Mediterraneibacter sp. 210702-DFI.5.30
TACAGTGGAAAAGCAAATGTCTTGAAAGACTATTTAGAAAATTATGATAGAAAAGTTGATGGGAAAATAGAAAAAAATAATGATAATCCGTATTTAAAAATAGCACCGTTACTACCCAAAATAACAGAGTTATATGACACAATCGAAAAAGAAATGCCTACAGCTTATTTAGAAAGTATCTCCAATGGGAAATTCGGTAGAACAAAAGGTGTTGATGTTAAAAGTACAGCAAAAACAAAATTTTCTAATGAAAAAATAGATTACCAAATCTCGC
>NZ_JAJCME010000068.1:0-274 GCF_020560115.1 Mediterraneibacter sp. 210702-DFI.5.30
GCATGAAAAGGTTAATGTTGTTCTAAGAAAAAGAGGCATACCATTCTTAGTATAAATCAATATAAAGACTTAATCGGATAGAAATGATATTTCTTAATATTTTCTAAAATTAACATAATACGCCTTATGCGAAAAACTTGAACTTTTCCTTTTCGCATCAATATCTTAAAGTAAGCCGTTCTAGGGTTCAGCGCACTGGAACGGCTTTTTCGTGACTATTCACGTTCCACGCCTATTCCATCATCATTTTTATGTATTTTTATTCATCTAGATT
>NZ_JAJCME010000069.1:0-273 GCF_020560115.1 Mediterraneibacter sp. 210702-DFI.5.30
GGTCTTAGCGGACATGTCTATTAATTGTGAAAGCGATATCACAACTGCGGCTAATCGAATTTTACATGACTTAGGGCCCCAAGTGGTCATCATTAAAGGCGGGCACATTGGAAGATGCAACAGATTATGCTTTCACTAAAGATGGTAGCGTCCGTACGTGGACAAGCCCCAAATATGATACGGTGCATACTCATGGTACGGGCTGCACCTTCTCTGCAGTGATTACGGCGGAACTCGCTAAAGGGCGAGACGTCATGGATGCCATCGGTATTG
>NZ_JAJCME010000007.1:0-202065 GCF_020560115.1 Mediterraneibacter sp. 210702-DFI.5.30
CGATTTAAAATGGCGAGATGCGTTGCTGGTCGCACATCGTGTGAACAGTAACAGCTTTCCCTTTTTATGTTATATACAATGTTATATACACAACTTCACATATCTTGACATTTCTCACATCTTCATTCAGAATAGAAAGGTAAGACCTAAAAAGGAAAATGTTTACAAATATACATTATTGACAGGAAAAGAGGTTTATAAAAAGATGAAGATTTTGCTTGCAGCGGTGAATGCAAAGTACATCCACTCAAATCTTGCGGTCTATTGCCTGCGCGCATATGCAAAAGAGCAGCATCCGGCTAGCAATATTACAATTTCTGAATATACGATCAATCAGCCATTTGATGAGATTTTGATGGATATTTATAAGCAGGCACCAGATGTTCTCTGCCTTTCCTGTTATTTATGGAATGTGACAGAAGTAGGACAATTGATACAGGAGATTCCAAAGATTCTGCCGGATACGAAGATCTGGCTTGGAGGTCCGGAAGTTTCTTATAATGCAAGAGAAGTTCTGGAAAAATATCCAATGACAGAAGGTATCATGCGCGGAGAGGGTGAAGAGACTTTTGCAGAACTTGTGGCATATTATGAAGGCCGTGGTGCGGCTGAATTGATCAACATTCATGGAATTACATTTCGGGAAGAAGAAAAACAGATTGCTGCGACACCGTCTCGACAGATTATGGATCTGAGCAAAGTACCGTTTGTCTATGGTGATATTGAGAATTTCAAGAACCGTATCATTTATTATGAGACGAGCAGAGGCTGTCCGTTTTCTTGTAGTTATTGTCTTTCTTCAATTGATAAATGTCTTCGATTCCGTAACCTGGAACTTGTGAAGAAAGAACTGCAGTTCTTTATTGATCATGAAGTGCCACAGGTTAAGTTTGTTGACAGAACATTTAACTGTAAGCATGATCATGCGATGGCAATCTGGAATTATATCAAAGAGCATGATAAAGGGATTACAAATTTTCATTTTGAAGTGGCAGCAGATCTTCTGAATGAGGAAGAGATTGAGTTGATCCGAAGTTTGCGTCCAGGACTCATTCAGCTGGAAATTGGAATTCAGTCAACGAATAAACAGACGATCAAAGAGATCAACCGTTCCATGAATCTGGAAAAAGTACGTGATAAGGTAGCAAGGATTCATGAGAAGGGAAATGTGCATCAGCATTTAGATTTGATCGCAGGTCTTCCATATGAGAATTATGATAGTTTTGCTCATTCTTTTAATGAAGTTTATGCTATGGAACCGGATCAGTTTCAGCTTGGATTTCTGAAAGTACTGCATGGATCTGTGATGCATGAGAAGATGAAAGAGTATGAGCTGCTTTGCCAGAATCGTCCGCCGTATGAAGTGCTTTCAACAAAATGGCTTCCATACAGTGATGTGATCCGTCTGAAGAAAGTAGAAGAGATGGTGGAAGTTTACTATAACAGTTTTCAGTTTAGTCATACGATGAGACTTCTTGTGGAATTGTTTCCATCCGCATTTTCCATGTATGAGAAAATGGGCAATTATTATGAGAAGAAAGGCTTGTTTGGGTTGAATCATTCAAGACTTACTCGCTATGAGATATTGTGGGACTTTGTAGAATCAGAATTAGCAGAATTCACATGTTCGGAGAAAATGCAGAAGAAAGAAGAGGATTTTAAAGAGAAGGTGCTTGAAAGCATGACTTTAGATCTTTACCTGAGAGATAATGTGAAGAATCGTCCGGCATTTCTTGGAGAGAGCAAAGTAGAAAAAGATGTAGCGTCTGAATTTTATAAGAAAGAGGCAGAAGAGCACAAGTATCTGAAGGATTATGAAGGATACGACAGCCGCCAACTGCGAAAGATGACTCATCTGGAGCGATTGAATGGAAAGTTGCATCTTTTTGATTACAGACATAGAAATAAGCTGAATCAGGATGCGGCGATTTATATAATAGAGGACTAGTATAGCGTTGCAGATATTAGAAAGATATTTGCATATGGTTTTGTTAATGGAAATGGAGAAAAAAGATGAATTTTTATGATAAAAAAGTAAGACGTTTGGTGTCAATTATTATTTTGGTGGTTATTGTTGCAATGGTTGCAACGATGGTGATTCCATATCTGGTCTAAGGAGAGTGTGATGCGGACAGGGAGAGTAACGCAGACGATCTGGAATCGTTCTGTAAAGAAACAGATCCAAAAAGGAAACAGGAATTCAACAGGAAAAACTGCGTGGGAAGAAAGCAGTTCCGAACTGATATCTGACGAAAAGGATTTTGTCTGGAGCAGCACTTCAGTAAGCGGAAAAGCACCGGCACAGGTGAAATATGCAGTAATTAAATCAGCAGGAGATCTTGCGGCAAAGAGAGTCAGACCAACAGCGGTTTCAGTACAGATTTTGTTTCCTGAAAGTTCTGACGAGCAGGAATTAAAAGATATTATGAGAATCCTGACAGAGATTTGTGAGGAGACAGGACTTTCCATTACCTGTGTACAGGCTGAAAGTGCAGAGTATGTTTTGCAGACAGTGATTCATATTACTGCTGTCGGCGTGAAAGAAAATCCAAAACAGCAGATGAAAAAATGGTTACCGGGAACGGAAATCATTCTTTGCGGTTATACAGGATTAGAAGGAACGTTGCGATTGGTTGAAGAGGCAGAGGCAGATCTTCGTACAAGATTTACATCATCTTTTATAGAAAAAACAAAGCGTTGCAAGGAATCACTTATACTTCCGAAACAGATCTTAAAGCTTCCGGAAGAAGCGAAGAGCAGACAGTGTGGGGATGGAGGTGTACTCTGCGGATTATGGGAACTTGCAGAGGCAGAAAAGACAGGATTTGAGATTGATTTTTCAAAACTTGCACTTAAGCAGGAAACGGTGGAAATCTGTGAATTCTTTCAGCTGAATCCATATCTTCTCACATCAGCCGGAAGTTATCTTGTGCTGACAGAGCATGGAGAAGAGACATTGGAAATCTTGAAGAATGCAGGTGTTCCGGCGGTACGAATCGGATTTGTAAAAGAACAGAACGCAAGAACACTTGTAAATGGAGAAGAAACCCGTTATCTGGATCGTCCGGCACCGGATGAACTGAGCCGTTGGTGGAAAGAACGAAAAGAATCAGAAGAATAAGAAGATAGAAGAGGCGATAATTATGTTAAACATTGTACTTTATGAGCCGGAAATTCCGGCAAATACAGGGAATATCGGAAGAACCTGTGTAGCAACAGGGACAAGGCTTCATTTGATCGAGCCATTGGGATTTAAGCTGAATGAGAAAGCATTAAAGCGCGCAGGCATGGATTACTGGAAAGATCTTGATGTGACAACTTATATTGATTATCAGGATTTTCTTGAAAAGAATCCGGGAGCTAAAATCTATATGGCAACGACAAAAGCGCATAAAGTCTACACAGAAGTAGAATATGAGCCGGATTGCTATATTATGTTCGGAAAAGAGAGCGCAGGAATTCCGGAGGAGATTCTTGTAGAGCATGAGGAAGACTGTATGAGAATCCCGATGAACGGAGATATCCGCTCATTGAATCTTGGTAATTCGGTGGCAATTGTGTTGTATGAAGCACTGCGACAGAATGGATTTGCAGGAATGAATTTAAGTGGAGAACTGCATGAACTTCATTGGAAATAAAGTGAAAAAGGAACAGGGTCAAATCATTTGTAAAAAGGTTTGATCTTGTTCCTTTTTTGAATGGTAAATAATGATGTGAGTGTCAAAAGTAAATTTTGCCACTCACTGATGTAACCGGATTGCTTCGCATTTCATGCAAGCATGAAACGCATGACCTTTTGCCCCTTGTATTATTAAATAATCAGATATTTATACAAATACACAAAAAACGTTTAATAAACTACAAAAAATAGACGAAATATTTAGTAATCTAAAAAATTTTTATAAAAATCTAATAAAAAGTTTGATTATTACGACAAAATATGCTATGTTTAAAATAACATCGTTGTGCGAAAGTTACAAACAGAAAGAGAATAGGAAAGAAAAGTATGGTAATAATATATTGATACATGCTGCGAACAGCGTAATCCTTAGATATTAATGTGCAGTAACAACATACAACGAAGAGATCTTATTGTTCAAAATCACATAAGAACAATAAAAAGGGGGAGACAGGAAAGGTGGTGTAGATACTATGGTGGATGAGACAATCCGGTCAATTAAAGAAGCAGAACAGCAGGCAGAAGAGATTCTTGTAAAAGCGCAGGAACAAAAAGAACAGATTCTGAAAGATGCATCTCTTCAGGCAAAGCAGATTCATGAAGAATTTATAGAAGAGGCAAAAAGAACTGCCGGTGGACTGGATGAGAAAGCCAGAGAAGAGGCGAAAAATCAGGAAGATAAAGAAGCAGAGAAGCTTAAAGATGTGATCGAAGAGCTGAAGGTTTCTGCAAGAGAGAAAAAGGGTGCAGCAGTGCAGCTAGTTCTTTCTGAATTAATCTGATCCATGTGGTCGTAACAAAAAAGGAGGGATAAGATTATGGCGGTACTTAAGATGCAGAAAATCAGCATCTGTGCCCTGAAGAAAGATCGAAAAGCAATCCTGGAACAGTTACAGCATCTTGGAGTTCTTGAAGTTGACAGGGACAAAGAAGAGGATGCATTCTTCCAAAAGATGGACACAACCGGACAGCGGATGAAATTTGAAAAAGCGGCAACGGCAGCAGATCAGGCACTGGGGATTCTGGATGCTTACGCTCCGGAGAAAAAGTCATTACTTTCTTCGCTGGAAGGAAAAGAACTGATCGATCGCGAGTTGGAAGAAAAGGTTCAGATATCTGGACCAGAACTGATCAAGACAGCCCGCGGAATTTATGATCTTGATCGCGAGTATGCTGAGCTTAGAGCAGGCATAGCAAAGATTGAGAATCAGATTGAAAGTCTGATGCCGTGGATGGCATTAGATGTTCCGCTTCAGGAAGGGAAGACAAAAAGGACTGCTTTGATCCTGGGAACAATGCCGGGAGAACTTACTCTTGAGAACATTTATTCCATTCTACTTGAGAAGACTCCGGAAGTGATGGAGAAAACAGGGGTCGATGTACATTTAGTTTCAGCAGAATCTAATATGATCTGCATTGCAGTCATCTGTTTGAAAGAACAACTCCAGACAGTGGAAGAAGCACTTCGGAGTGCAGGATTTGCAAGACCGTCCCAGAAATGGAGCAAGACACCAAAAGAGCAGAAGGAAGTACTGGAAACAGAGATAGCAGCGTCAAGAGAGCGGATGACGCAGTGCGAGGCAGAACTTAAGAGCCTGGCTTCCAAAAGAAAAGAACTTCAGGCCGTAGCAGATTATTACAGAGTCCGAGCAGATAAGTATGCAGTTCTCGGAGATCTTCTTCAGTCAAAGCGTACATTTGTGATAAGTGGATATATACCGGCATGTGAGTCAGGTCCGGTAGAGAAATCTTTGACAGAGAAATATAACTGTATGGTAGATATTGAAGACATTGAAGAAGGTGAAGAAGCACCGGTTATTTTAAAGAATAACCCATTCTCTACAAACATGGAAGGTATTGTAGAATCTTACGGATTACCGCATGCCGGAGAAATCGATCCGACAACGATCATGTCATTCTTCTACGTATTTTTCTTCGGAATGATGTTGTCAGATGCAGCGTATGGAGCAGTTGTTGCAATTGTGTGTGCGATTCTTGTGAAGAAATATCCAAGAATGTCACAGAGCATGGCAAAATCTTTGAAACTGTTCTTCTACTGTGGAGTATCTACACTTGTATGGGGCGTTCTATTTGGAGGATATTTTGGAAATATCGTAGACATTGTTTCAGAAAAATTCTTCGGACATACGGTAACAGTTCCGGCACTTTGGTTTGTTCCATTGAATGATCCAATGAAACTTCTGGTTTATTCTTTGTTATTTGGAACAATTCATTTGTTCGTAGGACTTGGAATTAAAGGTTATCTGTGCTTAAAAGATGGTAAGGTTGTAGATTTTATCTGTGACGTTGTACTTTGGTTTGTGATGCTGATTGGGTTGATCCTGATGCTGCTTCCAAGTGACATTTTCGCATCGATCGCACAGACTACGATCGTGTTCCCGGCAGCTTTGAACACTGCTGCAAAAGTGATGGCTGCGGGTGGAGCAATCGGTATTGTGCTGATGTCAGGAAGAGCAAACAAGAATCCGGCGCTTCGGCTTGCGCTTGGAGCGTATGATTTGTATAACGTGACAGGATGGCTCAGTGACGCATTGTCCTATTCAAGACTTCTTGCACTTGGACTTGCAACAGGAGTTATCGCATCCGTTATCAATCAGATGGGAGCGATGCTTCCAAACAATGTGATCGGTGTGATTCTTTTCATTGTGATCTTCATTGTGGGACACGTATTGAACCTGGCGATCAATCTGCTGGGAGCTTATGTACACACAAACCGTTTACAGTTTGTGGAATTCTTCGGAAAATTTTATGAAGGCGGCGGAAAAGCATTCGAGCCTTTTAAAGAAAATACGAAATATGTTGATGTTAAGGAGGAAACAACATTATGAATATAGCAGGTGAACTTGGAGTTGTATATGGATTATTAGGCGCAGCAATCGCAGTATTATTCGCAGGTGCAGGATCTGCGTTAGGTGTAGGAATCGCAGGACAGGCAGCATCAGGTGTTGTAACAGAAGACCCGAGCAAATTCGCTAAAGTACTTATCATGCAGCTGCTCCCAGGTACACAGGGACTGTATGGACTGCTTGTTGGATTTATTACACTTTCTAAAATTGGTATTCTCGGCGGTGGCGGAGTAGAAGTTAGCGTTCAGTCAGGACTTATGATCCTTGCAGCTTGTCTCCCAATCGGTATTGTTGGATTGATTTCAGGTATCGCACAGGGTAAGACAGCAGCGGCTTCTATCGGAATCGTAGCAAAGAAGCCAGAGCAGTTTGGTAAAGCAATGCTGTTCCCGGCAATGGTTGAGACATATGCGATCCTGGCTCTTCTGATTTCCTTCCTCGCAGTAAGTGGTATCCAGCTGTAAGAAATAAATAAAAAGGAGAGCGTGGAGATGAGTGGACTTGACAAAATGAAAGCGCAGATAATCGCAGAGGCGCAGGACAATGCAAAAGAGATACTCGCACAGGCACACGCACAGGCGGATTCTATAATTGGGGAAGCAAAAGCACAGGCAGAGAAAGATGCACGGAAGATTGTCGCACAGGCAGAAGCCAGAGCAGAAGATTCTGTGAAACGCCTGGCCTCTTCATCAGATATGAGAAAGCGCAAGGCAGTACTTGAGGCGAAACAGGAAGTGATCAGTGAAGTTCTTGAAGATGCTTACAAAGCAGTCGGAGAGCTTGATGATGCAGCTTATTTTGCAATGCTTGAAAAGGTTCTTGAGAAGTATGTACTTCCGGAAGAAGGAACCATCTGCTTTACAGAGAAAGACAGAAAACGTATGCCTCAAGGGTATATGGAAAAAGTATATGAAACAGCGAAGAAGAAAGGCGGAAGCCTGGAACTTACAGAGACAGTGCCGGACGGAATGGATGGGGGATTTATCCTGACCTATGGCGGCATCGAAGAAAATTGTACGATCAAAGCGTTGTTTGATGCAAGAAGAGAAGAGCTATCAGATAAAGTGAACCGGCAGCTGTTTACAGCAGTGTAGCCGCAAGGAGGGATAATCTTGAGTAAGACAAAATATACCTATGCGGTTGCCAGAATCCGTGCACTGGAAGTCTCTCTTTTAACGAATGCAGTGATCGAACAGCTTCTTGCGTGCAAGAGTGCAGAACAGGCTCTACAGCTTCTGGTTGAAAAGGGCTGGGGAGATCTGACAGCAGGAACGTTGGATGCAGATGAAGTTCTGAATAAGGAAGAAGAGAAGATGTGGCAGACAATCCGTGAGGTGGCACCGGATATGCATGTATTCGATGTTCTGTCACTTCCAAAACTTTATCACAACCTGAAAGCAGCGATCAAAGAAGTGTGTACGGAAGTAGAGAATAAAAACATTTTTTACGATGACTGTGAGATTCCTGGAGAAGAGATGTTTGCACTTGTCCAGAACAAAGAATTTGATAAGCTGCCGGGGAATATGCCAGCAACAGCAAGAGAAGCATTTGACACTCTGCTTCACACAAGAGACGGACAGTTGTGCGATCTTATTATTGATCGCGCAACACTGGAAGCTATGCTGGAAGCAGGGAAAAAATCAGGTGAGAAGATCATTGAAGAGTATGCACAGACAGCAGTTGCGATCGCTGATATTAAGATTGCAGTAAGATCTCAGAAGACAGGAAAAAATGCAGAATTTATGAAAAAAGCAATGGTAAATTGTTCCGAGATCAATGTGGATCAGCTGACACAGGCAGCATTGGCCGGTGCGGAGGAGATCGCACAGTATCTGGAAGGAACATCTTATCGTGAAGGTGCCGATGCACTGCGTATATCACCGTCTGCATTTGAACGCTGGTGTGATAATAAAATGACAGATTCTATGAGGTCACAGAAATATGAATCATTTTCCGTTGGACCGCTTCTGGCGTATCTGTTAGCCAGACAAAATGAGATCAAGACAGTACGGATTATACTGACCGGAAAGCAGAATGAATTTCCGGATGAAGCAATCCGGGAAAGGATAAGGGAGATGTATGTATAAGATTGCAGTAATGGGCGATTATGACAGTATCTATGGATTTGCCACCCTCGGTCTTAGCATCTGCCCTGTGAAGGACCGGGATGAGGCGAAGACAAAGCTTCGCCAGCTTGCAGAAGGAAATTACGGCATTATCTATATTACAGAGGCTGTGGCTGCACAGATTCCGTCAGAGATCAACAAGTACGGTGAGCAGACATTTCCGGCGATTATTCAGATCCCGGGTGTGTCGGGGAATACAGGAGCCGGAGTTGAAGGCGTGAAGAAGACAGTTGAGCAGGCCGTCGGATCAGATATTCTGTTTGGAGGAGTAAGCGAATGAGCACAGGAGTGATTAAAAAAGTCGCAGGACCTCTTGTTATCGCAGAGGGAATGCGTGATGCGAATATGTTTGACGTTGTCCGTGTATCGGAACAGCGTCTGATCGGAGAGATCATTGAGATGCACGGTGACGAGGCATCCATCCAGGTATATGAAGAGACATCAGGTCTCGGACCTGGAGAACCGGTTGAATCTATGGATGTTCCAATGTCTGTAGAATTAGGACCTGGTCTGATCGCAAGTATTTATGACGGAATCCAGAGACCACTGGATGATATTATGAAGATTTCCGGAAATAACCTGAAAAGAGGAGTTGAAGTTCCGTCTCTTAAGAGAAATCTGAAATGGGAGTTTGTTCCTACTGTAAAGGTTGGAGATGAAGTAGAGACAGGAGATGTGATCGGTACAGTTCAGGAAACAGTTCTTGTACAGCAGAAGATCATGGTTCCTTACGGAATTAAAGGAACAATCAAGGAAATCAAAGAAGGAACATTTACAGTAGAAGATATTGTAGCAGTTGTTGAAACAGAAAAAGGCGAAAAAGAATTAACTATGATGCAGAAGTGGCCGGTTCGTCGCGGTCGTCCGTATAAGAAGAAACTTCCACCGGAGATGCCACTTGTAACAGGACAGCGTGTTATCGATACATTCTTCCCAATCGCCAAGGGCGGTGTTGCGGCCGTTCCGGGACCTTTCGGAAGTGGAAAGACAGTAATCCAGCATCAGCTTGCAAAATGGGCTGAGGCAGATATTGTTGTCTACATCGGATGTGGAGAGCGTGGAAATGAGATGACAGACGTTCTGAACGAGTTCCCTGAACTGAAGGACCCGAAGACAGGGCAGCCTTTGATGCAGAGAACTGTTCTGATCGCAAATACATCGGATATGCCGGTTGCAGCTCGTGAGGCATCCATTTACACAGGAATTACAATAGCAGAGTATTTCCGTGATATGGGATATTCTGTAGCACTTATGGCAGACTCAACATCCCGTTGGGCTGAGGCACTTCGTGAGATGTCAGGACGTCTGGAAGAGATGCCTGGTGAAGAAGGATATCCGGCTTATCTTGGAAGTCGTCTGGCACAGTTCTATGAGCGTGCCGGACATGTAGTTTCTCTTGGAAAAGAAGGAAGAGAAGGAGCACTTTCCGTTATCGGAGCAGTATCTCCTCCGGGTGGTGATACATCTGAGCCGGTATCACAGGCAACACTTCGTATCGTCAAAGTGTTCTGGGGACTGGATGCATCCCTGGCATACAAGAGACATTTCCCGGCAATCAACTGGTTGAAGAGTTACTCCCTGTATCTGGATGATATGGAAAAATGGTTTAACGGACAGGTTGCCGAAGACTGGATGGAAGGCCGTCAGAAGATGATGACACTGCTTCAGGAAGAAGCAGAACTGGAAGAGATCGTTAAGATGGTAGGTATGGACGCACTTTCACCGTCCGACCGTCTGAAGATGGAAGCTGCAAGATCGATTCGTGAGGACTTCCTGCATCAGAACTCTTTCCATGAAGTAGATACGTATACGTCATTGAAGAAACAGCACATGATGATGGTTCTTGTTAACGAATTCTTTGACAGAGCAACCGATGCATTAAAAGATGGTGCATCACTTCAGAAGCTGATCTCAATGCCGGTCAGAGAGCAGATCGGACGTTTTAAATATGTGACAGAAGATAAGCTTGACGAAGAATTTAAGCAGGTTGATGAGACATTAAGCGCTCAGATCGCAGCAGCATTTGTAAAGGAGGAAGGTTAAATGCCAAAAGAATATAGAACCATTCAGGAAGTGGCCGGACCTCTGATGCTGGTGCATGGAGTAGAAGGCGTAACATATGATGAACTTGGAGAAATCGAGCTGGCGAGCGGAGAGACTAGAAGATGTAAAGTTCTGGAAGTGAACGGAAGCGATGTCCTTGTACAGCTGTTTGAAAGTTCAACAGGTATTAACCTCTCCAACAGTAAAGTCCGATTTCTTGGACGAAGCATGGAACTTGGTGTATCAGAAGATATGCTTGGACGTGTCTTTGATGGACTTGGTAATCCGATTGATGAGGGTCCGCAGATCCTTCCGGATGCCAGAATGGATATCAATGGTCTTCCGATGAATCCGGCGGCCAGATGTTATCCGGAGGAGTTTATCCAGACAGGAGTATCTGCGATTGACGGATTGAATACACTGGTTCGTGGACAGAAGCTTCCAATCTTCTCAGCATCCGGTCTGCCGCATGCACAGTTGGCAGCACAGATTGCCCGTCAGGCAAAGGTACTTGGAACAAATGAAAACTTTGCGGTTGTATTTGCTGCTATGGGTATTACTTTTGAGGAGTCTAACTTCTTTATCGAAAGCTTCCGTGAGACAGGAGCACTCGACAGAACAGTATTGTTTGTAAACCTTGCGAATGACCCGGCAATCGAGCGTATCGCAACACCACGTATGGCGCTGACAGCAGCAGAGTATCTTGCATTTGAAAAGGATATGCATGTCCTTGTTATTCTGACAGATATCACAAACTACGCAGATGCATTGCGTGAGGTATCCGCAGCCAGAAAGGAAGTCCCTGGACGTCGTGGATATCCGGGATATCTGTATACAGACCTTGCAACACTGTATGAAAGAGCAGGACGTCAGAATGGCAAGAAGGGAAGTATCACAATGATCCCGATCCTGACAATGCCTGAGGATGATAAAACTCATCCAATCCCTGACCTGACAGGATATATCACGGAAGGACAGATCATCTTAAGCCGTGAGCTTTACAGAAAAGGAGTAACACCTCCAATTGATGTTCTTCCATCTCTGTCCCGTTTGAAAGATAAAGGAATCGGAGCAGGTAAGACAAGAGCAGATCATGCCAATACGATGAATCAGTTGTTTGCCGCTTATGCGCGTGGTAAAGATGCAAAAGAGCTGATGGTTATCCTGGGAGAGGCCGCACTGACAGAAATTGACCTGAAATATGCACGTTTCGCAGATGCATTTGAGAAAGAATATGTATCTCAGGGATATCAGACAGACCGAAGTATTGAGGAAACATTGAATATCGGATGGAAGCTGCTTCGCATGCTGCCGCGTACCGAACTCAAACGAATTGACGATAAATATCTGGATGAATATTACGACAAAGAGTAAGAATAGACAGAGTGATCGAAGATAGAAAG
The DNA here is from genome assembly GCF_020560115.1 of Mediterraneibacter sp. 210702-DFI.5.30. NCBI lineage: Bacteria > Bacillati > Bacillota > Clostridia > Lachnospirales > Lachnospiraceae > Mediterraneibacter > Mediterraneibacter sp. 210702-DFI.5.30. Next base: position 12,119 of record NZ_JAJCME010000007.1, read on the forward strand.
AGGAGGTGGCGGTATTGGCTGCGAAACAAGTGAATCCAACCCGTATGGAACTAACCCGTTTGAAGAAAAAGCGGATTACAGCCATTCGTGGTCACAAGCTTTTGAAAGATAAGCGTGATGAGCTGATGCGCCAGTATCTGGATCTTGTCCGAGAAAATATGGAAGTGAGACTTCGTGTAGAAGAAGGAATTCTCTCTGCGAACCGTAATTTTGTTATTGCCCGGGCCGGAATGTCAGAGGCAGCACTGAATACTGCATTGATGGCTCCGAAGCAGGAAGTTGGACTTATAGTTGATGAGAAGAATGTTATGAGTGTAGAGATTCCGACCTTCACATCCAAAACAAGAACAGCGGATGAAAATGATATCTATTCTTATGGATTTGCATTTACTTCCAGTGATCTTGATGGAGCAGTGAAGTCTTTATCAGATATCCTCCCAGATATGATCCGACTTGCAGAATGTGAAAAAGCATGTCAGCTGATGGCGGCAGAGATTGAGAAGACAAGACGTCGTGTAAATGCACTGGAGCATGTTATCATTCCAGAGACAGAGGAAAGTATCAAATACATTACGATGAAACTGGATGAGAATGAGCGTAGTACACAGATCCGACTGATGAAAGTGAAAGATATGATGCTCGAAGAGGCGCATCATTACAAAGAAAAAGAGGCGTAACTATTAAAAATAAAAAAGAACATGACCAGAGAATAAAAGTTTCTGTTTAAGAAGTCTTGAAACTGTGGGGCATGTTCTTTTTCATGTTTAAATCTAAAAATGCAAGCATTTTACATCTTTTTTTGAAATTTTGCTTGGCTTTGAACAGTTACAAATGCAAAACATTATACAAGAATTTTGGATTGCAGAAGATCTGTTAAAAGTTGTCTTGCTCCGGCCTGAACCTGTTCTAACGGCACTTTTGATGTATAAGACTCACTGATAAATCCGAACAGACCAAAGCAGATGAATCCGGCAATCTGTCTTGCAGAATATTTTAAAGAATAAGAAGCTTTCAGCTTATCTGTATGAGATTCTACCGTGTCTAAAAGGATCCGATAAAATCGAAAAGCCAGGTAAGGATTTGTCTCCGGTACGACATGCCGGAAAAAATCATAACGTTCATAGTAAAGAGACAAAATACTGTCCAAAACGTTCAGATATCCCTGCGTGAGATTGTTTTCAGGATTGTTTTCCTCTTGTCTGCGATGGTATCCTTCTTTTCCAATAATCAGCATATCATTGAAAATGTCGTCAAGGAGGGCAAATTTATCCTTATAATGTGTGTAGAAAGTGATCCGGCTGACATTGGCAATCTTACATAATTCAGTAATTGAAATCACATCAAAAGCCTGTGTGGTTAAAAGTTCCAAAAGAGCAGACTTTAAAGCACGTTTTGTTTTGGTGATACGCTTATCTTCCATTGCGGATATTCTCCTTTCTGTGTTCTGTGGCAGATCATACGAATGCGGTGATTGCTTATCTGTAAAGTTATTTTAACACCTGTAAAGAAAATGGTCAAATACGGATGGATGGGGATGCATTGTTGGTCTCATGTAGTGTGAACAGTAGTGTGGGATAGTGAGTAACAGAAATGTAACATTTTTCGAATAATTCTTAATGAATCATTACTACATATTTAAGAAGTATGGTTTATAATATATATAATTATACGGATATTGTATGCGAAAGATGCTGGAAATAGTGATGTCAGTAATATCCGTAAGAAAAAGAGCGTTGTTTACAGTAACGCAGAGGGATTGTGAGAGAGAATGCAGCAAAAGATAAAGGAAATGTTGATAAAGATAAAAGATGTACTGGTGAGTGTCTGGCATAGTTATAAAAGAATGCGTCAGGAGAACAATATTTATTTCAACATACTGGTAGGTCTTGTGTTTTTTGCGATTGTCGGAACAGGTGTATGTATGGTGGCAAATGCGCGGGAAGCAGCAGCTTTACGTCAGGTAGAAATACAGAAAGAGAAAGAAGCACAAGAGAAGAAAAAAGCCGAAGAAGAGGCGAAAAAAGCAGAAGAGGCAGCAAAGGCAGAAAGAGATAAGTCCATGTCTCTTCAGCCGGGAGTTGCAGTTGGAACCATGGATCCGCAGGATGATGAGAAAGTCGTTTATCTGACATTTGATGATGGTCCGTCTGCAAATACGCAGCGTGTGCTTGATATTCTGGATCAGTATGATGCGAAAGCTACCTTTTTCATTACTGCCCAGCAGCCGGATTATTTCCCTATGATCAAGAAAGTTTATGATGAGGGACATACAGTTGGACTTCACAGCTATACGCATGAATATGATCAGGTCTATGCATCTGTGGATGCTTATTTTGATGATCTTGAGAAAATAGGAGAGGTGGCAAAGGAACAGCTTGGATTTGTTCCATGCTTTATCCGTTTTCCGGGAGGCGCATCAAATTCTATTTCAAAAAAATATTCGGTAGGAATCATGACACAGTTGACACAACAGGTGTTGGATAAGGGATACCAGTATTATGACTGGAATGTGAGCAGTGGAGATGGAGGAACGGTTACGGCAGATCAGATCATCGCACAGTCAGAAACGGATGAGTATACCAAAGTAATGCTCCTGTTCCATGACACAGAGGCGAAGGAATCTACCATTCAGGCACTTCCAACGGTAATGGAGTATTATAAAAATCTGGGGTATTCTTTTAAGGCAATCGATCGGGAAAGCCTGGTTGTGCATCATGAAGTGAATAATTAGAAGATAACAGAGAAAGAAAAGCAGGAGTTGGCTGTAAAGAAGAGCAGTCGACTCCTTTTCTTTCCTATGGTATAATTGAAAAACGAGAAAACAATGAAAGGGGCAGATTTTATGGGGAATAACTCAGAAAATAAGCCGGACAGATATATAAATATAGGTATTGTAGCGCATGTGGATGCCGGAAAGACGACATTGTCAGAAAGCATGCTCTATCATGCCGGAGCAATCAGGAAGCTTGGCAGAGTGGATCATAAAGATGCGTTTCTAGATACAGATCAGATGGAAAGAGAACGTGGGATCACTATTTTTTCCAAGCAGGCAGTATTCCGGTGGAAGGATCGCACGATCACACTTCTTGATACACCGGGACATGTGGACTTTTCTGCGGAGATGGAACGCGTTCTGCAGGTTCTGGATTGCGCGGTGCTTGTTGTCAGTGGAGCAGATGGTGTGCAAGGACATACACAGACATTATGGAAGTTATTAAAAAGATATCACATTCCGACCTTTCTTTTTGTGAATAAAATGGATCAGGAAGGAACGGATGGTGAAAAACTTCTGAAAGAACTCCGCAAGCGTTTTGGGGAAAATGTCGTTCCATTTGTGGATATCATGACAGAATCCGACTGCCCGGGTGGAAAAGTATATTTACATACGAAAGAGAGCGCAGTGGAAGAGGTGCTGGAAGAGCTGGCTGTCTGTGAAGATGATATGATGGAAGAATATCTGGAAGAGGGAAGAATCTCTCTGGATAAAGTACAAAAAGCAGTTGCAGACCGTCAGGTGTTTCCATGTTATTTTGGTTCGGCACTACATTCTCAAGGTGTGGAAGAACTTTTGGATGGACTTGATCTGTATATAAAAGATAAGACTTATCCGGCAGAGTTTGGGGCAAAGGTTTATAAGATTGCAAGGGATAATCAGGGAAACCGTCTGACCTATCTGAAAGTGACAGGTGGAAGACTGAAAGTAAAAGATGTAGTGGAAGGACTGAATGAAAAGATCAATCAGATCCGGATCTACTCCGGTGAGAAATTTGAGGCTGTCCAGGAAGTAGAAGCCGGAAGAGTATGTGCAGTGACAGGATTGGAAAATACAAGACCCGGGCAGGGAATCGGAGCAGAAGAAGAGTCAGATTTACCGGTATTAGAGCCGGTGTTGACATACCAGATCCTTCTTCCGGATGACTGTGATGTACATAAGATGCTTTTGAACCTAAAGATTTTAGAGGAAGAAGAACCAGAACTTCATATTGTATGGGAGGAACAGACTTCTGAGATTCATGTACAGCTGATGGGAGATGTGCAGATTGAGATTTTACAGCGGATGATAAAGGAACGTTTTGGTGTGCTGGTAGAATTCGGTGAAGGGAGTATTGTTTACAAAGAGACAATCACAGCACCGGTAGAAGGTGTGGGACACTTTGAACCATTACGTCATTATGCAGAAGTGCATCTGCGTCTGGAACCGGGAGAACGTGGATCCGGAATGCAGTTTGCAGCAGAGTGCAGTGAAGATATTCTGGACAGAAACTGGCAGCGGCTTGTTCTGACACATCTGGAAGAGAAGGAACACAAAGGTGTGCTGACAGGTTCACCGATCACGGATATGAAGATTACGCTGACTTCCGGACGTGCACATCAGAAACATACGGAAGGCGGAGATTTTCGTCAGGCAACTTATCGTGCAGTGCGTCAGGGATTAAAGAAAGCAGACAGTATTCTTCTGGAGCCATATTATGAATTTCGAATGGAACTTCCATCAGAAAATGTAGGACGAGCTATGACAGATATTCAAAATATGTCCGGCAAATTCGGAACACCGATGATAGAAGAAGAGATAACAGTGCTGACAGGAAGTGCACCGGTGTCCCTGATGCGTGGATATCAGAAAGAATTCACTGCCTATACAGGTGGATGTGGAAGAATGGCAGTTTCGTTGAAAGGTTATGATATCTGTCATAATCAGGAAGAAGTTCTGGCAGCGTCAACCTATGATTCGGAGGCAGATCTGGCGAATCCGACAGGTTCTGTATTCTGTGCACATGGAGCAGGATTTGTTGTGGATTGGGATGAAGTTGAAGAATATATGCATATGGAGCATACATTGGAATCAGGAAATGATGATGAAATGGATATAATGGAGGTGACACTTCCAAAACGCAGGCACTCCAGTATTGAACTGACACAGGAAGAGTTGGATGCGATCTATGTTCGTACACCGGATCCGAAGAAGAATCGTTCTACAGGTCCTGTAACTGTCCGGGCAAAAGAAAAGACAAGAGAACCGGGAAGCGCTTATCAGGATCCGAAGTGGGAAGCGCGCCGGAGAGCGAAAGCCGGAACAGAAGAATACCTTCTGGTAGATGGTTATAATATAATTTTTTCATGGGAGGAACTGAAAGAACTTTCAGAAAGAGATATTGGTGCAGCAAGAGGAAAGCTTGCAGATATTCTAAGTAACTATCAGGGATTCCGTAAATGTACCCTGATCCTTGTGTATGATGCTTATAAAGTAGAGGGGAATCCGGGTGAAGTGATGAAATATCATAACATTTATATCGTCTATACGAAAGAAGCAGAAACAGCAGATCAATATATTGAGAAGACAGTCCGCAGGATTGCGAAGAATGCAGATGTAACAGTAGCTACATCAGATGGACTTGAGCAGGTGATCATCATGGGGCAGGGGGCTCACAGAATGTCTGCGCCAGGTCTGAAAGAAGAGGTTGAGTTGGCATTAAAAGAACTCAGAGGAGAGCATCTGGGCAGGCAGGTAAATCTGAAAAATTATCTTCTGGATTATCTTGATGAGGAAACTGCAAAACAGATGGAAGAAATCCGTTTGGGAAAAGAAAAGTGTTAATTTTTAATGAAGATACAAGTTTTTTGGTGATATTAATGTTATGATATAAGAAATAAAGTCGCAAAACGAACAAGTGAGCAAATTGGTCAGTGCTCTGGGAAAGTGAAAATTGTGACTTACGAAAGCGAGGTAGAGAAAATGAGATGTATGAACTGTTATCAGGAGATACCGGATAGTTGTAAGTTCTGCCCGAATTGCGGGGCGAAGCAGCCGGTACAGAAGATGGAACCTGTATCACAGGTGAAGGAAGAGACAACAGATAACATAACAGAAGATACAGCAGAGGTACAGCAGCCGACAGAAAAAGTGCAGTCAGAAGAAGATGTGCTGCCGGAAGAAAAAGTGCAGCCAGAAGAAGATGTGCAGCCGACAGAACCAACACAGTCAGCGGATGTGGCAGGTTCATATCAGAACGATCCATACAAAAGTGTGAATCAGGAGCAGAATACTTCCTATGGTGAACCAAACAACTATGAGTATGGACAGGGGTACGGTCAGCAAAATCAGAATTATACTCAGCAAGCTCCAAACTATGGTCAGCAGAACCAGGGATATTATCAGCAGAATAATTTCAATGGAATGCCACAGGAGCCAGTGAACTGGGTTCCATATCTTATATTATCAATTATTTCAACATTATGTTGCTGTCTTCCGTTTGGTGTAGTGGGAATCGTATTCTCGGCGAAGATCAATAGTGCTATGCTGGCAGGAAATCTTGAAGAAGCACAGAATAATGCGAAGATGGCAAGAATCTGGATTATCGTATCCTTTGCAATTGGTCTTCTTACATGGTTGATCTACATGGTTCTGATCGTGACAGGGGCAGTTTCCGGTTCGGCTTATTACTATTATTAAAAAGTGAGCGGATGATGATTTGGAAGAGAAAGATGCGTGAAGCATTTCAAACAAAAAGGTCAGCCAGGATCATCGCAGTTCTAACGGGGGCAGTGATTGCAGTGGCCGCTGCGGGTTATCTCTTTTTTCATAATCCGCACCAGTATCCGCTGCCCTGCCTCTTTCATATTATTACCGGACTGTATTGTCCGGGGTGCGGTGCCGGGCGGGCAAGCTATTCTATTTTACATGGAAGATTTTATACGGCATTCCGGTATAATCCGATGTATGTGACATTACTCCCATTTCTTGGGATGTATATTGTAGCACGATTGATTGACTGGGTTTTGACCGGTGGTAATCATGTGGATCAGAAGATTAATCAGAAAGTCCTATATGTGGTATTAGTTATAGTGGTGGGGTTCGGAATCGTGAGAAATATTCCGATTTATCCATTTACATTGCTTGTGCCGGCGGGATATTAAAAAATAAAACCAGAGAAACGAAGTTCTTTCAGATTCTGTTTAAATGAGTGACAGAGAAAGAACTTCGTTTTTTATTGGTTTTTATTTTTGATTTATTAAAAAGCATGACTAGGAAAATTCTCAAGAATATGGTATTATGAAAAATGATATATTGTGCGTAAAGAAAAGTAACGCGTCAACCTGAAGGAAAGACCGAAGGTTATCATTCATCGGTGATCCGATGAAAAGTAACAGGATATGGAGGAATGAAGAATGATTAATAAACTGGTAGAGAAGATCAAAAAGACAGGTGCACCGATCGTAGTTGGACTCGATCCAATGCTGAACTACATCCCACAGCACGTACTTGACAAGGCTTATGCAGAGTATGGTGAGACTCTGGAAGGAGCAGCAGAGGCAGTATGGCAGTTCAATAAGGAGATCGTTGATAAGACTTATGATCTGATTCCGGCAGTAAAACCACAGATCGCAATGTACGAGCAGTTCGGAATTCCTGGACTGATGGCATTTAAGAAGACAGTAGATTACTGTAAGTCTAAAGACCTTGTGATCATCGGAGATGTAAAGCGTGGAGATATCGGTTCTACATCTGCTGCTTATGCAACAGCACATCTTGGAAAGATTAAGGTTGGAAGCAAGGAATATACACCATTCGGAGAGGACTTTGCAACAGTGAATCCGTACCTTGGATCTGACGGAGTGAATCCATTTGTTGACGTATGCAAGGAAGAGAAGAAAGGTCTGTTCATCCTTGTTAAGACATCCAATCCGTCCAGTGGAGAGTTCCAGGACAGAATCATTGATGGAAGACCGCTTTATGAGTGGGTAGGTGAGAAGGTTGCAGAGTGGGGAGCTGACTGCATGGGAGATGAGTACAGCTATATCGGAGCTGTTGTAGGAGCTACTTATCCGGAGATGGGTAAAGTATTAAGAGAGATCATGCCGAAGTCTTACATCCTTGTACCGGGATACGGTGCACAGGGCGGACAGGGAAAAGACCTTGTTCATTTCTTTAACGAAGACGGACTTGGTGCGATCGTAAACTCTTCCCGTGGAATTATTGCAGCTTACAAACAGGAAGCTTATGCGAAGTTCGGACCGGAGAATTTCGGTGATGCATCAAGAGCAGCAGTTGAAGCAATGGTAGCTGATATCAGCGGAGCACTTGCAGCGGCAAAATAATTTACCATAGAAATTGAGAAATCCGCAGATCGTGTTTCTCATAATTTCAAGAAAGGAATTGCATAAGTTTATGGCAAAGCAGAAAGAAAATGCAGTAGTACATTCCCAGGAGCAGCTGGCGGATGGAATCTACAGCATGTGGATCAATACAGAGGCGGCAAAGGACGCAAAGCCGGGACAGTTTATTTCTATGTATACAACAGATGGAAGTAAATTACTTCCGCGTCCGATCAGTATCTGTGAGATTGATAAAGAGAACGGAAGACTCCGTGTTGTTTACCGTGTGACAGGACCAAAGACAGGAACAGAAGAATTTTCTAAGCTGAAAGCAGGAGATATCATTCCGGTGATCGGACCTCTTGGAAATGGATTCCCATATGAGAAGGCTGAAGGAAAGAAAGTATTTCTGATGGGCGGAGGAATCGGTGTACCGCCGATCCTTGAACTGGCGAAACAGATGGACTGCGAGAAGAAACAGATCGTAGTAGGATACCGCGACGCACAGACATTCCTTAAGGAAGAGTTCGAGCAGAGCGGAGAACTTTATATTTCCACAGAAGATGGAAGTGTCGGAACAAAGGGAAATGTTATGGACGCAATCCGTGAAAATGCTCTGGAAGCAGATATGATCTATGCCTGTGGACCGACTCCGATGCTCCGTGCGATCAAACAGTACGCAGAAGAGAACGGAATCGAGTGTTATATCTCACTGGAAGAGAGAATGGCATGCGGAATCGGTGCCTGTCTGGCATGTGTATGTAAATCGAAAGAAAAGGATGCACATAGCAATGTAAACAACAAGCGTATCTGTAAGGACGGCCCTGTATTCTTGTCTACGGAGGTGGAAATCTAATGAACATGAGCGTAAATATTGCCGGTGTAGAATGGAAAAACCCGGTAACAGTTGCATCCGGAACATTTGGTTCAGGAGAAGAATTTTCAGAATTTGTAGACCTGAACTGTCTTGGAGCAGTGACAACGAAAGGTGTAGCAAATGTACCGTGGGAAGGAAACCCGACCCCGCGTGTAGCTGAAGTTTATGGCGGTATGATGAACGCCATCGGACTTCAGAATCCTGGAATCGATTTGTTCTGCGAGAGAGATATTCCATATCTGAAGAATTTTGATACAAAGATCATCGTAAATGTATGCGGACATGCTCCGGAAGAGTACCTTGCAGTCGTAGAGCGTCTCGCAGATGAACCAATCGATATGATGGAGATCAATATTTCCTGTCCAAACGTCAATGCAGGATTTCTTGCATTTGGACAGGATGCACATAATGTAGAAAAGCTGACAGCACAGATCAAGAAGATCGCAAAGCAGCCGATCATTATGAAGCTGACACCGAATGTAACAGATATCACGGAGATTGCAAGGGCAGCGGAAGCCGGTGGAGCAGATGCGGTGTCTCTGATCAATACACTGACAGGAATGAAGATTGATATCAACAGAAAGACATTTGCAGTAGCGAATAAGACCGGAGGAGTATCCGGACCGATCGTGAAACCAGTCGCAGTGCGTATGGTTTATCAGGTTGCTCAGGCTGTTAATATTCCAATCATTGGAATGGGCGGAATTTCCTGTGCAGAAGATGCAATCGAATTCCTTCTTGCAGGTGCGAGCGCAGTGTCTGTAGGAACAGCAAACTTCCACAATCCGGCAGTGACATTGGAAGTGATTGACGGAATCGAAGCTTATATGAAGAAGAATGGCTTTGAGAATGTAAAAGATATGGTTGGTATTGTAAAATAAACCCGGAGAGAATTAATAAGATAAATGAATGAAAATGAGTGGAAGGACTGAAAACATTGACAGACTTCCACTTTTTTATTTACGCGAACAACGAGCCAAAGTCCGTGCTTGCACGAGACCTTGGCGACTGTCGCGATAACTTGAGAAACTCGCGGAGCGTGTTTCTCATAGTTTATGGACTTTAGTCTGTTGAGTCCATTGGAGTTTTTCGTTGATCCGAAAAATGTAGATGGACGAAACAATAAACCACCCGCTATGCGGGTGCGCGTCGATTGTTATACAAAAGAAATTACCTTTCCGTGTACAATAAAGTTGTTCAGGCTATATTGTAGAAAGGAAAGGTAATTTATGGCGAAGAAAGAATATTCACTCGCACATACAAAATGGATGTGCAAATATCATATTGTCTTCACACCAAAGTATAGACGAAAAGTAATTTACAATCAATACAAAGAGGATATTAGAGATATTATAAAGCAATTGTGCAGTTATAAAGGCGTTGAAATTATTGAAGGACATCTAATGCCAGATTATATCCATATGTTAGTAAGTATTCCACCAAAGATAAGCGTATCACCATTTATGGGATATTTAAAAGGAAAAAGTGCACTTATGATATTCGATAAACACGCAAACTTAAAATATAAATTTGGAAATTGTCATTTCTGGGCGGAAGGATATTATGTTAGCACAGTTGGATTAAATGAGGCAACAATAAAAAAATATATCCAGGAACAAGAAAAGCACGATATTGCAATGGATAAGTTAAGTGTAAAAGAATATGAGAACCCTTTTAAGGGTTAATGCCAAGTAGTAACAAAGCCCCTTAAGGGGTAGCGACGAGTTAAGAGCAATATGGCTTGAACGGAGCTGTGGGAAGGCTGTGTAAACAGAATTTCCATAGCCTAAAGAGAAAGCCAGCGCCTTGAGACGCGGGCCTAGTAACAAGGGCTTATAGCCCTAGAGCAAACCACCCGTTGGACGGGTGGTGGTCTTTTTTTAAAATAGCGGTACTACTTTTCTTTTCTTTTTAAGGAAACAATAATAGTAATCCATAATGGGATAGAAAAAGCATAGCACCTTACCAGTATGTCAAGGATATTCGTCTTTCCAATTACCTGAATCAAAATCAGTAAGATAATTCCAATCATGATTCCGATACTTGTTATGATAGCCGATAAATGCTTTTTCATAAATTCTTTTTCCTTCCTTTAATTCTGTTACATTCCACAAGATTTCTGGCAACACATATATCTTTCTTAAAAATAAATATTTTACACTACTTTCCTATATTTTTTCGATGTGAAATTAATATGCCAATGGATTCTCATCCTCTCATAACAAAGAATACTCGTTTTTATTGTAATAGTATTATATTATATATTTAGACAACTTTCAATAGACATTCATACTATTCTGACATTTTAGACAATTCGTTTTTCCATAATATTATCTTTCGCAGCACTGCGGTTCCTGCAGATAAAAATTTATTTGGCTTTCCTTACCGCTTATATAACTAAAATTTTTCTTATGAATAAGTTGTTTTTCTGCCGTTTTATTTTTTATGATGTGGGTGTCAAAAGTTACATTTTCTGTGACTGACAACTGCACATATTTTTTGTCCTTTGACAACTGAATAAATCTATGTTTTTGGTATTTCGATTCCGCGAAAGGGCGATTTATCATCCCTATGCCAGCTCAAAAGTTCTGCACTTCAGCTTCCCTTTGGTGTATCTCATCAGTTTAGTGATATTTAGGGAAGCAACTTTAAAGCCGAAGAACTGTTTGGTTCTCAGCGTTCCTCTGACCGGCATTTGATCTACCAGATATTTATTTCGGATGACTGATGGAACAGTCTCCACTCCATTTCGGATTCTTCCAATCCATGCCCAGGTGGCATCGTTCCATATTTCTGATGATTCTAAGATTCGTCTTCTTGATTTTAACGGAACCATCATGACTGCTGTTCTTTCTTTTATTGCAGGATTGCATTGGTTTTGGTATGGGCATCCTTCACACTGGTATCTGTAGAACGAAGCTCGTATGGAATCTGTTTGTTTAATATAGGAATTGCTCTTTGGCTTATTTCCAGCAGGACATTCGGTAATCTGTGTTCCGGCTCCGTTTACCTGAATTTACGGATATTTTCAGAAAGAGCTACAATACAGTCATGAATCAGATCTTTTCCGGTGGTCAGTTCATAAGCTGCATTTCTTTCGCGGAATCTGCTAAACGTCCGATTACTCAAAGGCTGGTTTTCATAACTGGTTGTATGAAGAGCGTACTGATATCGGAAATCAAACTCACACTCTTCAATAATCTTGTCATCCGTAAGTCCATTGAGTTCCTTAAGGATTAGGGCACCTACAATTACATTTACAGGTGCATTCGGACGTGAATTACGCTTATCACTATAGAGTGGGGCAAATATCATCTCATCAATGTTTGAAAAAATAATATCTGAAAATGGTTTTGCCCAAGATTTTTCCAGAATTTTCTGCTTTCTTTTAGATTTCAACTTTTCGGATTATATATACAAAAAGGCCATCACTTCTTATTATAAAAGCGACAGCCTTTTAGATACTATTTACGGTTTTCATTTATTAATTTCGGATTTCTCGAACTGTTCTATTAGCTTTTGCACGGTATTCCTCTGCCACTCGCATTCCTTCTACCACTCTGCATGCTTGATTGTAATAATACGTAACTGCCGTATCAAAAACCTGTTTTCTTTTTTCCAAATCTTTTTGCCTTGTTGAAATAATTTCAGATACTCCAATTTTTGCTGAACGGTTCCTGATATACTCTTCGCACGTTCATCAGGCATATCTGTATTGCATGTCAGTAAATTGTAAACCTCTTTCGGAAAGCTCTCTAATTTACCAATCCCCACAAGATCTGATTTTGATACATATTCCAGTAAGCTAACCTCTTTCTTCTTAAACGAATTTACTGTTACGTCCAGAAGGTTGCTTCCCTGTGGTATGATTTCCTTATTGTAAAACAATGAATTTCCGGTATCAAAAACAGGTGCCATCTTAACCAATCGGTGTAGTTGCGGATGATACAAAAATCCAAAATTGTTATAATGCCTGTCTGTATTACTCAGAATAAAATCTGTCAAAATCGTATATTCTAGTTGTTGACGGACTACCGCTTCTTCCATTCCATAATTCACAGCCTGACGGATAATCTCCTCGAATTCAGAGGAATCGTTTGGTATCTTAATATCCTTGATCAATTGATATGCAGACACTAATTCCAACTCATTCGAGGTAAATAACTGACATAAGGAACTCGGAACTTTTTCTCCATCTACGATTGCCGTGTCAACTCTATATTGGACATAATTATCCCAACCAAGTTTTTCATGAAGTTTGCTTGCAATCACTTCATTGATGGACTGCTGCCCATAATCATTCGCATTCACCTTCATTAGGTAACGGATTCCGTTCTCAATAACCCATTTCTTCTTCATCTCACCATTTAACGATGATGCCGGAGAGAACTTCGAGTAATTCGCATCCACATCCACATTCTTTGAATCTGTTAACAAACTTCCTAATTCATCGGTAAAATCATTTTCATAAAAGTTCAAGTCCTTCCAACAATGTTCTTCCCCAATCGGTTGCATCCAATTGGTAATTCTTCCGGAAGGTACACGTCTAATATATATTGTATTTTTCCTGAATAAATATCGATATCAACCATAGCAACATCAAAATCTTTATGCTTCAAAACATAAAGACCACAAGGTATGTTTGTTGAAATTGTACTTGTTTTATCTTGCATAACTGTCACCCTTTCGATTTTTTTCAGAAAAATAACTTATAGCTATTATACTTTATCTCTCTTGATTTCACAATCTTTTGTTCACGACAAGAGTATTAGCTAAAATAATTTATATAGAAAAATGCAGATACTTTGAATAATATAGGAAAGACCACAGTGGTGTTAGGCACTATTAAATTTCCATATCGGGGACCGATTGAAGAAATCCTTGCGCTTGCGACCTGTAAAGGGAACGGGGTACTGCATTCCCTAATCATTTAGTAAAGGAAATGCAAACCTATTTTTACAATAAATAACTCAAAACTATAATACGAAAAGAAAAATGTATGCTATCTTTATCCAAAAGAGAAAGATTGGCAGGAGGATGAAACATGGAAACAGCAAAAATAAAAGAATTGGTCTCCAGAATGACTCTGGAGGAGAAAGCATCTTTGTGTTCCGGGCTTGATTTTTGGCACACAAAAGGAGTGGAACGTCTCGGAATCCCTTCGGAAATGGTCTCAGACGGACCTCACGGACTCCGCAAGCAGGACGATAAAGCAGACCATTTGGGAATCAACGACAGCATTCAGGCTGTTTGCTTTCCAGCGGGATGTGCAACCGCATCCAGCTTTAACCGTGAGCTGGTGACAAAACTTGGAGAAACACTGGGGGAAGAGTGTCAGGCAGAAAATGTAAGCACAATCTTAGGCCCGGCTATGAACATTAAGCGTTCCCCGCTGTGCGGACGTAATTTTGAATACTATTCAGAGGACCCGCTTGTGTCAACGGAAATGGCAGGTGCGCTTGTCCACGGCGTCCAGAGCAAACATATCGGAACAAGTCCGAAGCATTTTATGGCAAATAACCAGGAATATCACCGCTTAACAAGCTCTTCAGAAATGGATGAACGCACCATGCGTGAAATTTACCTTGCTTCTTTTGAAGGAATGGTAAAGAAGGAAAAGCCGTGGACCATTATGAACGCATACAACAAGCTGAACGGCACATACCTTTGTGAAAACAAAGAAATGCTCACAGATGTGCTCCGCAGGGAATGGGGATTTGACGGCTATGTAATGACAGACTGGGGTGCGATGAATGACCGTGTGGAAGCTCTGAAAGCAGGCTGCAATCTGGAAATGCCGTCCTGTGAAGGCGCTACGGATGCAGAAATCGTTGCCGCAGTACAGGACGGAACACTGGATGAATCTGTACTGGACAAGTCCTGTGAAGAATATTTGAATGTTATTTTCAAATATGAGGAAAACAGAGACAAAAACGCGGTATTTCAGCGTGAAAAAGACCATGAGACAGCCCGGGAAATCGAAGAGGAGTGTATTGTGCTTCTGAAAAATGAGGATGCGCTTCTCCCGTTGTCCGCAGACAAAAAGGTGGCTTTTATCGGCAAATACGCCGAGGAACCACGCTATCAGGGCGGCGGAAGTTCCCACATCAACAGCTTTAAAACAGAATCTGCAATGGACGCCGTAGAATTTCTCGCAACTGTAAAAAAGGAAAACATCACATTTGCCAAAGGCTTTGATGATGTTGAGGATAAAGCGGATGAAGCATTGGCTGCAAAAGCCGTAGAGGCTGCTGCAAATGCGGACGTGGCGGTAATCTTTGCCGGACTGCCGGACAGCTTTGAATCCGAAGGGTATGACCGGAAGCATCTTGGGATGCCGAACTGCCAGAACGCACTGATTGAAGCGGTGGCGGAAGCACAGCCGAACACCATTGTTGTGCTTCACAACGGTGCTCCGGTAGAAATGCCGTGGCTCGGAAAAGTAAAAGCCGTGCTGGAAGCCTACCTGGGCGGACAGGCTGTGGGCGGCGCAGTGGTCAATGTGCTTTACGGAAATGCAAATCCAAGCGGACGATTGGCGGAAACATTCCCACTTCGGATACAGGACACGCCGTGCTATTTGAATTACGGCGGAGAACATGACAAATCGGTTTATTCAGAGGGCGTATTTGTGGGATACCGCTATTACACATCCAAAGAAATGGAAGTCCTGTTCCCGTTCGGATACGGATTGTCTTATACGACCTTTTCTTACGGCAATCTTACGTTGGACAAAAAGGAGTTTAAGGAAAGCGAAAAACTGCTGGTATCCGTAGACGTAACGAATACAGGCGCATGTACAGGAAAGGAAGTCGTACAGCTTTACGTAGCGCCGAAGGGCGGAACAATCATCCGCCCGGTACGGGAGTTAAAAGCATTTGAAAAAACAGAACTTGCACCGGGTGAGACGAAAACCGTCACCTTTGAACTTGACAGCAGAGCCTATGCATACTGGAATACGGAAATCCATGACTGGCATGTGGAGACCGGAGCCTATGAAATCCAGATTTGCCGGAATGCACAGGAAGTGCTTCTGTCAGAGGAAGTACAGGTAGAATCAGAAACCGTCCTGCCGAAAGTGTATACCCTCAATTCCACAATGGGAGAAATCATGGCAGACCCGAAAGGAAAAGCCATATTGGAACAGGCAATGAGTGAAATGGAAGGAATGGACGGCGAGAGTACAGAGGAACAAATGCAGGATGATTCCGGAGTGATCAACGACGAAATGATGGCGGCAATGATGGAAGCCATGCCGCTCAGACAGATGCTGAGTTTTGTACCGGGAGTGACAAAGGAAGCACTGAACCAACTTGTTGCAGCGTTAAACGCAGCAGAATAAACTTATAGATATAACAAAAACCGCCGGGACAGGGGATTCGAGTTTCCTCTCTCCCGGTATTTTTCTGAAAAATTGTGTTACAAAATTATAATAATAAATTTATATTTATAATACGGAATACTCTTCAACTGTTAGAATAGTTAAAAAATGAACAAGCTGCATTAGGGAGGTCCGTATGAAAAAAATATCTTTAAACCAGAATTGGCAGTTTGCCAAAGGAACCATAACAATGATGGAGTTAATGATGGGAGAGGCAGGAAATATAGAAAATATTGATTTGCCCCATGATGCCATGATTTATCAGGAAAGAACTCCGGCAACTGCGAATGCACATCAGACAGGATTTTATCCGGGCGGTGAATATACTTACATGAAAAAGTGGGAGATTCCGGAAGCGTGGAAGGGATGTACAGTTGTTTTGGAATTTGAAGGTGTTGCAGATACCTGCCGCATTTATATGAACGGGGATCTTGTAACAGAGCATGTGAATCCATATACAGGCATTTTTGCAGACGTCAGCGGTTATCTGAAGTATGGACAGGAAAATGAACTGAAAGTAGAAGTATGCAGTATAGAGCAGTCCAGCCGCTGGTATAGTGGCGCGGGGTTATACCGTCCTGTGTATGCATGGGTGGGAAAGACTGTGCATATTCCTGCTCAGGGGGTGCGTGTTACAACAAGAGAAGCTGACTGTGAGGCGGCAGTCGTGGAAGTAGAGGTTCCAATCTGTAATCGGGGAATGGTTTCCGAAACGGTACAGGTGGAAATTACATTGACCGGACCGAATGGGACGGAAGCAGCCGCAGAGCACATACCGGTAACTGTTTTTGGAGAAAGCACGCAGATGTGCTGTCAGCGTTTGCTTGTAGAACATCCTGCATTGTGGAGTGATGAAACACCAAATCTATACTCCTGCCGGATTACAATTTCTGAGGATGAGAATCCAATAGACAGTGTAAATATTTCAACAGGAATCCGTACACTTCGGCTGAATGCAAAACATGGGCTGTTAGTGAACGGTAAACCAACGAAACTGAGGGGAACCTGTATTCACCATGATAATGGGATTATCGGAGCAGCAACATTTCCGGATGCGGAGTATCGGCGCTGCCGCCAGATGAAGGAAGCCGGATTTAACGCTCTTCGAAGTGCACATCATCCGATGAGTAAGGCAATGCTGGATGCCTGTGATAAACTGGGGATGCTGGTGATGGATGAACTGAGTGATATGTGGACTCGGACAAAGAATCCCCATGACTATGCAAATTATTTTCCGACACATTGGAAGCAGGATGTGTGGGACATGGTGGAAAAAAACTATAATCATCCATGCGTGATTTTGTACTCGACCGGAAATGAGATTCCGGAGGCGGGCACTCCAAAAGGGGCAGAATGGAATCGGAGGATTCATGCAGAAATGAAACGGCTGGATGCCACACGCTATACGACGAACGGAATCAATGGTCTGATGGCAGGAAATGACCGAATGGGCGAAATTATGTGCCAGGCTACAGGGATGACTCCGGAGCAGCTTGAAGCGATGCAGCAGCCGGATGAGCAGAAGCGTGGAGGCGCAGATGAAATCAATGGGATGGCTGAGGTTATGGTGGGACCGCTGGCAGATGCGATTGCCACCAGTCCGATTCTGGAAGAAATGATAGGAGAATTTGCTGCGGCAAATGACATTGCCGGATATAATTATCTGACGGCATTACATGAAGAAGATCACATACGTCATCCGAATCGGGTTGTGCTTGGCACAGAGACTTTTCCGGCGGACATTGTTCATTTGTGGGATATCGTAAAGCGCAATCCACATGTGTTAGGAGACTTTACATGGACCGGATATGATTATCTGGGAGAAGCCGGATGCGGTATATTCCATTATAATGGAGGAGTGAATTTTTCAGCGCATTGGCCGGACAGACTGGCAGGTATCGGTGACATTGATATTCTTGGTGATCGTAAACCAATCAGTTATCTGCGGCAGGCAGTGTTCGAAATTGGTCATGCACCGTCTATCGGTGTACTTCGGATGGATAAGGCAGGAATTGAAGTTGGAAAGACACCGTGGATGTGGAAGGATAATCTTGCAAGCTGGACATGGCCGGGATATGAAGGGGAAACAGCAAGTGTGGATGTTTATGCCAATGCAGATGAAGTAGAACTGTTCTTGAATGGGGAAAGTCTGGGACGAAAGTCGATTGGCGGAGTATATGTTGTGACGTATGAAGTACCTTATCATCCGGGAAAGCTGGAGGCAGTCAGTTATCTGAACGGGGCGGAGGCAGGCCGGACTGTCTTACAGACAGCAGGGAAAGCGGTGAAGCTTAAGGTTGAAGCTGACCGGAATGAACTTCCTGCTGACGGAGAAAGTCTTACTTTCGTAAAAATCAGACTGGAAGACGCAGCAGGAAATTTCAATCGTCGGGAAAGTGCAGCAGTTACAATTAAGGTAGAGGGATGTGCTGCATTGCAGGGATTTGGTAGTGCAGACCCGAGCTGCGAAGGAAGTTACCAGTCTCATACATGGAATACCTATGACGGCAGTGTAATGGCAGTAATCCGGGCTGCAAAATGTCCGGGGGAGGCAATCGTAACCATTTCAGCAGTAAATTTTGCAGAAGAAAAACTCGTTTTGAACATCAAATAGAAAGAAGCCCCGTCTGGTATATTAGTAGATTTTATGGGTCTGATTCCGATACTGTGTCGGAGTCAGACCATATTTTTTCTTAAATACAGTCTGAAAGTAAGCCTGACTGGAAAAACAAAGATAGTTACTGATTTCACTTAATGTCTTATCCGAATACGTCAGGAGACTTTTTGCCTCTTCCAGCTTACACCGCATAATGAAGCTGCAGACATCGAAGCCGAGCTCTTTTTTGAACTTGTTTGTCAAATAAGAGCGGCTTCTTCCGATATGCTCAGCTACATCGCCAACCCGAATGGATTCGTTGATGTGGTGAGTAATAAACTGAATACATTCAAATATTTCCAGAGACATTCCCTGAGGAATTTTATTTTGCGAAACCCGTTCCGTAAAATCAATCAGCATAGAATAAGACAAGGTTTCAATGTGGGAAATATTCTGCAGCTTTTCACATTCACGGATATATACATCGGCAAGCTGGTAAGCCTGTTCCATATCCATTCCTCCGGCAATGGCACTTCTTGTAACAATTGCGACAGTTGTAATGAAAACATTCTTTTCCTGCCGGAGGGAGTTGTCAGCCATAAGACCACCTGATAATTTGGAGGGGGTGTTTAACAATGTTTTCATTTTTTCGACGTCTCCATTTTGAATATACTGCAAAAGTTTCTGTTCAAACTGGTAGGTATTATGAAAATGCTGTTCTTCCTTTGCATTCATCACCTGATTGGAATGTACATTGGAAAACTCGCTGATGCTGCTTGTGTTTTCTAGATTAAAATGCTGTCCAACAGAAATATATTCATCGTTGAAACACAGGTGAAGCCAGGCAAGTGTCTGGAGAAACTGGTTAAAGGAAATCTGAGGAATATTGACCAGAAATTGGAGTATATCCGGTTTGTGTTCCTGACTGATTGCCCATTCCTGCATGAAAGTGCGAAGTGTAAGATCTGAAATAGGTGTGCTGAATACAGGACCAATGATGATTACGCAATCAGCATGCTCCGGCTTTATATAACCATAATAGCCGAAGGACTGCGCGATAAAATAGTCCGGGTTTTTTGTGAAATGTCGGAAACCGGACAGGATGCCTTTAAAAACAGACGGGTCTTCCAAAATCGAAGGAAAGGAACAGTCATCGTCGGGTGAAGCGTGGTAATAGCCAATCGGTATGGAGGTTGATGCATAAAATAATTCACAAAATGCCTTTAAATCAGTAATCATGGAAGACTCCTTTCCAGGTAAAACCGTACTTTTAAACTCTCTTTGAAATGGATGTAATACTAATTATAAGGCGTTCTATTTATAAAAACAAGGACAAAATTGAAATATTGTAATCAATATTGTAATACAAAAATCATATGATTTGATATTTTATAGATAACTCAATGAAAGTATTTAAAAGGAGGACTCAACATGGGAATGGAAGATTTTTGGGAACAGCTTCCGACAGGAAAAGAAGATAAACCATTGCTTTTTGAAATGGGACCGCTGGAGTACGATTTTCATGATATTGACGGATTGTATTTTATGCTGGATCGTCGACTATCCGGCTGTCTGCTTATGATGTGGGCAAAGCCGATGAATCCGGATATTCAGGGAACCGTCACCTTAGATAGCAGGGTGGTATCCGGCTGTATCAACCAGTATATGGAAGTTATGGGGAATATGTGGGTGCTTGGAATTCCGCTTCGTGGACTTGTGACAGAGTACGGTCGGGAATATCAACTTCACGTGGAAGGTTTTGTGGATATGGATGGGAATGAGATGAATCCGCAGGATTTTACGGTCAGAGGTGTGGAAAAAGTGAAACCGAAGCCGGAAGATGCAGCACATGAACAGATTGCACTGGAAGCCGCCAGGGAGGGAATCGTTCTTTTGAAAAATGAGGCAGAAGTTCTTCCGCTGAAGAAGGGAACGGTATTGAATCTGTTTGGCAGAGGTATTCACGAATTTCGTATCGGAGCAGTGGGGGCAGGCAAAATCAATCCTCGCTACAGTGTTAATTTTGTGGAGGCTGTCAGGGAAGGAGAAGCTTATTCACTGAATGAAGAACTGGTTGAATTTTACGGCTGCGACAGGGATGAGATACCGGGGGACGAGATGTTGATGCGTGCAAAGAAATTGTCCGATACGGCAATCGTGTTCCTGACACGTGCAGCAGGAGAAAACCAGGATGCTTCCACGGCGAAAGGGGAATACTATCTGAGCGAGGCTGAAGAAGCACTTATTGCAAAAGTAACGGATACATTTGCAAAGACAATTGTGATTTTAAATGTCGGATATCCGATTGATGTGACATTTGCAGAAAAGTATGCAGTTGCAGGACTTATATATTCGGGATTTGGTGGAATGCTTGCAGGACCGGCACTTTTGGATATCCTGAGCGGGGCTGTAAATCCGTCAGGGAAGCTGCCGGATACATGGGCAAAGGATTATTTTGATATTCCGTCGTCGAAAAATTTCTATGACTGTGTGGATAAAACACGTCTGACAGCAGATGAAAATATATATGTGGATACTTGTTACGAGGAAGACATTTATGTAGGATATCGTTATTTTACAACATTCAGGAAAAAAGCGGCGTATCCGTTTGGCTACGGATTAAGTTATACGGAGTTTTGTATCAGGCAGGAGAATATTCGATTTGACGGGGAAGTACTGGAACTGGATGTATATGTGAAGAATGTCGGGGAAAAAGCCGGAAAAGAAGTTGTTCAGGTTTATGTAGGCAAACCGGAATCAGAACTGGAGCAGCCGGAAAAAGAACTGGTATTCTTTGAAAAAACAAAGGAACTGCTTCCGGGAGAGGAACAGAAGATTTCGGTTCATGTTCCGGTGAAAGTATTGACTTCATATTCGGAAGAAAAAGCGGCGTATATTTTATCAAAAGGATATTACCGTATTTATGTGGGAAACAGTATTGAAGCAGCGGAATGCGGCGGATTCGACGAAGAAGAAACAAGAATAATCAAACAGGTAACCAACCTGCTTTGCTGCGATTGCAAATTTACAAGATTATCCAAAACAAATCCGGATGATACATGGCCGACAGGAGCGCATTCCGGAGTGGTCAAAAATAAGTTGACATTTTTGCCTTATGAGAAGAGGAAACATTATCCCGCAAAGTTTGATATGGAGAAACCAAAAGAGAAGGTAACATTTGATGCTGTAAGAAAAAATCCGTCACGTGCGGCTGAGTTTGTGGCACAGATGTCACCGGAGGAACTTGCCCGCATCAGCGTCTGTGCCTCGGCTGGGTGGGGAATGGAAGGTATTGGTGAGGCAGGTCGTGTGTTTCAGACAGAAGGATATGATTTGCCGGACTTTCCGGTGAGCGATGGAAACAGCGGAGTCAATCTGAACATCAAAAATATTGGAATGCCGTCAGGCGTTACAATCTGTGCTTCGTTCAATAAAGAATTATCGGAAGCAATCGGGTGTGTAATCGGGGAAGAAGCGAAGACATTGGGCATGCCGCTGGTTCTTGCCCCGGCATTTAATATTCACAGAAATCCGCTAAATGGACGACAGCCGGAATATTTTTCGGAAGATCCGTATTTGTCCGGTGTCATGGCTGGATTTTATGCAAAAGGATTGGAAGGAGCCGGGGTCGGAGGCTGCTATAAACATTTTATCGGGAACAACTGTGAATCTTCCAGAAAGCGAAATCAGAGTCTGATTTCCGAACGTGCAATCCGGGAAATTTATTTTCGGACTTTTGAATATGCGATGGATGTTCATATGCCAGCCAGCTTTATGACGGCGTATAATGCGGTAAACGGCTGCCCGACAGCAGCGGATGAAGAACTTCTACAGGGGCTTCTCAGAGAAGAAAATGGGTTTGCCGGTTTTGTAATGACGGATTGGACAACCTATGACAGTGTAGATGTGGCAGCAATGGTACAGGCGGGAAACTGCTGGATTACACCGGGCTCTAATGATGATACATATACCGGTCAGATAAAGAAAGGATTGGAGAACGGTACCATAGACACGGCAAGACTTCAGGAGAATGTTACCGCTCTGATTCGTACAATGGCAAAATTTTCATAGAATAGAAAGAATCAGAAAAACAAAAAGAAAGAGAGGAAATGTATATGATTCGTGATTTGACAATAGAATACAGAAAAAATCCGATAGGAATCGATGAGAAACCACGTTTCTCATGGAAGCTGGAGAGTGAAAAGCAGGATGTTGTGCAGACAAGCTACCAGATTCAGGTTGTCAGCGGAGGCCAGCTTATGTGGGACAGTGGCCGGGTGGAAAGCGACCAATCCGTTCTGGTGCCATATAAGGGTGCTGCATTGAAAGAGATGACTGTTTATCAGGTGCAGGTCAGTGTATGGGATAATTGCGGAGAGCTGGGACAGGTGACAGGAAACTTTGAAACCGGTTTGATGAGAGAAGAAAACTGGAATGCAAAATGGATTACCCATACACTTCCGGCTGAAGAGACTGCATGTCCGGTATTTGTCCGCAGCTTTTCTCTGGACAGACCGGTGAAGAGAGCAAGGCTGTATGCGACCGCCTGTGGTGTATATGAGGCACTTATTAACGGAAGGAAAACAGGAGACTTGTTCATGGCTCCGGGCTGGACATCTTATCATCACCGACTGCAGTATCAGACTTATGATATTACGGAACTCCTGGAAAAAGATAATGAGATTACGGTTACTGTAGGAAACGGGTGGTATAAGGGAGAACTCGGGTTTGATGCAAGACCGAATATTTACGGCGACAGAACGGCTTTGCTGGCAATGGTGCGTATCGAGTACGAAGACGGGGAAACTATCTGCATCGGCACTGATACGGACTGGCATGTGGAAACAGGAGAAATTCTGTTTTCCGAGATTTATCACGGTGAGATACAGGATTATACAAAAGAAAGAAGGCAGGTGGGAAAGGCAGTTCTGTTTGAACATACGGATGATATCGGGCAGATTGTGGCGCAGGAATCCGAGCCGGTCCGGGTAACGAAACGGTTTGATGTAAAGGAAAGGATCGTGACTCCAAAAGGAGAATTGGTGTTTGATTTCGGACAGAATATGGCAGGACTGGTAGAAATACGACTTCCAAAACTTATGGAAGACAGATTAGTTATTCGATATGCAGAAACACTGGATAAAGATGGAAACTTTTATACAGAGAATCTGCGGACGGCAAGATGTACAGATACATTTATATACGGAGAAAAGCAGGTGGGAATGCTTGTGATGCCGCACTTCACTTTCCACGGATTCCGTTATATTTGTGTGGAAGGCGCAGGAACGGAAACAGAGGCATCGGATTTTACGGCATGTGCAATGCACACAGACATGCAGCCGACAGGAACATTCACATCCGACAACACGTTGGTTAACCAACTGCAGAGTAATATACAGTGGGGACAGAGAGGCAACTTCCTCGATGTTCCGACAGACTGCCCACAGAGAGATGAACGGTTGGGCTGGACCGGAGATGCACAGGTATTCTGTGGTACAGCCTCCTACAATTTTCACACAGCACTATTTTTCCGAAAATGGCTGCGGGATATGGCGGCAGAGACCAATCCGGAGTGGGGCGTACCTCATGTTGTTCCGAATATTCTCGGAAATCAGGCGGGAGCAGCGGCATGGAGCGATGCTGCGACAATCATTCCGTGGACGATTTATAAGGTTTACGGGGATAAAGAGATGCTTGCGGAGCAATTCCCGATGATGAAGAACTGGGTGGATTATATACATGCGAGAGTCTCGAAAAACGGATTGTGGCAGAGTGGATTCCAGTATGGAGACTGGCTGGCACTGGACATAGAATCCGGAAGCACCGACCGGACAGGCGGAACGGACAAATATCTGGTGGCAAATGCTTATTACGCATATTCGACCAGGATTGTGCGGGATGCTGCGGATGCATTGGGGTATGCAGAGGAAGCAAAAGCATACGGTGACTTATATGAAGAAATAGTAGAAGCCATTCATGTGGAATACGTGACAAGAAGCGGACGAATGGTCAGCGAGACACAGACAGCCTGTGTGCTGATGCTGTACTTTGACTTGATAAAACCGGAATTTCGTGATCGTATTTTGGAGACATTGGAGTTGAATATCGGGGCACACCATAATCATCTGACGACAGGTTTTGTGGGTACACCGTATCTGTGTCATTGTTTGTCAGAAAACGGTCTTCATGGGTTGGCGGATGAGATCTTTATGAAAGAGGATTTTCCGGGCTGGCTCTATGCAGTAAAGAAAGGCGCAACGACAATCTGGGAGCGTTGGAATTCCATTCTGCCAAATGGGGATTTTGACGAATCAGGTATGAACTCCCTGAACCATTATGCGTACGGTTCGATTGGAAGCTGGCTGTACGAAAAAGTTGCAGGAATACGCTGTATGGAACCGGGATATAAGAAAATACGGATTCAGCCGACGCTGACAAAGGGAATGACAGAGGTGTCCGCAACTTATGAATCCATATATGGAACAATCGTAAGTGCATGGAGCTGCAGAGAAGGAAAAATCTGCGTGGACGTGCAGATTCCGGCGAATACAACGGCAGTTATCCAGCTTCCGGAGAAAGAAGCGGAATTTACGGTTGGTTCCGGCAGATATCATTACGAGTACAAGACGGATACCAATCTGAAATTCGAGAAATATTCGTTGGAGTCAACACTCGGAGAGTTGGTCGCCGAAGAACTTGGCCGCAGTATGTTTGAAGAAATGGTGCCGGGAATGCTGGAAGACCCGCTGATTAAGTTTGCATTGTCCATGACCATATCCGATCTGCTTATGCAGGATGCGCAGGCAAAGCCAATGTATCTGGCAGTCATTGATGCGCTGAACGCTGCAAATTCAAAATTATAAAAAATAAGCTAAAATTAAAATACGTACAATTAGGAATGTGATATTTTAAGCTTACAGGATATCAAGAAAAAATGTGATACGAAATGAAGGAGGAACACAATGAGTAAAAAACCATTAGGAAAGGACAAATTCGGCGTTCAGAAAGTAATGCGCGTGAAGGATTACTTCGGAGACGCTACGGGACAGTTCGCATTGAATGCGATGTCCACACTGGTAGGACAGCTTACATACTTCTATACGGATAAGGTTGGTATGGCTGCCGGGGCGATTGCAACAATGTTTATTGTCTGTAAGATTATTGACGCATTTACAGACCTGATTATGGGAAATATCATTGACCATACAAAACCGGGAAAAGAAAAATATCGTCCGTGGCTTTTGAAAGCGGGAATTCCGGCAGGTATTGTAATGGTTCTGATGTTTACGGTGCCGAAAATAGGAGATGTGGGACAGATAATTTACGTGACAATAACGAACATTCTTCTGACAGCAGTATTATATACGGCAATGGCAATCCCTTATAATTCGCTTATGACCGTTCGTACGAACAGCCAGGAAGAACGAGGCATCATGGGAACATGGAGAGCAGCGACCGGTTATGTGGCAGGTATGATATTTGCAATCTGTATGATTCCGATTACGAATGCACTGGGCGGAAATCAGAACGCATGGATTAAATTTGGCTTTATCATGGGAATTATTGTAATACTGGCAGCCTTGATTTGTTATGCAACAAGCCGTGAGACAGCAACAGAGGCAGGAGCGGCAGTAGAAGCGAAAGAAGAGGATGAAGAAGTGATTCCGTTTAAGGAAGCGCTTGGAAAGCTGTTCCACAACAAATACTGGGTGATTGTTCTTGTGGTGAATCTGCTCTCATGCATTATATATGGTCTTGCATCGGGTGCGGGAGTATATTACTGTAAATGGATTTTCGGCAATGACAACCTGGTCGGCGTTCTCGGAGGAATCGGAATGATTCCGACCCTGTTAGGATTTATACTTGTAGGACCGATGATTAAGAAACTTGGTGTTGTGAAAACGCTGCTGGTGAGCTTTGCAATGGGTGCAGGAGCAAATATACTGCTTCTCTTCACAAAAGACATCTTTTTCTGCTACGCATTGTTCGGAAGTATTACAACATTTGCAACCATTCCGATGATGTGTCTGGTTGGAGTTATGACGGCAATGTCAATTGATTATAATGAATATAAATATGGTGTAAGAATGGTAGCAACCTCCAACAGTGCATCCAGCTTTGGCGGTAAAGTGGGAAGCGGACTCGGAACATCTATCATCGGCTGGTTCCTTGCAGCAGTCGGCTATGATGCTACACAGACTGTAGCGCCGGCAGCTACAAAAATGGCAATTTACGGATTCGCTATTGTAACACCGTTAGTGATATTTGTTATTATGTTTATTCTTGTAAGCAAGTTTGATCTGGAAAAAACACTTCCTGCAATGAAAGAAGAAATTGCAAAAAGAAAAGCACAGACATTGTAATATGGAGAACTTCGTTTTTACGTACAAGCTGAAATTAAATTTTTAGAAGTTACATTTGGCGCGTTTTATCCCGATATTGCATTGGAGTCATACCATATTGCTTTTTAAAAGCAGTCTGAAAGTGAGCCTGACTGGAATAGCAAAGATAGTTGCTTATTTCAGACAGGCTTTTTTCAGTATAGGTCAGAAGACTTTTTGCTTCTTCCAGTTTGCAGCGATTGATATAGGCACCCGGATTGATTCCGAGCTCGGATTTGAACATTTTGGTTACATAGGAAGTGCTGCGGTCAATCTGTGCGGCAACATCGTCCATATGAATCGGTTCATTCGTATGACTTCTGATATAATTCATGCCGGAGTGGTATTTGGGGTGAGTGAATCTCTTGATGAGACGAGAGGTGTTTCTGAAGCATATGCGAAACCTGAGAGGACAGAGAAAGCATTTGAGTGTGCACAGAAGTATAATTTCGGAAAATATAATTCTCTTTCCGTTACTACACCGGACGAAAAAATCAATCATATTATGAATCAGTGGTTAAAGAAACAGATTGACTGCTGCATCGTAGGAAAGAAAGGAGTGCGGGATAATCTGCAGATTGCGGTGGCTCTTCTGAATTATCGTCAGGATAAGGCAAAGGATGAAATTCTGGAATGCCTGCGGCATCAGTTTCAGGACGGACATGCAGTGCTGACCTGGTATCCATATGATGATACCAGATATTCAGATCAGCCATTCTGGATTATCTGGGCTGTGTGTGAGCTTATTAAGGAAACGGGAGATTACACGATTCTGCAAAAGAAGATTGAGTGGCAGGATGGCGGTGCTGCGGCTGTAGTGGAGCACTTAAAAGCAGCCGCAGACTGTCTTATCCGGGATAAGGGAAGAAATGGGCTGAGTCGGATTTATTTTGCAGACTGGAATGATGCGCTGAATATCACAACCGATCCGGAAGCGGAATCAGTCATGCTTTCTCATCAGTTCTGTCTTGCTTTCAGAGAACTGAAGCTGCTTATGGAAAAAATCGGGGAGACTGATTATGCAGAATTTCTGAAAAAAGAATATGATACCATGAGAAAGACTATTAATGAGAAAGCCTGGGATGGTGAATGGTATATGCGGGCACTCAGTAAGAAGGAAAACATTGGTTCCAGAACAAGTGAAGGCAGTAAAATCTATCTGAACGCCCAGACATGGGCAGTTTTGGGAGACGTGGTAGATGAAGAAAAGCTTCCGAAGCTTCTGACTGCGGTTGACAGTATGGAACATGATTTCGGTTTCCCTCTGAATATGCCGCCGTATGAGAAATATTCTCCGAATGTTGGACGAATGTCGGGAATGCTGCCGGGGCTGTTTGAAAACGGCGGAGTATATTGCCATGCAACGGGATTTAAAATACTGATGGACTGCAAACTGGGGAGGGCAACCAAAGCGGTCAGTACGCTTAAAAAGATTATGCCGGACAGTGAGAAAAATCCGTCCACACAATCCGGGGCGGAACCATATGTATTTACAAACTGTTATTCCACACATCCGAAATATTACGGAAAGTCATACTGGTCCTGGACAGCCGGAACTTCAGCCTGGTGTATGAATGGACTATATGAAGGAATCATGGGAGTAAAACGCAGATATGACGGACTGGAAATCAGCCCTTGTTTTCCGGCAGAATGGAATCGCGCAGAAATGACAAGACATTTTCGGAATGCGGACTATCATATCATAATTGAGAATCCGCAGCACATAGAGTCTGGAAAACCGATAGTTTCCGTGGATGGTGTGCAGATTGAGGGAAATAGGCTGCCGGATTTTGCAGATGGCAGCAGACATGAGGTGAAAGTTGTACTCCGATAAAAAAGGTTACAGATTGGACAAATTTATAATATTATAATCAAAATTAAAATAAATACAATTTATTTTTTGATAAATTATAGATAAAGTCAAGAAAAACAAGGAGGAAGGAAGATGTTTGAAAAACTATTTACCCCAATCAAAATTCGAGGCATGGAATTGAAGCACCGTATCGTTATGCCTGCAATGGGAACAAAGTTCTCAGGACAGGCAAGTTATGTGACACCGACGCATATCAACTACCATGTGGAGAGAGTCAAGGGCGGAAGTGCGCTGAATATTGTAGAAGTCTGCAGTGTACATACGCCAAGTGCTCCGAGAGGGTTTCTGTCAATCAGTGAAGACGAATACATTCCGGGGCTGAAAGAACTGACGGATGCGATTCATGCGGAAGGCGGAAAAGCAGGTCTTCAGTTATGGCAGGGCTCTCTTGCAGTAGGTTCAGACCAGACAGCACAGATACTGATGGCATGCGATACACCGTTTAGCGAGGAGATTACACTTCCGGGAGCTACCATTGAAGAAATCAAGGAAGTAGTGACATGTTTCGGAAAAGCGGCGGCAAGAGCGGTAGAAGCAGGATTTGACTGTGTGGAATTTCACTGTGCACATAATTATCTGCCGCATTCATTCCTGTCGGGTGGTATCAACTTCCGAACGGATGAGTACGGAGGAAGCTTCGAGAACCGTGCAAAGTTCCCATTGGAGTGTATCCGGGCAATCCGGGAAAATATTCCGGAAGATATGCCGTTATTCATGCGAATTGATGCCCATGATGATTATCTGGAAGGCGGCCTGACGATTGAGGAAGTCATTGAATTTTGTAAGCTTGCCGGTGAAGCAGGCGTTGATGTTTTGGATGTATCCAGAGGTAATATTATTTCAGCGGCAACAAAATACGAAGTTCCGCCAATTGATATACCGAGAGGATTCAATATTGACAATGCGGCACGTATCCGCAAAGAAACCGGAATGCTGACGATTGGTGTAGGACGTATCAATACAGCAGAACTTGCCGAGCAGATACTGGAAGAAGATAAGGTGGATATGGTTGTCATGGGCCGTGCGCAGCTTGCAGATTCCCAGTTCTGTAATAAGGCAAAAGCAGGAAATGTGGAAGACATTGATTACTGCGTGGGCTGTGATCAGGGATGCCTGGACGGATTCGCAGATGAGAACTGTCCGCAGATTACCTGTCTCAGAAATCCGGCAGTCGGAAGAGAAGCAGAATGTAAAATCACCAGAACAGAAAAGCCGGAAACCGTATTGATTGCCGGTGGCGGAATCGCAGGACTGGAGGCCGCAATTATCCTCCGGCAGCGAGGACATAAAGCCATCATATGTGAAGCGTCAGATAAAGTTGGCGGACAGTTTTTGACAGCAGGAGAAGCTCCGAGAAAGGCAGAGATGAAAGAAGCCGTAATTGCTATGGGTAAAAAGGCAGAACGTCTGGGAGCAGATATCCGTCTGAATACACCGGTAACAAAAGAATTGATTGCAGAAATCAAACCGCATACCGTATTCAATGCAATCGGCGCAGAACCTTTGATTCCGGGAATCCCGGGAGCAGACCTTGCGTGTGTGGTAAATTCGCACGATGTCCTGAACGGAAAGGTGAACGTCAGCGGAAATGTGGTTGTCATCGGCGGCGGTATGGTCGGTATGGAAGTAGCCGAATATCTGGCAGAGCGAGGATGTAAGGTTACGGATCTGGAAATGATGAAGGAATACTGTGCGGATATGGGTATGGCAAGGAAAGCCTGTGTGATGGAAAGTATTGCTCTGGCAGGAATTGAAGCCGTTACAGAAGTAACCGTAACTGCTATTAAAGAAGGAAAGGTTGTCGGACAGAAGGATGGAGCAGAAGTAGAGTACCCTTGTGATTACGCAGTGATGGCAATCGGTTCCAGAGCCAGATGTGGAAAAGAGATTGAAGAGGGCGCACGGGCAATCGGTGCAGGTTATATGGTGATCGGAGATGCCGCCATGGCAAGAAGAGCATTGAATGCAGTCAGGGAAGCGTTTGATGCAGCATTGACATTTGACGATCCGCAGGTACATGCAGATGTGACAAAACCACAGAAAATCGTGGCGGTTACAGGAGTGACAGGTACGATGGGACAGGAGACTCTGAAACAGCTCTTACCTAGGGGGAATCGCTTCAAAATCCGTGCATTTGCAAGACCTTCTGAAGTAAATAGAGAAAAAATGAAAAAATTTGCAGCTCCGAATCTGGAAGTGGTATGGGGAGACCTCGGAAACTATGAGGACATCAAGAAGCTGGTAGACGGAGCGGATTATGTTCTCCATATCGGTGCAATGGTGTCACCGGCAGCGGACAAGTATCCTGAAAAGACATTGTATACCAATATTGGTTCCACCCTCAGTATCATCAAGGCAATCAAGGAACAGCCGGACCCGGATAAGGTACATTTTGTATATGTCGGAACAGTAGCTGAAACCGGCACACGTACATATCCGATTCACTGGGGAAGAGTCGGTGACCCGATCAATCCTTCTATTTTTGATTATTATGCACTGTCCAAAGTGTTCTCTGAACTGGCAGTTTATGAATCCGGACTGAAACACTGGGTATCCATCCGTCAGACAGGGCAGTATCCAAGCAATGAGAGCGCAGGCGAGGAACCAATCATCTTTCATCAGCCGCCAAACTGTGTACTGGAGTGGAGTACATCCATTGAGTCCGGTATCTGTATGGCAAATGTCTGCGAAGACTGGGTTCCGGAATCATTCTGGAGAAAGGCATACAACTTAAGCAGTGGAGAAGGATATCGTCTGACTGCCTGGGAACAGACTGACATGCTGATGGAACCATTTGGAATTACTCTCAAGGATTTGTTTGATGCAAACATGATCGCACAGTACAATTTCCATGGACATTATTTCTCAGACGGAAAAGATCTGGATGACATTTTGCATTTCCGCTGTATCCCGGCAGATGAGTACTGGGGCGGTGTGGTAGACGAGATGCGCAGAATGGCAGCAAATCCGATGATCAGAGCAATGTTCCCAACTGCCGAACAGATGAAGGAACATAATATTGAAATCGGTCACAAAGAGGGCGGAACATACTGGGCTTTGGAAAACAATAAGGAAGACTGGATTAAGGCATTCTTCGGTTCCAGGGAAAAACGAGACGCAATCAAGAGCTGGGATGAAGGTTATGAACTCTTCCATCCAAGTGAAGAGGTAACCTATCTGGATCACGGCTACGATGAAGAAAAAGGGCTTGAAAATCTGGATATTGAGGATTTGAAGAAAGCGGCTGCTTTCCGTGGCGGTGAATGTCTGGAAGAGAAAGCACCGGCAGATATCTACACCCCGATTAAGTGGAAATGCGCAGACGGACATGAGTTTATGATGTCTGTGAATGCAGTTCTTCAGGGTGGACACTGGTGCCCGGAATGTCTGGCACATGAGTGGCAGTATGGAAATATCGCAAAAGTAAATCCGTTCTATGCACAGGTATGGACTCCGCTTCACGGCGATGATGAAGACTATGTGATTCCGATGGAATTCAGTGGATATGATATTGCAAATGAATTAAAGAAAAAATTGAATTTACAGTAAAATAAGTGGAAGGAAAATAGAAGAAAGCAGCGAAGATAGGAGAAATATTATGCTGAAAGGAAAAATAGCAGTAGTAACTGGAGGTACACGCGGAATCGGGTATGCCATTGTGAAAAAATATCTGGAGAATGGTGCAAAGGTCATATTATTCGGTTCCCGGCAGGAGACAGTAGATAAGGCACTGGCATCCTTAAAGGAAGAAAATCCGGAATGGGAAGTATCCGGTGCCTGCCCGAGTCTGACAGACGCAAAAGAAGTGGCAGACGAAATCCAGGCAATTCACAGGAAATACGGAAAGATTGATATTCTTGTAAATAATGCGGGTGTATCTGACAGTATGATGACGATAGATTGCAATCCAGAGCATTTTCAGGAAATAATCAATCTGAATGTAAACGCAGTATTTAACGCAATTCAGCCATCGGTAGAACTGATGAAGGAGCAGGGCGGAGGCTGCATTATCAACACAAGTTCTATGGTAAGTAAGTACGGGCAGCCAGGCGGAGTGGCTTATCCTACTAGCAAATTCGGGGTAAACGGTCTGACAATCTCTCTTGCAAGAGAACTGGGACAATATGGAATCCGTGTCAATGCAGTTGCACCTGGAATTACCAGAACAGATATGGTGGCAGCACTCCCGGAGGAAGAAATTCAGCCGCTTATTGCAACGATTCCTCTCGGAAGAATCGGAGAACCGGAAGATGTGGCAAATGCATGCCTCTTTCTCGCAAGTGAACTTGCAAGTTATGTGTCAGGAGAAATTTTAGCTGTGGATGGTGCAACAATCTGCTAAGTTTTCAAAGTAGAATAGATAGAAAAAGTAAAATGCGGGTGGCGGCGACTTATTTTCTTACACAGATAATCCTTGCGAATCTGTTGGATTCTTCAACAGATGGAACAGGCTGAGTCATCACCAGTGCAAAAAAGGACACTTTTTTTACAAAGGAGTGTCTTTTTTTGCTGTGTAAAAATTCGTATCATATAGCTATAACAAGGAGAAGAGAAGGAACGAATGAAAGGAGACAGCAATGAAATACTTTCTCGCAGTAGATATTGGGGCTTCCAGCGGCAGGCATATGCTTACGCACATGGAAGAGGACAGAATGGTATTGGAAGAGGTTCACCGTTTCTACAATGGGATGACGGAGAAGAACGGACACAAAATTTGGGATGTGGATACACTTTTTGAAGAAATCAAAATCGGAATGAAAAAGTGTGCCAGCCTTGGTAAAATTCCGGAGAGCATGGGAATTGATACCTGGGCGGTGGATTTTGTGCTGCTTGACAAGAATGGTGGAAGAATCGGGGATGCAGTGGCGTACCGAGATGCAAGAACCACAGGAATGGATGAAGGAATGCCTGATTGTAGGAGGGAAGCTTATTGCAAAGAATCACTTCCGAAAGGTCGGGAGAATAGAGCGCACCTGTGCTATGGTCATTTAAAACGGATTGATAATTGTAAGGTTTTATGGTAGAATAAAGACGATATTTGGAATCCTTCCTATTCTACACTTAGGAAGGAGGCACAAATGGGTAAATCCCTTAATGGTAAAGAATTAGGTAAAGGCGTGAAAGCCTTATAAACAGGAGGTTTTAAGATAAAATGGAAGCATATAAGAAGGAATTTATAGAATTTATGGTAGACTGTGATGTATTGAAGTTTGGAGATTTCACACTGAAAAGCGGAAGAAAATCCCCATTTTTCATGAATGCAGGAGCATATGTAACAGGATCCCAGTTAAAGAAACTCGGAGAGTATTACGCAAGAGCAATTCACGAGACATATGGAGATGACTTTGATGTACTGTTTGGACCGGCGTACAAAGGAATCCCGCTCGGAGTTGTAACAGCAATCGCATACAGTGAATTATATGGAAAAGAAGTACGTTACTGCTCAGACCGTAAGGAAGAGAAAGATCATGGCGCAGATAAAGGAAGCTTCCTTGGAAGTAAGCTGAAAGATGGAGACCGCGTGATCATGATCGAGGATGTTACAACATCCGGTAAATCTATGGAAGAGACAGTTCCGAAAGTAAAAGATGCTGCTGATGTTACAATCGTTGGACTTATGGTATCCTTAAACCGTATGGAAGTAGGAAAAGGCGGAGAGAAGTGCGCACTTGACGAAGTGAAAGATCTCTATGGATTTGAGACAGCAGCGATCGTTACAATGGAAGATGTTGTAGAGTGCCTTTACAACAAGGAATGTGACGGAAAAGTAGTGATCGATGATGAATTAAAAGCAGCGATCGATGCATATTATGAGAAATATGGAGCAAAATAAGGAGGCCTGGTGTTTTGGAAAAAGCGTATCGTGTAATGAGAAACAGTGGAGCAGGTAACATTGCAATCGGAATAATCCTGCTTGTTACAGGAGTTACGGTAGGAATTATTTCTATTATCAATGGAGCCAGTCTGTTAAAACATAAAAATAATATAACATTTTAAAAAGAAAGTCCCCTCGTAGCTTGTTCAGTGTGAGTAGTTACGTCCGAAGTGAACCGGCAGAGGGGGCTTTCTTTTTCTATGAAGGTGTAAGAAATTGACAAAAAAAGAAGCGAAGAGAGTCAGGATGCTTGGAAAGATCCTGTTTATATTATATATTATCTTCCTTGTCTACTTTCTGTTCTTGTCAGACTGGTACGGCAGGGAAGGCGTAATGGATGAATACCATTACAATCTGGTGCTATTCAAAGAGATTAAGAGATTTATTCAATACAGACATCAGCTGGGAACATTTGCGGTGTTCTCAAATTTATTTGGAAATATTCTGATTTTCATGCCAGTTGGTTACTTTTCTGCAATGGCAGGAAAAAGAAGAAGCTTTTTTAAAACGTTATTTTGGAGTTTTTGTCTGACTCTTTGTGTAGAGTTAATGCAGCTGATCACGAAAGTGGGATGCTTTGATGTGGACGATATTCTGCTGAATACAATCGGCGGTGTACTTGGATATATAGTTTTTGTAGTTTGTAATCTACTAAGGAGAAGAAATGATCGGAAAAAAAGAAAAGAAAAACGATGAAAGAGAAAAAAATCAGAAGAAAGAAAAGGAACGAAAGAGTAATCAATCAAAGAAATATGGGAAAGCAGCGTATCTGCAGTCAAGAAGAGGTGTGATCTCCTGCTGGTTGACCGGATGGTCACTTGCTATCTTGCTGGGATGTGTCGGATATGCATTCCTGACGAGAGGAAAGGCAGCCGGAATTGTCGGAGGGATTGCAATCCTTTCTTTAATGATTGATATCTATGGAATCTGGAATGCAATAGAAGGATTTGAGGAGCAGGATAGAAAATATCTTTCCTGCAAATGTGGAATCGGGATCGGTATTGTGCAGATCTTGTGCTTCCTTGGAATTTTTGTTGGAGGTCTGAGCTTATGATCGGAAAGTTAAGTGAGTTACAGAAGGAGAAAAATGAACAGTGCACACAGCGTCACGAACTGGCAGTTGAGCGTCTGCGCACGATCGTGATAGAAGAAACAGTGAATGCAGCATATATTTCTTACTTTCAGGATTGTACCTTGTTTCTGCTTGAGTTAGAGAATACACGAAAAAAGCTAGAAGATGGAAGCTGGGACAGCTTAAGTCTTGAAGAAAAGCGTAGCCTGAACAGGATTCTTTATAGTGATATTATAGGAGAGAAATATCAGACAAGCTATGCCAATCAAGACTATGCCTGTGAAAAATTGGGGCAGGAGATGGGACAGCTTTTAAGTTTGTTGTACACGGAAATCAGAGCAGGAATTCCGTATGTGTTTGAACAGCGCAAGGATTATCTGACAATCCTCTATGAGTTGTTTCTCGAAGTCTATACCTGTTTCGAGGGAATGAGTGAGGAAGAGAATCCAGTTCCAAAGCCGGAGCAGATCAAGGAGATTCTGTATTGGTATGCAAGCGATTACTGCGATGTGTTTTATGCAGACCGAATTCTGGAGCAGATGGATCCGTCAGCGGATTTTGCAGTACAGATCATTGAGAAGGCAGATCTTGATGAAGATGATTATCTGTATGAATTCGGTGAGTACATTTCCAAGAATGAACTTGGAACAGCTCATCATCTGAGAAATCTGCCACAGGAGACACTGCAGAAGATGGCAGATGTATATACGGAAGGATATCGGGTTGGTTTTATTAATACTGGAAAAGATCTGTCAAAGAAATCGATTGTAAATATCCGTTACAGCCTTGGATTTGAAAAGGTGATCTGCCTTGCAATCGAGAACTTCCGTAAGATGGGATTAAAGCCGGTTATTTACCGTGCTGCCTCCAGCGTGATCACGAAGAGAGAGCACCACAAGATTGGATATTACGGTGCGATCGCGAATCAGCAGTATGAGTATGATCATAGACAGGACCAGGCACTCTTTATGGATAAGCGTTATGTAGAACGTAAGCTTGAGGTGATGAAGACTGTTTTCGAACAGAATAAGGAGATGGCAGCAGGTGTTGCAGGACCGGCAGTAATGGAGATATTCGGTGAGACTCCATTTTCACCGGAAGCGAAAGAAACAGCACCGGCATATGATGAGGCGCAGAGAGAACTGGATCTTCTCTTTAGCAGCAGATCAGGACAGATCACGAATGAGTATATCAAGGGTGAGGAAAGAAGTTTCACGATTGTTGCTTATCCGGTGCCGGAGATTGGGGCAGATTATGCAAAGATCTTTGATGAAGTGATCAAGATCAATACATTAGACGCGAAGCTTTATGAAAAAGTGCAGCAGACAATGATCGATGCGTTAGATCAGGGAACTTGTGTACATGTAAGAGGAAAAGGAGAAAACCAGACAGATATTACAGTACAGTTATATCATCTGAAAGACGCACAGAAGGAGACAATCTTCGAAAATTGTGTGGCAGATGTGAATATTCCTGTCGGAGAAGTATTTACATCACCGGTTCTGGAAGGGACGAACGGCATACTTCATGTAAGCAAGGTATATCTGGACGGACTTCAGTATGAGAATCTGAAGCTGACATTTCAGGATGGAAAGATCACCGACTATACATGTACGAACTTTGAGGATGAAGCACAGAATAAGAAATACATTTACGATAATGTGTTGAAGAATCATGAGACTCTTCCGCTTGGTGAGTTCGCAATTGGAACAAATACGACTGCATATGTGACAGCAAAGAAATTTAATATAGAAGATAAGATGCCGATTCTGATCGCAGAGAAGACAGGACCGCATTTTGCAGTAGGAGATACATGTTATTCCTGGAGCGAGGAAATCAGAGTCTACAATCCGAATGGAAAGGAAATTGTGGCGAAAGATAATTCCTGTTCTCTTCTTCGTAAGGAAGATGTATCAAAAGCATACTTTAACTGTCATACAGATATAACCGTGCCTTATAAAGAGTTAGAAGAAATAAGTGTAGTGACAAACGAGGGAAAAGACATTATACTATTAGAGGACGGAAGATTCGTATTGCCGGGAACAGAGGTACTTAATGAGCCTTTGGATAAAGCGGGATTTTAAGGAAATCCTATAGGTAATTGGATAGTTAATAGATGATTAAATGGAATCTTTCATAAGTATGGATAATAAATAAACAAAGTTTTCCAAGAGAAGGAAAACAGTATACCACTGAGGAGGAAATGATATGCCAAAAGTAGGAATTGTCATGGGCAGCGACTCAGATCTGAAGGTGATGAGTAAGGCAGCAGCCACACTGGAGAAGTTTGGAATCGATTATGAGATGACGATCATTTCAGCACACCGTATGCCGGATGTCTTCTTTGACTGGGCAAAGGCAGCTGAAGGAAAGGGAATCAAAGTAATTATTGCAGGAGCAGGTATGGCAGCACATCTGCCGGGAATGTGCGCAGCACTTTTCCCAATGCCGGTAATTGGTATCCCAATGTCAGGAAAGAATCTGGAGGGTATGGACGCACTTTATTCAATCGTTCAGATGCCACCTGGAATCCCGGTTGCTACAGTTGCAATCGACGGCGGTATGAATGCGGCAATTCTTGCAGCAAAGATGCTTGCAATGTCAGATCCGGAGCTTTTAGAGAAACTGAAAGCTTATTCTGCAGAGATGAAAGATACGGTACAGGCAAAAGCAGACAGACTTGCAGAAGTTGGTTATGAGGAATATCTCAACAATAAATAAATATTACGATTCGAAAGAAAAGGAGATTTACGATGGATTACAAGACATCAGGTGTAGATATTGAAGCCGGTTACAAATCAGTGGAATTAATGAAAGAATATGTAAAAGAGACAATGCGCGCAGAAGTTCTCGGAGGACTTGGCGGATTCTCAGGAGCTTTCTCTCTTGCGAAGATCAAAGAGATGGAAGAACCTGTTCTTCTTTCCGGTACAGACGGATGCGGAACAAAGGTAAAACTTGCTATGGTAATGGATAAGCATGACACAATCGGAATCGATGCTGTTGCTATGTGCGTGAACGATATTGCATGTGCAGGTGGAGAGCCACTCTTCTTCCTGGATTATATTGCATGTGGAAAGAATTATCCGGAGAAGATCGCTGCAATCGTAAAAGGTGTTGCAGAAGGATGTAAGCAGTCCGATGCAGCTCTGATCGGTGGAGAGACAGCAGAGCATCCGGGACTTATGCCGGAAGATGAATATGATCTTGCGGGATTCGCAGTTGGTGTTTGCGATAAGAAAGATATGATCACAGGAGAGAATCTTGCAGCCGGAGATGTTCTGATCGGAATGGCTTCTACAGGTGTTCACAGCAACGGATTTTCACTTGTAAGAAAAGTATTTGATATTACAAAAGAATCTTTAGATACTTATTATGATGATCTTGGAACTACTCTTGGAGAGGCACTTCTTGCTCCGACAAGAATCTATGTAAAAGCACTTAAAAGCATCAAAAATGCAGGTGTTACGGTAAAAGCATGCAGCCATATCACAGGTGGCGGATTCTATGAGAACATTCCGCGTATGCTCAAAGAAGGAACTCATGCAGTTGTAGAAAAAGACAGCTACCCGATTCCACCAATCTTTGCAAAACTTGCAAAAGAGGGCGAAATCGAAGAGCAGATGATGTACAACACATTTAACATGGGACTTGGAATGGTTCTCGCTGTTGATCCGGCAGACGTTGATAAGACAATGGATGCAATTCGTGAAGCAGGAGATCAGCCATATGTAGTCGGCAAGATCGAGGCTGGCGAAAAGGGAGTGACTTTATGTTAAGAGTCTTAAGTATGGTGTCAGGAGGCGGAACAAACCTTCAGGCAATCATCGACAGCGTAAAGAATGGAATGATCACGAACACAGAACTTGTGGGCGTGATCAGCAATAATAAGAATGCCTATGCACTGACACGTGCCAAAGAAAATGGAATCGATGCGAAATGCATTTCTCCGAAGGACTACGAGTCAAGAGAAGTGTTCAATCAGGAACTTTTAAAGGCTGTGGATGCATATGAACCGGATCTGATCGTGCTGGCAGGTTACCTTGTGGTAATCCCGCCGGAGATGATCAAGAAGTATAAGAACCGGATCATCAACATTCATCCATCTCTGATTCCATCTTTCTGTGGAACAGGTTATTATGGATTGAAAGTACACGAGGCAGCTTTGGAGCGCGGTGTGAAAGTAGTTGGTGCAACAGTACATTTCGTAGATGAAGGAACTGATACAGGCCCGATCATCTTGCAGAAGGCTGTAGAAGTACACAATGGAGATACCCCGGAAGTGCTTCAGCGCAGAGTGATGGAACAGGCTGAATGGAAGATCCTTCCACATGCAATCGATCTGATCGCGAACGGAAAGGTTGAAGTAGAAGGACATCGTACAATCGTTACCGAGTAAGGAGGCAGAGACTATGAACGTATTGATCGTAGGAAGCGGCGGAAGAGAGCATGCAATCGCAGCAAGCGTGGCAAAGAGCCCAAGAGCAGACAAAATCTTTTGTGCTCCGGGAAATGCCGGAATCGCTGAGTATGCGCAGTGTGTACCGATCGGCGCTATGGAATTTGATAAATTAAGAGATTTCGCAAAAGAGAATGCGATTGATCTTTGTATCGTAGGAATGGATGATCCGCTGGTAGGCGGTCTTGTAGATGTTCTTGAAGAAGCAGGAATCCGCACATTTGGACCGAAGAAGAATGCAGCGATTCTTGAGGGATCTAAAGCATTTTCCAAAGACCTGATGAAGAAATATAATATTCCAACAGCAGCTTATGAGAACTTTACAGATCCAAAAGCAGCAGTTGCTTATCTTGAGACAGCGAAGTTCCCGATTGTTTTGAAAGCAGATGGACTTGCACTCG
The DNA here is from genome assembly GCF_020560115.1 of Mediterraneibacter sp. 210702-DFI.5.30. Classification (NCBI taxonomy): domain Bacteria; kingdom Bacillati; phylum Bacillota; class Clostridia; order Lachnospirales; family Lachnospiraceae; genus Mediterraneibacter; species Mediterraneibacter sp. 210702-DFI.5.30. The sequence goes on from NZ_JAJCME010000007.1 coordinate 53,128, forward strand.
GAAAAGGTGTTCTGATCTGTAAGGATCTGGAAGAAGCAAAAGCAGGCGTGAAAGAGATCATGCTGGATAAGAAGTTTGGTACAGCCGGAAATGAGATGGTCATTGAGGAATTTATGACAGGCCGCGAGGTTTCCGTACTTTCTTTTGTTGATGGAAAGACAATCAAGACAATGACAAGTGCGCAGGATCATAAGCGTGCCGGAGATGGAGATACAGGACTTAATACAGGCGGTATGGGAACATTTTCTCCAAGCCCGTTCTATACAAAAGAAGTAGAAGAATTCTGTGAGAAATATGTTTACCAGGCAACGGTAGATGCAATGGCAGCAGAAGGACGTCCGTTCAAGGGAGTTATCTTCTTTGGATTGATGCTGACAGAAGACGGACCGAAGGTTCTTGAATACAACGCTCGTTTTGGAGATCCGGAAGCTCAGGTTGTACTTCCTCGTATGAAGAATGATATCCTTGAAGTTATGGAAGCATGTATCGACGGAACACTGGATCAGGTTGATCTTCAGTTTGAAGACAATGCAGCAGTCTGTGTCGTACTCGCATCCGAAGGATATCCGGTAAGCTACGAGAAAGGCTTCCCAATCACAGGACTGGAAGAGTTCAAGAAGCACGAAGGATATTACTGCTTCCATGCAGGAACAAAATTCAACGGAGATCAGATCGTGACAAACGGCGGACGTGTTCTTGGCGTGACAGCGAAGGGAAAAAATCTGAAAGAAGCCCGTGCGAATGCATATGCAGCAACAGAGTGGGTAAACTTTAAGAATAAATACATGAGACATGATATCGGTAAGGCAATCGATGAAGCATAAATAAAGGGTCGCAGACCTGGTTGCAATAAGATAAAACGATATAAGAAGTAAGGAAGGAAACCGGCAGGGAGGAAAAATCCAAACTGTCGGTTTCTTTGTGATTTTATCACAGAAAAATAAAAAATATGTGCTATACTAGGGTTGTAACAAAGGAAAAAGGTAACTGTTCAGTTACAGATAAAAGATATAACATCTATAAGGAGGATATAAAGATGGCAGTAGTAAAACTTACAACAGACAATTTTGAGCAGGAAGTACTTCAGGCACAGCAGCCGGTACTCGTTGATTTTTATGCAGACTGGTGTGGACCATGTAAGATGATGGCTCCAATCGTAGAAGCTCTTTCAGAAGAACTCAGTGATGTAAAGGTATGCCATATCAACATTGATGAGAATATCGACATTGCACAGAAATACAGAGTGATGAGTATTCCGACTTTCATCGCATTTAAAGGTGGTGAAGAGAGCGGAAGACAGATTGGTGCGATTCCTAAGACAGCACTGGTTGACCTTGTGAAATAAATTTGCGATAATAGAAGAAAGGAAAAACCCAGACGGGCTGCCGGGCACAGAGAAGGCTGAGAGATATGGCTCATTCCTGTGAACGACAGCCTGTCTTTTGCTTAGATATTAAGAAGAAAGGCGGGAGTCAGAGCATGTCATTGCAGTTTATTTTCGGGAATTCTGGAAGCGGAAAGTCCCATTATTTATATCAGCAGATTGTTAAGGAGTCAATCTGTCATCCGGAGAAGAATTATCTTGTTCTGGTTCCGGAGCAGTTTACAATGCAGACGCAGAAGGACCTGTGTATGGCACATCCGCGTGGCGGTATTATGAATATTGATGTCTTAAGTTTTGGACGTCTGGCTCACCGTGTTTTTGAAGAGACAGGAAAGGAAAGACAGCCGATCCTTGATGATGAGGGTAAGAATCTGGTGCTCCGTAAGATTGCAGGAAATTACGAAGATGAGCTGACCGTTCTTAAGGGAAATCTTAAGAAGCAGGGATATATCAGCGAAGTGAAGTCCGTGATATCAGAATTCACACAGTATGGAATTGATTTTGAACAGCTTGATTCTTTCATGGAAGGACTGAATCCGGAAAGTTATCTGTATTATAAGTTAAAGGATATCCGTAAAGTATATGAAGGATTTGAGGATTATCTGCGTGATAAATATATCACAAAAGAAGAATTACTTGATGTGTTGAGTCAGACTGTACCGGAAGCGAAAATGCTTAAAGACAGTGTGATCGCAATGGATGGATTTACCGGATTTACACCGGTGCAGAACCGGCTGATCGGGGAACTTCTGAAAGTGTGCGACAAGATTATGTTGACAGCTGAGATCGATCGGAGGGAAGATCCGTTTGTCTATAAGCATCCGTATCAGCTCTTTGCGTTGAGTAAGCAGATGGTTACTTCACTGACGGAAGTGGCGCAGGAAGTGAGAGTGGAGATTGATGAGCCGGTCTGGTTATGCAAGAATCCGTCGTATCGGTTCAAAGAGAATCCGGAGATGGCGTTTTTGGAAGAGGAACTATTTCGTTATTCCAGAAGAAAATACAGTGGAGAGAAGATGCGGTCAATTTCTCTTCATGAAGTTCATACACCACGGGAAGAGGCACAGTATGTGGCAGAGGAGATCCGGCGTCTGGTGAGAGAAGAAGGGTACAGATATCGGGAAATCGCAGTGATTGCTTCGGATCTGAGTACTTATGCAGATGCTTTGGAAAAAGCATGTGATCGATATGAAATCCCGGTCTTTATGGATCATAAGAAAAGTATTTTATTAAATTCTTTTGTAGAGTATTTAAGAAGCTTGCTGGTGATGGTAGAACAGAACTATACTTACGAAAGCGTTTTTCGTTATCTGCGGACCAGCCTGTGTGGGTTTACAAGAGATGAAGTAGACCGTCTGGAAAATTACTGTCTTGCGCTGGATCTGAAAGGATTTAAGAAATGGGATCAGGTCTGGGTGAGAAAGACACCGATGACGACAAAGGAAGAACTGGAAGAACTGAACCATCTGCGCATGCGCTTTGTGGAAAAACTGACACCGCTGCATACAGTCCTGAAGAAGAGAAAAAAGACGGTAAAAGAGATCACACTTGCAGTTTATGAATATCTGGTTCAGGAGAAGATCCAGGAACAGCTTGCAGAATTGGAGCAGAAATTCCAGGAAGATGGAGAACTGGCACTGGCGAAGGAATATGCACAGATTTATCGTATTGTTCTGGAATTATTTGATAAATTCGTTGAACTTCTGGGGGAGGAAGAGATTCCTTTGAAGGAATACTGTGAACTTTTAGATGCAGGACTTGAAGAGGCGAAAGTAGGTGTGATCCCTCCAAGTCTGGATCAGGTTGTGATCGGAGATATGGAGAGAACACGTATCAAAAATATCCGCGCATTATTTTTTGTCGGAGCAAATGATACGCTTCTTCCAGGAAATGCAGGGGCAAGAGGTCTGCTTTCCGAGCGAGACAGAAAACAGTTTCAGGAGAAGAAAATGAATCTTTCTCCCGGACCAAAAGAGAAATTATATATTCAGAAATTTTATCTCTATATGAATCTGACGAAACCGTCAGAACTTCTGTATCTGTCCTGGGCGAAAGTATCCGGGGAAGGAAAAGCACTTCGTCCAGCGTATCTGATCCAGGATCTGATGCGTCTGTTCCCGGTACTTGTTCCGGTAGAGGAAGACAGAAAGGGGCTGCTTGATCATGAGATGATGAGAAAGAGCGGACTCTTGCAGATTGCAGAAGGTTTAAGAGAGAGGGAGCATGGACTGGATGATTCCTGGAAAGAACTGTACAGATGGTTTGTAAAGGATGAACAGAGTCAGGAAACTCTGAAGCAGATGATAGAAGCCGGTTTCTACCGGAAGGATGAGCCGAGCCTTGGAAGTAGAGTAGCAAAAGAACTCTTCCTGGATCCAAAGCGTGTCAGCGTAACAAGACTGGAACGTTTTGCTTCCTGTGCATATGCACATTTCCTGAATTACGGACTTCGTTTGTCAGAACGGGAGAAATATGGGTTCGAAGCAATGGATCTGGGAAATATTGCACATCAGGCACTGGAGCGATTTGCACACAAGGTAGAAGAGGAAGGTCTGGACTGGGTTACAATGCCGGAAGAGAAGCGGGAGCAGCTGATTGATGAAAGTGTAGAAGAAAGTATTCTGGATTATGGAAATACAGTTCTATTTTCATCTGCACGTAATGAGTATATGATCCACAGAATCAAGCAATTGATCAACCGGTCCGTCTGGGCACTGACACAGCAGATGGCGGCAGGCGATTTTGTGCCGAGCGGGTGTGAATTTAAGTTCGGAAGCGGAAAGATTGACAGAATTGATACGTGTGAAGATGAAAATGCGGTCTATGTGAAGGTAACAGATTATAAAACTGGAAGGAAAGCATTTGATATCACAGCATTCTATCACGGTTTGCAGATGCAGCTTCCGGTTTATCTGAATGCGGCACTGGAGATCGAACGGCAGAAACATCCGGAGAAAGAAGTACTTCCGGCCGGTATTTTTTATTACAGGATCCAGGATCCGATTGTGAAGAAAGAAGAGACAAAAGCGGAAGTTGAGCAAAGTATTCTAAAAGAGCTGAAGCTGGATGGACTGATCAATGCAGATGAAAATGTAGTTGAGCATCTGGAGCGGAATCTGAGTGGAACTTCAACATTCTATCCGCTGCGGATGAATAAGAACAGAACGCTCGGTTCGGCATCAAAAGCTTTATCAAAGGAGAACTTTGATACGGTTCTTGCGTACACGAAAGAGAAAGAAAAAGAGCTGAAGGACGTGATGTATCAGGGAGAGGTTGCGGCACTTCCGTATGTACTTGATGAGATGACAGGCTGTGATTACTGTGGGTGCAGGGATATCTGCGGATTTGACCAGAGGATTGAAGGCTGTGAGTACAGAAGATTAAGAAAATATACCTTGGAAGAAGCGTTGAATTCTATGAAAGCGCGTCTTGGTATTTTGGAAGAGAAAGGGGAGGCAGGAGAATGAGCGTAAAATGGACAGAAGAACAACAGAAAGTAATCGACTTGCGTGATCGCAACATTCTCGTATCTGCAGCAGCAGGTTCCGGAAAGACAGCGGTACTTGTTGAACGGATTATTTCCAGGATAACAGATGAAAATGATCCCGCGGATGTAGACCGTCTCCTGGTTGTGACTTATACGGAAGCAGCGGCGGCAGAGATGAAAGAACGAATCGGTGCAGCAATTGAAAAGAAGCTGGAAGAGCAGCCGGGAAATGTGAATCTGGAGCAGCAGTCCACATTGATCCACAATGCGTCAATCATGACAATCCACAGTTTCTGCCTGTCGGTGATCCGGGATCATTTTCATGTGATTGGAATTGATCCGGCCTTTCGCATTGCAGAAGAAGGAGAATTGCGTCTTCTGATGCAGGATGTCTTAGAAGAGCTGATCGAGAATTTCTATGCAGAGGGATCCGAGGCATTTTTAAACTTTGTTGACCAGTATGGAACAGGAAGAAATGATCAGAAGATCGAGGAACTTATCCTCCAGCTTTATGAATATTCCAGAAGTTATCCACAGCCGGAAAAGTGGTTGAAGGAATGTGTGGATAATTATGAGATCGATCCGGAGAAGATGGAAGAAGCAGATGTCGTGCAGGAAGCAAAGGCAAGAGTAAGGCAGAATCTTACAGATGTGAAAGGGTTTGTTCAACAGGCGATAGAAGTATGCGAACTTCCGGCCGGTCCGTATATGTATGGTGAAATGTTAGATTCTGATCTGGTACAGATTGAGCAATTGGAAAAAGCAGAGACATTTTGTCAGCAAGAGCAGATCGTCAGTGATTTTACATGGAAACGTTTGTCAGGAAAGAAAGATCCGACAGTCGATCCGGAGCTGAAAGAGAAAGCGCAGGGGCTCAGAAAACAGGCCAAGAAACTGATAGAAGATCTGAAAGCAAACTATTTCTACGCGCCTGTTGATGAGTGGATCAGGGATATGCAAGAGGCGCAGACAGCAATGAAGATGTTAGTTCTGCTGGTACAGGCTTTTGCAGAGGCATTTTCGGAGAAAAAGAGACAGAGAAATCTGTTGGACTTCAGTGATATGGAACAGTTTGCACTTCAGATTCTGACGGAAGAAAAGGAAGGAAAACTGGTTCCGTCAGCAGTGGCACAGGAGTATCAGGAACGCTTTGAAGAAGTTATGATTGATGAGTATCAGGATAGTAACCTGGTGCAGGAAACAATTCTGACGAGTGTGTCAAGAGAGTCGGCAGGACAGAATAATCTTTTTATGGTTGGAGATGTAAAACAGAGTATTTACCGATTCCGCTTGTCGCGCCCGGAACTCTTTATGGGAAAATATAACAGCTACAGTACGCAGGAGAGCAGCAGGCAGAGAATTGATCTTGACAGGAACTTCCGAAGCAGAGGAGAAGTACTTGACAGTACAAATTATATTTTCAGGAAACTGATGCGGAAGGAATTCGGAGAAATTATCTATGATGATAAGGCGGCACTACATTTGGGAGCCTCTTTTCCTGAATTACCGGATGAAAATGTGTTTACGGATCAGACGGAATTGCTTCTTTATAATCAGACGGGACTTCGGAGCAGTGAAGCGAGAGAAGAAGAGGCGCGGATGATCGCACAGAGAATGAAAGAACTTCTAAGCACGGGTGTTGTGCTTGATAAGGAGACAGGAGAATACCGCCCGGTTCATTATCGGGATATGGTGATTCTGACGAGAAGTTTACAGGGGTGGGCAGAAGTTTTTGCGTCCATACTGGCCGAGGAGGGAATTCCGGCATACTCTGTGAGCAGAGAAGGATATTTCGAGACGTATGAGGTCAGTGTTCTTCTGGATTATCTGAAAGTTCTTGATAATGCAAGACAGGATCTGCCATTGACAGCAGTTTTGACTTCACCGTTTGCCGGTCTGACGGCAGTAGAGTTGTCAGTGATTCGTCTTGCATATCCGAATCAGTTGTTTTACGAGGCAGTGGAAGGATTTTGCAGCCTGAGTTCGGAAGAAATTCCGGAAACTGTGGACAAAAAGCAGGCAATACAGGTACAGGAAAAATTGAGGAAGTTTTTCGTGGTATTGGATCATTTCAGGGAAATTCTTCCGTATACGGCAATCCATGACCTTCTTGCGGAAATAATTGATAAAACCGGCTATGGGTTATTTATCAGTGCGATGCCAGGGGGCGCACAGAGACAGGCTAATGTAGAAATGCTTGTTGAGAAAGCAAGAGCATTTGAAGGGACGAGTTATAAAGGTCTGTTTAATTTCGTACGCTATATCGAGCAACTGAAAAAATATGATGTTGATTATGGCGAAGCAAGTATCATAGACGAGCAGGATGACACAGTCCGTATTATGAGTATTCATAAAAGTAAAGGTCTGGAGTTTCCAATCGTTTTTGTAGCCGGAACAGGAAAGCAATTCAATACACAGGATCTGAAAGGAAGTATTGTGATCCATCCGAGAAACGGAGTTGGAATTGACGTTGTAGACCTTAAGATGAGGACAAAGGCACCGACCTTTTTGAAGAAAATGATCCAGGAGAAGACAAAGCTTGAGAATCTTGCAGAAGAACTCCGTGTGCTTTATGTAGCGATGACAAGAGCGAAAGAAAAACTGATTCTGACAGGCAGTCTGAAAATAGGAGAAGACGGCCTGGAACCATATGTGAATCATATGACAGACAGGGAATCTCCATTGAGCCTTTATCAGTTAGAAGGTGCAAACCGTTATCTGGACTGGATTCTTCCGGCACTTCTTCAGGAAGAAGATCTCAAGAGAGAAGCTGATTTATGTGGAATTCTTAAAACAGAAAGTGAAGAGGTGCAGCAATTGCCGATTAAAGTCCGGATTTTTGATGCAGGAGAGATGGATTTTACAGAAGATGCACAGCGACAGGCAGAAGTGATCGCAAGAGAAGTGCTTGAACACTGGGATACAACGAAGGTTTATCTTCCGGGAGCGGAAGAAAAGCTGGAACAGCAGATGAATTTCCTGTATCCATATAAAGAAGAAGGAAAAATGAAGCTGAAATTTACAGTTTCAGAGTTGAAGAAGCGTGAGTCTTTGCAGGAAGAAGCAGGAGAAGAATTGATTCAGGAGCCGGAGATTTTGCCACTGCTTCCGCATTTCATGGAAGAACAGAAAGAAGGCCTGACAGGAGCTTCAAGGGGAAGTGCTTATCATAAATTTCTCGAGCTTCATGATTTTTCAAAAGAGTATACAGAGGAACTTCTGAAAGAAGAAATCGAACTGTTCTATCAGGCAGGGAGACTGTCAAAAGAGATGGCAGACTGTATCCGCACGAAAGATATTCTTGCGTTTTTAAATAGCGAGAGTGGAAGACGAATGACACAAGCAGCAGGAAATGGAAAGCTTCGGAAGGAACAGCCATTTGTTCTCGGAGTAGCTGCATCAGAAATCTATCCGGAGATCTATCAGGACATTCAGAAGAGAAGTCAGGAAGCGGATGAAAATCGAAAGGAAGAGACCATTCTCATCCAGGGAATTATTGATGTCTGGTTCGAGGAGGAAAACGGGCTTGTACTACTGGACTATAAGACGGATAGAGTCAGAAATGCATCTCAATTGAAAGAACTGTACCATGCACAGCTTGATTACTATGCCCAGGCGTTGGAGCAACTGTTAGAGAAGCCGGTGAAGGAGAAAATCATCTATTCCTTTGCCTTGAAGGAGGAGATCATCTTATGAAATATTTCTGGTATTATCTGATATTTATCAATTTATTTGCATTTTGTACCTATGGGATTGATAAATGGAAAGCGAAGAAAGGCGCATGGAGGGTTCCGGAGAAAACGCTGTTAATCCTTGCACTGATCGGTGGAAGTGCAGGAGCAATCGCAGGTATGATGTGCTTCCGGCATAAGATACGGAAAGCAAAATTTATGATTACAGTGCCTGTGATCTTTGTTGTGGAGGTAATTTTGCTGATCATCTGGCTTTTGTAAGAAAGAAAAAAAGAAAAATGTTCTTTATCGCATCATCAATTTGCACAGTTAAAGTGCTGAAATTATTATCAAAGAAACAAGATTTTACAAAATCTTGTTTCTTTTTTTCAACTTCTTTTCGAATGAAAAAAAATCTGTTAATATAACACATAGGAATACTAGAGTTATTGGTTGCAGAATACTGTGAATAGCATGAAAGCAGCTGGGAAAGGAGTTTGACAAGATGCCAAAGTTAAATGAAAATTATCAGAATGTAAAAGACAGTTATCTTTTTGCAGAGATCGCAAGAAGAGTAAAAGTATATGAGGAAACACATCCGGAGAAAGCGGCGGATATTATCCGTCTCGGAATCGGTGATGTAACATTGCCATTGACAAAGAGTGTGATCGAGGCACTTCATGAAGCAGTAGATTCTCAGGCAGTATCTGAGACATTCAAAGGATACGGACCGGAGCAGGGCTATGCATTTGCACAGGAAGCAATCGCAGATTATTACGCACGCAATGGCGTAGAAGTAAAAGCTACAGATATCTTTATTTCAGATGGCGCAAAGAGTGATACAGGAAATATTACAGAGCTTTTTGCAAAGGATAACGTGGTTCTCGTTCCAGATCCGGTTTACCCTGTTTATGTAGATACAAATACAATGGATGGAAAGAATATTATCTATATGAACGGAACAAAAGAAAACGATTTCCTTCCAATGCCGGATGAAAATGTAAAGGCAGATATCATTTACCTGTGTTCTCCGAACAACCCGACAGGAGCATGCTATAATAAAGAGCAGTTAGAGGCATGGGTTGCCTATGCACTGAAAAATGATGCGGTGATCCTGTATGATTCCGCATACGAAGCATTTATCACAGATCCTACACTTCCAAGAAGCATCTATGCGATTGAGGGCGCAAAGAAATGTGCGATCGAGTTCTGTTCCCTTTCTAAGACAGCAGGATTCACAGGTACACGTTTCTCCTATACAGTTGTTCCGGAAGAACTTGTGTTTGAGACATCAAATGGCGGAAAATTGAGCCTGCACAATATGTGGAACAGAAGACAGTGTACAAAGTTCAACGGAACACCGTATATCATTCAGTATGCTGGAGCTAAGGTATTCACAGAAGAGGGCATGAAAGAGTGTCAGGAGAATATCGGATATTATCGTGAAAATGCGCGTATGATCGCTGAAACACTTGAGAAGAAAGGAATCTCATTTACAGGCGGCGTGAACTCACCATACATCTGGTTCGAGTGCCCGAAGGGAATGGAGTCCTGGGAGTTCTTTGATTATCTCCTTGAAAATGCTCAGATTGTTGGAACACCGGGAGCAGGATTCGGAGAAAATGGAAAGAATTATTTCCGTCTGACATCCTTTGGAAAACATGAGAAGACAAAAGAAGCAATGGAGCGTTTTAATTCATTATTCTAAGATATAAAGTGAACGGATTACGTGCATAACAGAAGAAAGTTATCATAGTGATGGTTTACAGAAGGAAAAAGAGAAGCTGTTCGTGCTTCTCTTTTTGTTGTCAGGCAAAGCGGGAATCCTGAACAGCAACATTTTGTATTACATTAGAAACAAATCCGGTGTGAGTTTACAAGACCGTACAAGTTTGGTATGATAGAAACGGTATATCAGATGTGAGATAAACTCCCATCTGACATAGCCTCTGGCAGGATTGCAGAGGTGCGCAGGAGAAATATGTCCTGCATTCGCATGACGCGCACCTCGCAGCAAGAATGCGGAGGCATTCTTGATATTTGAAATGTAGAAAGGATGGAACGTTAAAATGAAAATTGGTATTGGTAACGATCACTCCGCACTGGAGCTGAAAGCAGAAATCGTAGAATTTCTGAAAGAGAAAGGTCATGAGGTTGTAGATTATGGAACATATACAACAGACAGCTGTGACTATCCGGTGTATGGAGAGAAAGTGGCCCGTGCAGTTGTAGCAGGAGAAGTAGAGAAGGGGATTTTGATCTGCGGAACAGGACTTGGAATCTCTCTCGCAGCGAATAAAGTAAAAGGAATTCGCGCATGTGTCTGCAGCGAGCCATTTACAGCGAAGATGTCAAGAGCACATAATGACTGTAATATACTTGCATTTGGAGCTCGTGTAGTAGGTGGAGAACTTGCAAAGATGATCGTTGATACATGGATCAATACAGAATTCGAAGGCGGCCGTCATCAGCGCAGAGTAGATCTGCTGATGGAGATCGAGGAGAGAAACTAAACAGTTACAAAGATTTCAAGAAAGAGACTTCTGCGTTACATTTTATCAGAGCGCGGAAGTCTTTTAAAAAAGGGGAAGAAAAATGCAGGAATACGATTTATCACAATGGGTTTTATTCTTTTTTCTCTACAGTTTTCTGGGATGGATCTGGGAAAGCTGTTATGTTTCTGTCAGAAAGCACCGTTGGGTGAACCGTGGATTTATGCATGGTCCGATGCTTCCGCTCTATGGTTCCGGAGCAATGGTTGTTCTGATCGTGACGATTCCGGTCAGAGATAACATCCTGCTTGTCTTTCTTATGGGAATGATCGGTGCGACAATCCTGGAGTATTTTACAGGAATTACGATGGAGCGTTTGTTCCACGTAAGGTACTGGGATTATAGAAACCTGAAATTTAATGTCAGAGGATACATTTGTCCAGTGGCAAGCTTGTGCTGGGGAGCATTCTCCATTCTTATGGTAAAGGTCGTACATATTCCATTTGAACATATGGTATTGTTGATTCCGGTTACAATAGCCGATATCCTTGCATTTGTTCTGACAATCGCAGCAGCAGTTGACTTCACACAGTCCTTCAACGAGGCTATGGATATGAAACGTATCCTTGTACAGCTTGAAGCCAGCAAAGAACAGATCCAGAAGATGCAGGAGCGCCTGAAAGATGCTTCTGAGGAAATGCAGGACAGACTGAAAGATGCATCAGAAGGTGTTCAGGAACGATTGAAACGTGCATCTGAAGGGGTACAGGAGAGGCTTGAGGACAGCTATCTGTTGTATGAAGAGCGTAAAGAGATGAAAGCAGCGGAGAAGCAGACAAGAAAAGAATTGTATCTTGCGAAGATAGAAGAACAGCGTAGAGAACGAAAAGAACAGCTTACACAGCTTTCAGAGAAGGTTGAGGCACTGCTTCGTACTGTCCGACAGGAGAATGAAGCACAAGAGTCTGAATCGAAAGGGAACTGGAGAAAAGAACTTGCCCAGATGCGTTCCAATATATTAAGTGAGAGACAGAAATTAGGCTCACGTACAGACAGAAATTATGTAAATGCTATGAGACAGCTGAGAAGAAACCCTACAGCAGTATCAGACAAGTTCAAGAATGCGATGGAAGAATTAAAGAAAAATGCCGAGGTGAAATAAATGACAAAGAAACAGCGTGCGCTTGAAGTGATTGAAAGACTGAAGAAAGAGTATCCGGATGCAGGATGCACGCTTGATTATGATCAGGCATGGAAGCTGCTGGTCAGTGTAAGGCTGGCAGCACAGTGTACAGATGCAAGAGTAAATGTAGTCGTGGAAGGTCTTTATGAGAAATATCCAACAGTAGAAGCACTGGCAGAAGCTCCGGTGGAAGACATTGAAGAGATTGTACGTCCTTGTGGTCTTGGAAAGAGTAAGGCGAGAGATATCAGTGCCTGTATGAAGATGCTTCGTGATGAATATGGTGGAAAGGTTCCTGATGATTTTGATGCTTTGTTAAAACTTCCGGGAGTCGGAAGAAAGAGCGCGAATCTGATCATGGGAGATGTGTTTGGAAAGCCGGCAATTGTGACAGATACACACTGTATCCGCCTGACAAACCGGATCGGTCTGGTAGATGGAATTAAAGAGCCGAAGAAGGTGGAGATGGCATTGTGGAAGATTATCCCGCCAGAAGAAGGAAGTGACCTTTGCCATCGTCTTGTTTATCATGGAAGAGAGATATGTACTGCAAGAACGAAACCATATTGCGACAGATGCTGTCTTGCTGATGTCTGCAAAAAGGTCGGAGTATAGTAAAAAGATCAGGGTATAACAGTCAAAATAAAAAGTCTGTGAAAAGAATCTTAAGAGTAGATAGATTCTTTCACAGACTTTCTTTCTATCAGTCTAAGCTAACTCAATAGCACCTGTTCCGCCGGCACAAGCATAGTAAGCTTTCTTATCCTCAGGTTTTACATAGATCTTAAGGTCGGAGCTGTCCATACCTTCAGCTTTGCATTTATCAAGAATCTTCTCTGCAAGTACAGCAGCGTCATATTCGCCGTTCTGATACTGGATGAAAAGATCATATGCCGGAGCAGCATTTACTGGTGCAGTTGTTTCTGTTACAGTCACTTCCGGAACAGGTTCAGCTGTTGGTGCAGCTGTCTCTACTACAGGCTGAGCAGCTGGTGCTGTGGTAGTCGGATGTACCTCATTAAATCTTTTCTGTCTTTTCTTATCTGTTCTCTTGCTCATGGATGTTACCTCTTTTCTCTAATCTGAAAACCGAAGTCCGGGATGTCTGTCCTTGCTGGTTGAAATAATTTAGTAAAAAGGGGGACATCGGTCACTTTTCCTATTATATAACGAAGTGGAAAATAAGTCAAAAAAGTTGTATTTTTTATCAGATTCGTATATTATGATGTAAGTGTCAAAAGTATAAATTGCGTTTGTGCTTGCACAAATAAGCAATTTATACTTATTGACACGCCGAACACCGAAAACGGAATAAAATGGTGTGAATACGCCATTTTATGGGAGTTTGAGGTGTTCGAGGATTGCGGGAATTGCATAGCAATGGAGCAATCCGTAGGTATCATAATAAAAATAAGGTAAAAGTCGTCAGGGCAGAAAGGAAAGTTGATATGAATTTTTCACAGCTTGGAAAGATACAGGAATTAAAAGGACATATGGATACATTTCGCAGAAATCATCCGAAGTTTCCAATGTTCTTAGGAGCAGTAGCTCAGAATGCAGTTGAGGAAGGCACAATCATCGAGATCAATGTGACAGCACCGAACGGAGCTCATTACGAGACAAATCTGAAGCTTCGTGCAGAAGATCTGGAATTTATCCGTGCACTGCAGGAGATGGGAAAATAAAAAATATAAGAAAATTTTAAAAAGTACTTGCATATTTAAAAAGAGTATGATAAGATACTACTCGTGTCAGAGATAAGACACGAAATGCGGGTGTAGTTCAATGGTAGAACACCAGCCTTCCAAGCTGGATACGTGGGTTCGATTCCCATCACCCGCTTTTTTGTTGCCCTAATTTTGTAGGGCAGAATCAAAGTTGTACAGAAATAGCGCGAAGCATTTTCCATAGATTCGGTTTTGATAAACCGGATAAGGAAAGTGCTTTTTTTCAATTATTTTTGTACTATTTTTTCGTCCTGTTAACGTTGTTTCTTATATGGAGTTGTGCTATACTTTAAGAAATATTTTTGGGGTTACACTGAGCAGTAACACATTTTGGGGAAATTACAGAGGAAGAGGTAGAAAGATGAATTTTTTGGAAGAAAGAATTGTAAAAGACGGTATTGTAAAAGAGGGCAATGTTCTCAAGGTTGACAGTTTCCTGAATCATCAGATGGACATTAAACTATTGAATCAGATGGGTGCAGAATTCAAGAAGAGATTTGCTGACAAGAACATCAATAAGATTCTTACAATAGAAGCTTCCGGTATAGGAATCGCCTGTATCGTAGCAGAACACTTTGATGTACCGGTCGTATTTGCAAAGAAGTCTCAGAGCATCAATTTAGACGGCGAGATGTATGTGGCAGAGGTTGAATCTTTCACACATAAGTGTAAGAATAATGTGATCGTTTCACAGAAGTTCCTTTCAGAGGATGATCATGTACTTATTATTGATGATTTTCTTGCGAACGGATGTGCACTGCAGGGACTGATTCAGATCGTTCAGTCTTCAGGAGCTACAGTAGAAGGTATCGGAATTGCAATTGAGAAAGGATTCCAGTCAGGCGGAAGAATCATCCGTAATCTTGGATTCCAGCTGGAGTCACTGGCAATTGTGGACGGAATGGACGCTTCTACGGGTCAGATTTTCTTCAGAGAGCAGAATGCAGAGAACTAAAAGACCAATATTTTTAAAAAAGCTATAGTAAGCTTAAGAAAATCTTTTGAAACATATAAAAGCCTCCTTTAGATTTACAGAGTATTCTGTAGATATATAAAGGAGGTTATTTTTTTAGGAGGAAACAAAATGGAGATCAATCACGTATTAATTGTAGAGGATGATAAAGAGATCAGAGAAGGTGTACAGATTTATCTGCAGAGTCAGGGATATAAGGTGTTTCAGGCAGCAGACGGCATTGAAGGATTAGAAGTCCTTGAGAAGGAAGAAATCCATCTGGCAATCATTGATATCATGATGCCACGTATGGATGGAATTCGTATGACGATGAAGTTGCGCGAGAAATACGATTTTCCTGTAATCATGTTGTCAGCAAAATCAGAGGAAGTTGATAAGATCACAGGGCTCAACATCGGAGCGGATGATTATGTGACAAAGCCGTTTACACCGATGGAACTGATGGCCCGTGTGAATTCTCAGCTGAGACGTTACCGAAGATTTCTGGAGAAGCTCACACCACAGGAAAATGTACATGTGATCGGAGGACTTGAGATTAATGAGGATACGGTAGAAGTCACAATGGATGGCAATCCGGTGAAATTAACTCCGATCGAGTACAAGATTCTGCTTCTTTTGGCAAAGAATCCGGGAAGAGTCTTTTCATCCGAAGAGATTTACGAAAGAGTATGGCAGGAAAAGGCAATTAATACAGATACGATCATGGTACACGTAAGAAATATTCGGGAGAAGATTGAAATCGATCCGAAGAAACCAAAATATTTAAAGGTGGTGTGGGGTGTTGGATACAAACTTGAAAAGCAACCGTAAGATAAGAACAATTATAACGATAGTAATTCTTAGCTTATTCGCAGCAGGTGTTGTGGAAAGTTATTATGTGGTAAGAAAAAATATCGCATCAACATTTACAGTAGAAGATGATGTTGAAGAGTGTATTGAGCGAATGGACTATTCCCTTGCGACAGGAAATCGCCTTCTCTATAGCGAGGTCACAGATGCGATGGATGCATCGGAACAGATGGAATTAATGTCAGACAGTGCATTCTCTCTTTTTAAAAAATATATGGATTATCAGATCTTTGACAAAGAAGGGAATCCCTTGCTTGCAGGAAATGACGACCAGACAAACGAGGCTTTGAAGTCAGATAATTCTTATGTTCTCAAAATCGAATATAAGTATGGCACATCCCGAACAATGTCAAATGTAACAGTTAGCGGTACGAAACTGTCACCGGAAGAAGCGTACGATGTGGAGAAAGATCTGTCTTATTATTGTATGGATGCAGATCTTGAGGATCAGATTGACGATGAAGAGCAGACAAACGGAATCAGTATCGTTTATGGGATGACAGATGCAAATTATGATGAATTCATTTCTGCAAATCAGGAGGAAGACGAGTATGTGGATTATAATTATTCCATGTTCTGGAGTTCCGCTGCACTCTTCTTTTTAGGAGCTCTGCTTGCAGCATTACTTCTTCCATGTATTCCGAAAGTTGGAAGATACGAAGGAAAATTATTCCGTATGCCATTCGAACTTGCAGTGATTCTGGGGATTTCTGCATTGGGTATAGGCTATGATGCATTTGCAGGTTTAGTATACTGGTCTTTTGAGAACTATCACCCGTCAGGAAATATTATGTGGAATACAATCAGTATGCTGGGAATCAACTGGTGTATCTGGTTCTGCCTACTGGGAGTTTTCTTCTGTGTGGCAGAGAGTCTTCGACTTATATTTACAGAGGGAAGAAATTACTGGGAAGAACACACAATAGTAGGAATGCTGATCCGTTGGGGAAAGGAAAATCGTGGAGAAGTACATGAAAAGAGACATTTATTGAAAAAAGCATGGAAAGATATGAAAGCATTTTTGCATCATCAATATGAAGCAATTCTTCAGATGGATCTGCGGGATAAAGGAAATAAAGGGATCCTCAGAATCGTGATCCTGAATTTTCTTCTGCTCTTAGTAGTGAAATTATTTTCTTACAGCATAGGACTGATACCATTAATTGTTTATTCTATCATTTTATTCTTTGTAATGAAGAAAGTGCTAAATGGAATCAAGAAGAAATATCAGCTTCTGCTTAAATCAACAAATCAGCTTGCAGAAGGACAGCTAGATCTTCCAATCGAAGGTGATGTCGGAATCTTCCGTCCGATTCAGGATGAATTAAAGAAGATTCAGAGCGGATTCAAGAAGGCGGTGGATGAAGAAGTGAAAAATGAGCGTATGAAGACAGAGCTTGTGACAAATGTCTCTCATGATCTCCGTACGCCGCTGACAGCAATCATTACTTACATTGATCTTTTAAAGAATGAAAAAGACGAAGAAAAGAGAAAAGAATATACAGAAGTACTTGAGAGAAAATCTCTTCGTCTGAAAGCCCTGATCGAGGATCTTTTTGAGATGAGTAAGGCAGCAAGTAAGACTATCCAGATGAATTACATGAAAGTGGATCTCGTAGGAGTGATCCGTCAGGCGGAGCTTGAGAATGAGGAAAAGATTAGAGAAGCACATCTGGAATTCCGTTGGAAACTTCCGGAGGACAAAGTAGTTCTCTGGCTGGATAGTGAAAAAACATATCGAATTTTTGAGAACTTGATTGTTAATATTACAAAATATGCAATGCCGCATACGAGAGTTTATATAGAAATGAATGAGCGGCCGAATGACGTGCAGATTTTTATGAAAAATGTTTCCGCAGGGGAATTGAATTTCAATACAGAGGAGATCACGGATCGTTTTGTAAGAGGAGATTCTTCAAGAAATACCGAAGGATCTGGACTTGGCCTGGCAATTGCCAAGAGCTTTGCACAGCTGCAGCATGGAAACTTGAATATTACAACAGAAGCAGACCTGTTCAAGGCAGAGATTATACTTCCTAAATTAGAAATGAGCGAGAAAAAAGAAGATTAGGGACTGGAAAATGTTGTAAAAGAATAGTATTGTTAGAATAGATGGAACTTTACAGAATATGTTAGGAAGAATGATTTAGGAGGAATAAACCATGAGATATGAAATCAAAGGTGATACCCTTCCGGTAGTGGTCTGCTATCTGGAGAATGGAGAAAGAATGATTACAGAACGCGGTTCTATGAGTTGGATGTCTCCGAATATGAAAATGGAGACAACTTCCAACGGAGGAATCGGAAAAGCATTTGGAAGAATGTTTTCAGGTGAGGCACTGTTCCAGAACCGTTATACAGCAACGGGAGGTAATGGGATGATCGCATTCGCATCCAGTTTTCCGGGACAGATTGTAGCACGCCAGATTGCACCGGGACAGGAGTTGATCGTACAGAAGTCAGGATTTCTCGCTTCAGAAGAAGGTGTTGATCTTTCTATTTTCTTCCAAAAGAAATTCGGAGCAGGATTCTTCGGCGGAGAAGGGTTCATCATGCAGAGACTTTCGGGAAATGGAATAGCATTTCTTGAATTTGATGGACATGTGGTAGAGTATGAACTGAGACCGGGACAACAGATTGTAGTGGATACCGGATATCTTGCAGCAATGGATGCAACTTGCAGTATGGAGATTCAGACAGTACCGGGACTTAAGAATATGGTATTCGGCGGTGAAGGTGTGTTCAATACAGTTGTCACCGGACCTGGACATGTATGGCTTCAGACAATGCCAATCTCCAGCGTGGCAGGAGAACTTCTGAGATATATGCCGGCTGGAAAATAAAGGATGAAAAAAGGACAGGATACTTTCGAATGAAATGTTAGATAAAATGAAAGTGTCTTGTCCTTTTCACTGCGTAAACAGTAATGTTTTGCATATCAGATAGTGCTAATTATTTACTTTCTCAAGATTGCGCAGATGCAGATATACAGTATTCTTGCTGATGCCCAATGAATCGGCAATTGTGATAACAGCATCCTTCAGATTAAAGATTCCCTGCTGGTAAAGTCGGAAAATGATTTCTTTATTCTTATTTGTGCTCGATATTGCTGAATCCATCAACACTTCTTGACGAACGGTTTGAATGGTCTGCTCAAGAAGATCAGAACTGCTCTGGGAAAATGTCTCATGAATCTGACCGGAGACTGTGAGACCGTCAGAATCAGATGGAATCGGAACAGCAAAGTTGCAGAAGAAATCTGCCATTGTTGTATTCATATAAAAGTTGATACAGAGCAGTCCGATAATTCTGTCCTTCTCTCCTTTGACAGGAATTGTAGTTGACTTCAGCGGTTCTCCTTTTACATTTGTGGAAAAATAAATAACACCATGGTCATTTTCTTCATTTCGACGGATCTGCTCGAGCATCTTCAACGCAAGGTCGGTAATCGGTGCACCTTCGGTACGTCCTGTGTGATATCCGTTGATGACCTTGATTGCAGAGTGTTCATAATCTTCCAGACTGTGAAGGACAATCTCGTATCCATTTCCAAGATAATTGGAAAGTCCATCGAGTGTCTGACAGTATGAGTGCAGAATCTTTTTGTCAAGTGAAGTTAATTTTAAATTTCCGGTTGGCATAATCATGCGTCCTTTCTGTCTGTGTGAAAGATATCCAGTTTTGTTCGGTCAAAACAGACAAATAGTATATTGATGGTTTTATTTTATCATGGATATGCTGGTTTGTGTGAAAAAGAAGTCAATGAAAAATAGTTAAGTGAATGAAATTTTATTGACTAAACGATTTTAACGTTATATAATTTCATTAAGAACTTATAATTTCAATAAATCAGGAGGTAGAATTCAATGAAAACAATTTCAACACCAAAGGCACCAGCTGCAATCGGACCATATTCTCAGGCAAAGGTAGTTAACGGAATGTTATACGCTTCAGGCCAGATCCCGATCAACCCGGCTACAGGTGATGTAGATGCCACAACAATCGAAGGACAGACAGAGCAGGTTATCGCTAACATCGCTGCTGTTCTTGAAGAAGCTGGATCAAGCTTTGACAATGTCGTAAAGACAACATGCTTCCTTGCAGATATCGCTGATTTCGGAGCATTCAACGGAGTATACGAGAAATACTTCACAAGCAAACCAGCTCGTTCATGCGTAGCAGTTAAGGATCTTCCGAAGGCTGTTCTCGTTGAGATCGAGATCTTAGCCGTTGTAGAGTAATTCTTATAGCTAGTAGAGAAAATGAAAAAATGACACTGTGCTGTGAGGCGAGGTGTGAATAGAAAAGGAGTCCATGGAAATGCGATATGTCGCATACCATGGACTCTTTTTGTTACTGTTCACACAATGTGTGACCAGCAACGCATCTCGCCATTTTAAATCGCCTTTGGCGATGGGGCGAGATGCATTCAAGCCAAAACATGCATCCTCCGTGTCAATCAGCGAAGTGATTGACACGGGAGTGAACAGTAACCTCCTTTTTACTTATTCAAGGAATCTCCTCGGTCTACCACAACATGATATCCGACAGACTCCATTCTTTGGGCCAGGCAGTTCTTGCACTGTGCCGATTCATCACCGGTGCAGATCTTGTTATCATAAAGCAGATAATCTTTGCGAACTTCTGTTGGAGAAAGGTTTGGCATAACGACATTAGCTCCTGCGAGAATTCCCTGTTCCCTTCCGGTGGGAGAAATCGTACCGAGGGCGGTTGTTGCCGGGAGAAGTACTTTCGGTAGCATAAGACGGATCAGCCCAAGCAGATAAAGTGTCAATTCCAACGTTCCGGCAGGTTCCTCAGCAAACTGTGTGTCGTGGTGAGGGATAAACGGACCAATCCCAACCATATGCGGATTCAATTCTTTTAAGAAAAGCATATCATCAGCAAGATTCTCAGTTGTCTGGAAAGGTGCACCGACCATGAATCCGGTTCCAATCTGATAGCCAATCGATTTTAAATCCCACAGACAGTTTTGACGGTGACGCGCACTTAAGGAAGCAGGATGAAGCATGCGGTAATGTGCTTCATCATAAGTTTCATGACGAAGTAAATAGCGGTCAGCACCGGCATCAAATAAAGTCTGGTATGCATCATGTTCCATCTCTCCAACAGAAAGCGTGATCGCACAGTCCGGCCAGTTCTTATGGATGTCAGAGACAATATCAGCCAGACGCGGAACCGTGAACCAGCCATCCTCTCCACCTTGAAGAACGAAGGTGCGGAAACCAAGTTCATAACCGGTTCTGCAACAGTTAAGAATCTCTTCTTTGGTAAGACGGTAGCGATGTGCATTCAGATTACTTTTGCGGATACCGCAGTAATAACAATCATTACGACAATAGTTAGTGAATTCAATTAGTCCGCGGACATAAACATTATGTCCATAGTGAGTGATTCGTACTTCGCGCGCATTTTCAAATAAATAGTCGGCAAGTTCAGGGGTTCTTCCGTCAATTAGCCGAATCCATTCAGTTTTAGAGAGAGTCTGTGTATCTCGTAATTTATTTATCAATTCTTTCAGATCAGAAGTCTGTGATGTTTCATAATTACTCATTCGTTCTCGAAGTCCTCCTTCAGAAAAGTTATTCCCATTATAACACGGGAAGCAGGAACTGTTTACCGAAAAGAACTGTACAAGGTAAAAAAATATGTTAGAATAACGGTAGTGTACAACATAAATTGCTTCAAGGGAGTGATCAGATATGGCAGAAGTTAGAAAGCACATTGTTTTTCACGGTCGTGTACAGGGTGTTGGATTCCGCTATACAGCGAAATATCTGGCGAATTCACTAAATCTGGTTGGCTGGGTTCAGAACGAATGGGATGGAACCGTTACAATGGAAGTTCAGGGACGCGAATGGCTGATCAATGAACTGCTAAAAGGGCTGAACAGAAATCAGTTTATTACAATCGACTGGATGGACACAGAAGAAATTCCATTAGAGGATGAGAAAAAATTCTGGGTGAGAGACGGATACATGTAGATAAAAGGTTACTGGACACGGTTCTTAGAACAGTAATGGTAAAAGAAAAGGAGACTTAAGATCATGAAATTAGGATTTATCGGAACAGGAAATATGGCAGGAGCAATCATGGGCGGAATCATTAAAAAGGGAATTATTGCCCCGGAAGAGATCATCGGTTCAGATATTATGGAAGCAGGACGTGAACGTGCGAAAAAAGAGCATGGAATTCATGTGACAGCAGATAATATAGAAGTAACACAGAAAGCAGAAGTATTAGTTCTCTCTGTAAAACCACAGTTCTATGCACAGACAATTGCTGAGATCAAAGATGCAGTAAGAGAAGACCAGCTGATTATTACAATCGCACCGGGCAAGACTCTCGCATGGCTCGAAGAGCAGTTTGGAAAGAAAGTTAAGATTGTAAGAACAATGCCGAATACACCAGCATTAGTTGGAGAGGGAATGACAGCGGCATGCCCGAATGATGCAGTGACAGAAGAAGAAAAGAACTATGCACTGGAGCTTCTTAGTTCTTTTGGTAAAGTAGAAATCGTGCCGGAGCATTTGATCGATGCAGTTGTTGCAGTCAGCGGAAGTTCGCCGGCATATATCTTTATGATTATCGAGGCAATGGCAGACGGAGCGGTAGCTGAGGGAATGCCTAGATCACAGGCGTATCAGTTCGCAGCACAGGCAGTACTTGGAAGTGCAAAGATGGTACTCGAGACAGGAAAGCATCCGGGAGAACTGAAAGATATGGTATGTTCACCGGCAGGAACAACGATTGAGGCAGTACGTGTACTTGAGAAATTTGGACTTAGAAGCGCAGTGATCGAGGCAGAGAAAGTCTGCGCAGATATGTCCAGAAATATGTAAGAAGTGATTGAAACATCTTACAGTTTAGCGTAAATGAAAAAATGAATTACAGCAATCAGAAAATGTAGAAACAGTTTGTTGGGAAAGGAAAAATATGGGAATTTATGATATTGGAATCATCGGTGGCGGAACTGCAGGGATGACTGCGGCTATCTATGGCCAGCGTGCAGGAAAGCAGACCGTACTCTTCGAGGGAACAACCTTCGGTGGTCAGATCACATCTTCTCCGAATGTAGAAAATTATCCGGGAATTGCAAGTGTGAGCGGCAGTGAATTCTCTATGAATCTGATGGATCAGGCAGTAAAGCTGGGAACACAGACCATAATGGAGCAGGTGACAGGTATCCGTGAAGAAGCGGATTATAAAGTGATTGTAACAACGGAAAAAGAATATGAATGCAAAAGCATTATTCTTGCTACTGGTGTGACACACCGCCATCTTGGAGTTCCGGGAGAGGAACGTCTGACAGGTGCAGGAGTTTCATACTGTGCGACTTGTGATGGAATGTTTTTCCGGGGAAGAGAAGTTGCAGTTGTCGGAGGTGGAAGTACAGCACTCCAGGATGCAGAATTTCTGTCAAATTACTGTAGCAAAGTTTATCTGATTCACAGAAGAGACGAATTCCGGGGAGAAGATCAGATTGTAAAACGTTTGCAAGAGAAAGAAAATGTAGAGTTTATCTTAAATACAACTGTTCAGGAAATCCGTGGAGAGCAGATGGTGGAAAGTCTGCGGGTTTTGAATAAAGTAACAGGAGAAGAATCAGAACTTGCTGTTTCAGGAATTTTCGTAGCTGTCGGACAGATTGCACAGAATGAAAAATTTGCTGATGTTGTTCAGTTAGATGAGGGTGGATTTATTGTTGCCGGAGAAGATTGCAAGACGTCAGAAGCGGGAATCTATGCAGCAGGAGATTGCCGGACAAAAGAAGTACGTCAGCTTACAACAGCAGCAGCGGACGGTGCAGTAGCTGCACTTGCCGCATGTAAATATATAGCAGATGTTGCTGAAAAATAAGATTATGATGTTTTAAGTATGTAATTGCAATTCGTAATCTACAACCAGACAGAAAAGAAAAAACAAGTACCACAATTAGTAGTTACTGATTGTGGTACTTGCCTGAGTTAGAAACAAACATTCAATATTAATCTACGAACATCTTCATTCCCATCCATTGTTTCATATGTTCAATCATCTTTTCATCAGGTTCAATATAAACACAAGTCATTTTCTGATTGATCGGGATCATGATTGCGAAAACCTTTGCATTTGCATTTCCGGATGAAAAATCGCAAGTTGTTTCCGGATGATAAGAATCCAGTCGGTGAGATCCTTTTGGTGCAATAATCTCAGCATTCTGAATATCCAGATTCATTTTGGATTTTCTTTTCTCTTTGCTGTAAATTGCATCAATCTCCAGATCGTGGTTCAGAAGGGAATATTCATACTCCACATTTAAGAGTGGAAATGCAAAATAATAAGCAAGCAAAGCCAGGACTGCTGCAAGAGCAAAAGCAAAGAATCCAAGAAATGGCATTCCTCCGATTGCGATTGCAACGATCACAACAATAATAAGAATACGGATAACAAAATCCATTGGTTTTGATTTTCTGGCTACAATATGTTCACATAATGCGTCATTCATAAGTTATAAGTCCTTTCTTATATAGTATTTAATATATATCAATTACACCGCAGTGCAATTTTTTCCTTTTTCAGCATGAAGATAGTTCATAACCATTGTTGCAATCTTAAATGTCATTGCATCTTCAAACTGTCTCAAATCAAGACCGGTACGCTTTTCAATCTGTTCCAGACGATAGATCAGCGTGTTGCGGTGCATATGGAGCTGGCGTGAAGTCTCAGCAATGTTCAGATTGTTCTGAAGAAAACGGTTAATCGTCAAGAGCGTCTCATCGTCCAACTTGTCAGGAATCTCGTCTAAGAAAACTTCCTGGAGAAAGCTTTCGCACAGAGAAGCAGGAAGTTGATAAATCAGGCGTCCAATCCCCAGTTTATTGTATGGAAAGACAGTCTGTTCCGGATAGAAGAGTTTTCCAACCTTCAGTGCAAGGCTTGCCTCCCGAAAAGCCACGGATAATTCCAAAAGAGAAGGAATCATCTGACTAAAAGAAACCTGAACATGTGCAAGAGCTTCCGCATTCAGTGTATCAACAATCGCATGAGCCAGATGTCTTGCATATTCATCAGCAGAATCTTTGGAATCCTTTGTCTCATGAAATGGATATAATACAGCCAGTCGCTCTTTTGAAACAGGAACAATATAAGCTTTTGTTTGAGAAGGAAACAGATTTTTAAGGATCTCTGCAACAATCTCGTCAGGTTCTTTCATTTCAATCAGAAAGAGGATTCGCTCCTCTTCCGGTGCAATGTGGAGCCGTGCGGCACGCTGCTGTACATCATAGGAAGGAACACCACCGGTCATCAGTCCCATAAGAAAATCATTTTTATTATATTTTTCCCGGTAGGCAAGGCAGAGACAGCGAATCTGTTCCAGGGCCATCTGCTCCTGTTCAGAATCTTCGGCAGTCACTGTAAGTGTGATTCCGGTCAAACGTTTTAATTCATTGAGTCCTTTTTCAAGTTCGGATGTATTAGCCATAGTAATCTCCGTAAATAAAATAATAATAGATGGAAGAAAGGCTGCACCTTCCGAGAAAAGTACAGCCCCCTCCGTGTTTAGTTTAATTGTAAAGGATTAGTTTGTAATAGTCAACTCTGTGTCTTTGTCAAAGAGATGAATTTTTTCCATATCAAGTGCAAATACAGCATGATCTCCAGTTCTGAGTGTTGTACGTGGGTTAACACGTGCTGTCATCTGAGTTCCCTCAACATCGAAGTACAGGAATACTTCTGCTCCAAGCAGCTCGTAAACTTTGATTGTAGACTCAATTACGCTGTCAGGAGAGTTGCTGATGAACGCCTGTGAATCATGTACATCTTCCGGACGAATACCAAGAACAACTGTCTTTCCATCGTATCCGCCATCGATCAGTGCCTGCTTCTTAGAAGCCGGTACCTTAAGAACATGTTTTCCAACTGTAAGAG
This sequence comes from Mediterraneibacter sp. 210702-DFI.5.30, assembly GCF_020560115.1. NCBI lineage: Bacteria > Bacillati > Bacillota > Clostridia > Lachnospirales > Lachnospiraceae > Mediterraneibacter > Mediterraneibacter sp. 210702-DFI.5.30. The sequence goes on from NZ_JAJCME010000007.1 coordinate 78,827, forward strand.
TAACATCATTTCCCTTAATTGTACATTTTGCATCCATGAAGTTCATCTGAGGTGATCCGATGAATCCTGCTACGAACAGGTTGCATGGTGTATTGTAAAGTGCCTGTGGTGTATCTACCTGCTGGACAACTCCGTCTTTCATAACAACGATTCTTGTTCCAAGTGTCATAGCTTCTGTCTGGTCATGTGTTACGTAGATGATTGTAGCACCCAGATTCTCATGAAGCTTGGAAATCTCGATACGCATCTGAACTCTCAGTTTAGCATCCAGGTTGGAAAGTGGCTCATCCATAAGGAATACCTTAGGATTACGAACGATAGCACGTCCCATAGCAACACGCTGTCTCTGTCCACCGGAAAGGGCCTTCGGTTTACGGTCGAGCAGTTTCTCAAGATCAAGGATCTTGGCAGCCTCACGAACCTTCTTATCAATCTCATCTTTCGGAACTTTACGAAGTTTCAGTCCGAAAGCCATGTTATCATATACTGTCATATGTGGATACAGAGCGTAGTTCTGGAATACCATTGCAATATCACGATCCTTTGGCTCTACATCGTTCATTACTTTTCCATCGATCTTAAGTGTACCGCCAGAGATATCCTCCAGACCAGCGATCATACGAAGTGTTGTAGATTTACCACATCCTGATGGTCCTACGAAGATGATGAACTCCTTGTCAGCGATTTCAAGATTGAAATCTTTTACTGCGTGAAATCCGTTAGGATAAATTTTCTGAATTCCCTGAAGAGATAAACTTGCCATTATAAGTGCCTCCTTAAATGATTATTTTTTACTTGTTTGACTAAATTTGGTTTTGTTTTTTAATTGGTAGTTGATTTTGGTTTGTTTAACTTATGTACTTAGTATAGCGTTAGGCACGAAAATCAACAATGTCACGAGTGACTAAAAAAAGGAGGGGAAAGTGTACATTTCAACCATATGAAGAAGAATGATGGTTGAAGTTATGAAATAAATCCGCTACAATAAGACTATTCACAGTGTATAGAAAACTGCGAACGATTATTATAGAAGAAAAGAGGAATTAAACATGGCAAATCCAGTAGTTACATTTGAGATGGAAAATGGCGATATCATGAAAGCAGAACTGTATCCGGAAGTAGCACCGAACACAGTGAACAACTTTGTATCACTTGTAAAAAAAGGCTTCTATGACGGAGTAATCTTCCACCGCGTGATCAGCGGATTCATGATCCAGGGCGGAGATCCGGACGGAACAGGAATGGGTGGCCCGGGATACTCAATCAAAGGTGAGTTCGCGCAGAACGGTGTAGAGAACAACCTTGTACATGATGCAGGAGTTCTTTCTATGGCACGTGCAATGCATCCGGATTCAGCAGGAAGCCAGTTCTTCATTATGCATAAGAAAGCACCACATCTTGACGGAGCTTATGCTGCATTTGGTAAGATCACAGAAGGAATGGATGTAGTGAATAAGATTGCTGAGACAGCAACAGACTACAGTGATCGTCCGCTGGAGAAACAGGTAATGAAGAAAGTTACTGTTGAGACATTTGGAGAGGATTATCCGGAGCCGGAAACAGTATAGTTCATAAAAACTTTATACTTTTAACGAAATTATTAGCACTCTTTTGAAAGGAGTGCTAATTTTCTATTGACTTTTAAATTTTGCTGTACTAGAATGTCCATTAGGCAGGCAAATATACTATCGATATCAGCGAAAAAGCTGATTGACAGCCGATATTAAAAGAAACGTAACTGAGCAGTTACGGATAGATTATAAATAAAAAGGAGTGCAGTAAAATGGCAGTTAAAAAAGGTACTTTATCAATTGACAGCGAAAACATTTTTCCTATTATCAAGAAATGGGTTTATTCCGATCATGATATCTTTGTACGTGAACTCGTATCCAACGGATGTGATGCGATCACTAAGTTGAAAAAGCTGGACATGATGGGAGAATATGAACTCCCGGAAGATTATAAACCGAAGATTGAAGTAATTGTCAATCCAGAAGAGAAGACAATGAAGTTTATCGATAACGGACTTGGTATGACAGCAGAAGAAGTAGAGGAGTATATCACTCAGATCGCATTTTCAGGTGCAACACAGTTCCTTGAGAAATATAAAGATAAGACAACAGACGATGAGATGATTGGACACTTCGGACTTGGATTCTATTCTGCATTCATGGTAGCAGACGAAGTTCAGATTGATACTCTTTCTTATAAAGAAGGCGCAAAGCCGGTACACTGGGCAAGTCAGGGCGGTACAGAGTATGAGATGCAGGAAGGAAATAAGACAACAGTTGGAAGTGAGATCACACTGTTCCTGAATGAGGATAGTCTTGAATTTGCAAACGAGTACCGTGCAAGAGAAGTGCTTGAGAGATATTGTTCTTTCATGCCGGTAGAGATCTTCCTCTCCAAGGCAAATGCAGAGCCGGAGTACGATACAATCGATGAGGCAGATGTTCTTGATACAGATACTGTAGTAGAGCATATTACAGAGGAACCAAAGGAAGGCGAAGAGGGCGAGCCGAAGCAGAAAGCGAAGATTGTAAGACGTCCGGTATCTATCAGTGATACACACCCACTTTGGACAAAGAATCCAAGTGAGTGCACAAAGGATGACTATATTGATTTTTACCGCAAGGTGTTCATGGATTACAAAGAGCCACTGTTCTGGATCCACCTGAACATGGATTATCCGTTTAACTTAAAGGGAATCCTTTATTTCCCGAAGATCAATACAGAGTATGATTCCATCGAAGGAAAGATTAAACTTTACAATAACCAGGTATTTATCGCAGATAATATTAAAGAAGTAATCCCAGAGTTCCTTATGGTACTTAAGGGAGTGATCGACTGTCCAGATCTGCCGTTGAACGTATCACGTAGTGCACTGCAGAACGACGGATTTGTAAATAAAGTTGCTGATTACATTTCCAAGAAGGTTGCTGACAAGCTGAATGGAATGTTCAAGACAGACCGTGAGAACTATGAGAAATATTGGGATGACATCAGTCCATTCATCAAGTTCGGCTGCCTGAAGGATGAGAAATTCGGTGAGAAGATGAAGAATTCTATGCTTTACAAGAATCTTGATCATAAATACATGACTCTCGAAGATATCATCAAAGAAGCCAAAGGCGAAGAAGCTGATGCAGCCAAGACAGAGGAAGCTAAGGCAGAAGAAACAAAAACAGACGCAGAAGAGTCTAAGGACGCAGATGCGAAGGAAGAAGAGAAGACAAGAATCTTCTATGTAACAGATGAAGTGCAGCAGAGCCAGTACATCAACATGTTCAAGGCCCAGGGACAGGATGCGATCATTCTGACACATAACATTGATTCTGCATTTATCACATACCTTGAGCAGAAACATCAGGAAGTTCAGTTCTTGAGAATTGATGCAGATGTACATGATTCTCTGAAGGATGAAGTTGCAGAAGATGAGAAGGAAGAATTCCAGAAGACAACAGACAGCCTTGTTGAAATCTTCCGCAAAGAGCTTGGCAATGAGAAGCTTGATGTTAAAGTTGAAAAGCTCAAAGATGAGAATGTAGCATCTATGGCAGTTCTTTCTGAGGAAAACAGAAGAATGCAGGAGATGATGAAGATGTATGGTATGGGCGGCATGGATGCATCCATGTTCGGAAGCCAGGCAACACTGGTACTCAATGCTAACCATCCACTTGTTCAGTTCCTTGTAACGAACAAAGACAGCGAGAACGTGTCAATCATCTGCAAACAGCTGTATGACCTTGCAATGCTTGCTCATAAGCCATTAAGTCCGGAAGAGATGACAGCATTCGTTAAGAGAAGCAATGATATTATGATGCTTCTGACAAAATAATAAAGTAAAATGATGAGAAACATGTTCTATGAGTTTCTCATCATTTATGGTAATAAGTTCAGCCGCTTCACGATTATTTGACCGTGAGGCGGCTGTTATTATGTGCGCCTTGCGGCGCACATCGCTAATAGATTTTTAAATTTACATCAACTCAAATTCAATCTCTTTTTTTAAAAAGAACTTCTTTACCATCTCATCCCATTCGCGTTCCAGGGTCTTATCCATCATAAAACTCTTGAAGGAAGTTCCGGTTACGCAGGTGAGATGAGTTCCATCGTAACGTATATTCAAATAGAGTCCCTGCACGTCAGCAGGATTAAGTCCCAGTTCTTTCTGTTCAATCAGACGGGAAATATTCTTTGAATTCAGGCTGAAGATAAAATGAAAACCGAGCGGTGTTTTCTTTCCCTTAATTAAGGAAAAACAAAATTCACGCAGATTTTTCCAAAGAGAATATTCCGGAATCTCTTCTTCAGAATCAAAGAAATCTTTCTGCATATACCCGTCAATCCGAAAGGTATTAAACGTAATAATCTCTCCTTCAATAAAAGAGAAATTGTCAAATGTCTCTTTTAACAGAAGGTGAGACATGAAGTTTTTTACATTTGTTAAAGTCAGTGAAATCATATAAATCAGATACCTCCGCAGCTGTTTAAGTTCTTAATCGTCTACCTATCATTGTACTAAAAGGAATGGCGAGATACAAGCGCAGATTTGTTGACTTTTATTGCTAAAAAATGTACTATTAAAACAGTATGGGATTCTATACAGTATATAAAAAACAGAAAGAATATAGATATATGAAGAAAACAATAAAAAGAAAGCAAAAACTGGGAATTCGGATCGGGGTCGGATGTGCGCTGGTCATTACAGTGATACTTCTGGCAGTGCAGGGTGTTAGCAATCTGACAAAGAAGCCAGTCGACACCAGTGAAGGAATTGCATATATAAAAGGCAAAGAATCTGCAGATGCGAAGACGATTGAGCAGAAGATTAATCAGTTGGAAAAGAAAGATGGAACAGGAGATTCATCCGATACAAGAAGCATGAAGGAACGCTTTTCCGGTGCTGTTGTGATGGGCGATTCCATTGCGGCGAGCTTTACAGAGTATGATGTACTGAATACATCAAGTGTTGTTGCGAAAATTGGAATTCATTTCAGCGAACTGGATGATCAGATCGAGCAGGCAAAACAACTGGATCCGCAGATTGTTTTTCTGGCATATGGGATGAATGATGTAACTAAGACAAACGGAGATGTAGACAAGTTTATCAAGGATTATTCAGATGTGATTAAGAAGATTCAGAAGGCTATGCCGGATGCGCATATTTTTGTGAATGCTGTTTTTCCGGTGCAGGAAAGTGCGGTAGAGAAGGAGCCGGCACTTGCAAATATCGCAGATTACAATGAAAAACTAGAAGCGATGTGTGAAAAGAAGCAGATCGGATACATTGATAATTCAGATATTATAGAAGATGAGTACTATGAAGAAGATGGAATTCATTTTAAGGCGAATTTCTATCCAATCTGGGCAGAAAAGATGGCGGAGGTGGCAACGCTATGACAGAGAAAAGACAGCGAATGATCTCTGCGATGAAATATATACTTTTAGTAATTATCGTGGGATATCTTGTGATATTGATGCTATATGCAAGTGGAAGTAAGCGGGCTTTTTCAGAAGTATCAAAGGCTCTGAGCAGTGTATTGGACAGTAAAGAACTTGTGCAGATGGATGACCAGATGCTCAAGAGAAATTATGGACTGAACAGTGCAGATTACAAGGGTGTTTTGTATTATTCTTCTCCGTCCAGTATTTCAGCAGCGGAAGTTCTGGTGATACAGGTGAAAAATGATGCACAGATAGAAAATGTGACAAATGCGATCGCACAGAGAAAAGCACAGAGAATAGAAGATTTTGATTCTTACCTGCCGGAACAGGTGAAGCTTTTAGAGGACTCACAGGAAAGTATTCGTGGAAGATATATCTTTTTTGCAGTATCTTCGAAAGCTTCTGAATATCGCAGCGCATTTGACAAGAGTCTGTAGAAGGGGGAGCAGATGTTATTTAGTAGTATTACATTTTTGTTTTTATTTCTGCCGATCATGCTGGCAGTTTATTATATTGCACCGCCGCAATGGAAGAATCTCCTGCTGCTTGCAGGCAGTCTGATTTTTTATGCCTGGGGTGAACCGGTTTATATCATTCTGATGATACTCAGCATTTTGTTAAACTATTTTTGCGGAATGGATATTGAGAATAAGAGTGAGAATGAGGCGAAAGCAAAGCGGTCACTGGTCTTTGCAATAACAGTAAATATTGTGCTGCTTGTGTTCTTTAAATATTTTGGATTTTTGGTAGAAAGTACGAATACGTTGTTCGGAATCAGTATTCCGTACAGGGAACTGGCATTACCAATTGGAATTTCTTTTTACACATTTCAGGAAATTTCCTATATTGTAGATGTATATCGAGGCAAGGTAAAAGCACAGCAGAGTCTGGTGAAGTATGCGCTGTATGTATCCATGTTTCCGCAGCTGGTTGCCGGACCAATCGTCTGTTATGGAGATATTGAGAAGCAGCTTACTGCAAGGAAAATCTCCGGAAGAAAGTTGGGACAGGGCGCGATGCTCTTTATTATTGGACTTTCGAAGAAAGCAGTGCTTGCAAATACACTGGGAAAGATTTTTGAAGAAATCTCATCGACATCAGCAAGTAACCTGACAGTTCTGATGGCATGGCTTGGATGTATTACTTATGCATTCCAGATTTATTTTGATTTCAGCGGTTATTCAGATATGGCAATCGGACTTGGAAGAATGTTCGGTTTTGAGTTTAAGAAGAACTTTGATGTGCCGTATATTTCTAAAAGTATTACAGAATTCTGGCGCAGATGGCACATTTCTTTGAGCTCCTGGTTCCGTGAATACGTATATATTCCGCTTGGTGGAAATCATGTGACGATTTCAAGAAATATTGTAAACCTTTTGATTGTCTGGATGCTGACCGGAATGTGGCACGGAGCTGCATGGAATTTTATTGTATGGGGAATCTATTATGGAGTAGTTCTCGTACTGGAGAAATATGTCTGGGGGGCAATCGTGGATCGGTGGCCAAGTGTATTGCAGCATATTTATGCATTAGTACTGGTGCTGGTTGGCTGGGTGTTTTTCTTTAGTCCAAGCCTTGGAGCAGCACTTCGTTACCTCTTTGCAATGGTTGGCGGCGGAGCAGGATTTGCCAGTAAAGAAGTATTCTTTGTGATCCTGACACACTGGTTGTTCTACTTGTTGGCAGTAATTGGATCAACAACACTTGGATCAAGAATGCTCCGTGCAATCCTGAATGTGTCTGAGAATCATACAGTACGGACTGTAATCACACTGGTTGTTTTCTTTGGAATGCTGGCAATATCAGTTGCTTATCTGATCGCAGATACGTACAATCCGTTTTTGTACTTTAGATTCTAGAGAGTTATAGAAAACAGTGAACGACAACAATTAAGGTGAAAAGATGAAGAAAGATAGACAGAGAAAAGTACAGGAGAAATTGGTTGGTATTATATTTATTCTGACCTTGTTTCTATTCCTTATTATAAATGTTATTGTGCCTGACAGAGAAAAATCAGTGCAGGAGAACCGTATGCTTGCAACGAAGCCAAAGTTTCGCCTGAGCAGTCTGATAAGCGGAGATTATGATGAAAAATTTGAAGCTTATATGGATGATCAGTTTGTTGGAAGAGACATGTGGAGAAAGCTGAAAGTTACGGTGGACCGGATTGGTGGAAGTCGTCTGGAAAACGGTGTCTATATCGGAACGAATGGGCAGCTTTTAGAACAGATTGAAGTTGCAGATGAGAATCATCTTGCCGCAAATATTAAGGCAATCAAATCATTTTCAGAGAGTCAGTCCAAGATTCCGGTTCGTATGATGCTTGTTCCGGATGCAGCAAATGTATTGAATCATTCCCTTCCGGCACTTGCGAAGCCGGAGGATCAGACACAGATGTTCAGTATGGTTCGTAAGGATCTTGGAGATAGCGTTGAGTGGATTGACGTGTCAACGGAATTGAATAAACATAAGACAGAGAAGATTTATTACAAAACAGATCATCACTGGACGACACTTGGTGCATTTTATGCATTTCAGGCGGCAGCACCATCCCTTGGGATTGAAGGAGATCTTTCAGGAAACTATGTTTCCTACGCAGTTTCAGACAGCTTTAACGGAATGCTGGCATCAAAAAGCGGAGTGAATCTTGGAGAGAAGGAACAGATTGATATTTATGTGCCGACAGAAGAAGATACAGACTTGATCGTGGATTACGTGGATGAAGGAAAGCGTTCCACATCCTTATATGATTCTTCTAAATTAAAGGAGAAAGATCAGTATACGGTATTTCTAGGAGGAAATTCATCCCTTCTTGATATCCGTACAGTTTCTACAAGCACAAAGCGTCTTCTCCTTGTGAAAGATTCCTTCGCAAATTCATTTATCCCGTTCCTGACACCATACTACAGAGAAATCGTAGTTGTGGATCCGAGATATTACAGCGGAACGATCAATGATCTTATGGATTCCTACAGAATCTCAGAGGTTCTGTTTTTATACAGTGGAAATACATTTTTCAAAGACAATAATATAAGTGGAGTGTTTGCAGTTGAGTAATCGAATCAAAGAAGAATTTTTACAGAAGAGTGAGCCGGTAAGGCTGAATAAATATTTGAGCGAGGCGGGCGTGTGTTCCAGAAGGGAGGCAGACCGCCTCATTGAGACTGGACGCGTGACAGTTGATGGACAGCGTGCGCAGACCGGTATGCGTATCGTGCCGGGACAGGTTGTGAAAGTTGGAAATAAAGTTGTCTCAAAACAGGACGAGATGATCGTGCTGGCAGTAAATAAACCGCGTGGAATCGTTTGTACAGAAGAACGCAGAGAGAGGGACAGCATTGTCCGTTTCCTGAATTATCCGGTGCGTGTGACTTATATCGGACGACTTGATAAGGATTCTCACGGACTCCTTCTGATGACGAACAACGGTGATATCATCAATAAAATGATGCGTGCAGCCAATAAACATGAGAAAGAATATAAAGTAACTGTTGATAAAGAGATTACGGAAGAATTCTTAAAGAAGATGGCAGCAGGAGTTCCGATTCTTGATACCGTAACACGTCCGTGTACAGTGAAAAAAATCGGTAAATATACATTTTCCATAATCCTGACACAGGGGTTGAACCGTCAGATCCGCAGAATGTGTGAGGCTCTTGGATATGAAGTGAAGGATCTTTTACGCGTCCGCGTGATGAATATCACACTGGATGGATTGAAGGATGGACAGTACAGAAAACTGACAGATCAGGAATTGAACGAATTATATGATCAGCTGAAAGATTCTTCTGCATTGCCCGGTGGAAAATATCAGGAACAGTGGGCAGCAACACAAGATAATAGAACGAGACATGGGAAAGGGAAGAAGTGATGATGGATGAGCAGAAAGAAATGAATCACATGCGAGAACTGGTGGAACTTCTGAACAGAGCGAGACGTTCTTATGAGCAGGAAAATACAGAGATTATGAGCAACTACGAGTATGACAAGCTCTATGATGAACTGCAGGAGTTGGAAGAGAAGCTTGGTACGAGAATGGCAAACAGTCCGACGGTAAATGTTGGATATGAAGTACTCAGTGAGCTCCCGAAAGAACGTCATGAGCGTCCGATGCTTTCTCTGGACAAAACGAAAGATGTAGAAAGGCTGAAGGAATTCCTAGGCGGACAAAAAGCATTAATCTCCTGGAAACTGGATGGACTTACTGTTGTTCTGACCTATCAGAACGGAGAACTTGCGAAGGCAGTCACCAGAGGAAACGGAGTGATCGGTGAGGTCATTACAAACAATGCGAAAGTATTTAAAAATGTACCGCTTAAGATTCCATATCAGGGAGAACTTGTACTGCGAGGAGAGGCAGTTATTTCCTATAAAGATTTCGAGAAGATCAATGAAGAGATTGAGGATGTAGATGCGAAATATAAGAATCCACGAAATCTTTGCAGCGGTTCTGTTCGTCAGCTGAATAATGAAATCACTGCAAAGAGAAATGTAAGGTTCTACGCATTTACACTCGTTCGTGCAGAAGGCGTGGACTTCCAGAATTCCAGAAAATATCAGATGCAGTGGCTTGAAAACCAGGGATTTGATGTTGTGGAGAACCATGAAGTGACAAGAGATACGATTGAAGAGGAAGTGGCATGGTTTGCCCGTGAGATTGAGCACAACGAAGTTCCATCGGACGGTCTTGTGCTTGTGTATGATGATATTGCTTACGGACAGTCACTTGGAACAACAGCGAAGTTCCCAAGAGATTCCTTTGCCTTCAAATGGGCAGATGAGATCCGCAACACAAAGTTGCTTGAGATTGAGTGGAGTCCGTCAAGAACAGGTCTGATCAATCCGGTGGCGGTTTTTGAGCCGGTAGAGCTTGAAGGAACGACAGTCAGCCGTGCAAGCGTCCATAATATCAGCATCATGGAAGAACTTGAACTTGGTGTTGGAGATGAGATCCAGGTATACAAGGCGAACATGATTATTCCGCAGATTGCGGAGAATCTGACAAGAAGTGGAGTGAAAGATATTCCAAAAGTTTGTCCGGTCTGTGGAGGTGAGACGAAAATCTCTATGGAAAATGAGACAAAGACGCTGTATTGTACCAATCCGAAGTGTCAGGCAAAGCATGTGAAGTCCTTTGCACTTTTTGCGAGCAGAGATGCGATGAATATTGAGGGTCTTTCAGAGGCAACACTGGAGAAATTCATTTTCCACGGCTATGTGAAAGACTTTACAGATCTCTTCCATCTTGATAACTACAGAGATGAGATCATGACAATGGATGGCTTTGGCGAAAAATCTTTCCTGAAACTGCAGAGCAGTATTGAAAAGGCAAGAAAGACAACACTTGCAAGACTGGTTTATGGTCTCGGAATTCCGGGAATCGGAAGTGCGAATGCTAAGGTAATCTGCCGGGCACTTGGAAATGATTCGCAACGCGTGCTTCAGGCAGAAGAGGCAGAACTGGTTGAGATCCAGGGTGTCGGAGCAGTCATGGCGAAAAGCTATGTAGATTATTTTAAAGAGGAAGAGCATCAGGAAATCTTTAAGCGACTTCTTAGCGAAGTGGAATTAGAAGAAGAGGAAGTAACAGAAGACAGCCAGAAATTCGCCGGAGTGAACTTTGTTATTACCGGAAGTGTTGAACATTTTGCAAATCGTGCAGAGGTAAAGGCTGAGATTGAAAAACGTGGCGGTAAGGTGACGGGAAGTGTCACATCAAAGACAAATTATTTGATCAACAATGACGTAAATTCCACATCTTCAAAAAATAAAAAGGCAAGAGATCTCGGAGTTCCGATCATTTCAGAAAATGATTTTCTGGAAATGCTGTAAAGAAACAGTGGAAATACACAGGTTATAGGAAAGGTGACTTAAAATAACTGGGAGATGATAGTGTGAAGAAAAATAAATTCTACCCGTTGGCCGGAACAGCGGTATTCCTTTTGGATCAATGGATAAAAGATTATGTAGAAAAGAACTTGAAGATGGGAGAGAAGAGGAAGCTGGCAGAGAAGTTGGAACTCCGGCGTGTCCATAATCCGGGAATCTGCCTGGGAGTTTTTGCAAATAAACCGGAAAAGGTGAAAAAGCTTACAGAAGCAGGAACAGGTATTGTGACAGTGACACAGATGCTGACACTTCTTGGAAACAATCATGTTTTGAAAAAAGCAGGAATCACACTTGCGGCAGCGGGTGCGTGGAGTAATCTGGCAGACCGTTATCATAAAGAGAAGGTGGTTGATTACATCGGGATTAAGACAGAAAAGAAAAAGCTGGAACAAGTAACTTATAATTTGGGAGACTTTGCAATCGGAGCAGGCGGAGTACTCTGGGTTCTTGGTTCTATGTTTAAGAAAGAAGGAACAGAATTATGATTCAGGATATACAGCCACATCAGTTTGATAACCAGTACAGACCATGCCCTCCGGATGCGCAGAGCTATGCATTGTATTACGAAGGACAAAGTGCACTGCTGAAGAAAAGGAAAGATGGAATTGAATTTCCAAGATTTCGTGATTTGGAACGGCTTAATGAAGAAATTTATGAAGAAGCAGTTTATCTGTTTACGATTGACGAGGAACGCTTTTATCTGGTACAGAATATTAGTCGTGAACGGTTGTCAGAGTTTACAATGGAGAATAAAGAATCTTTCCGTTATGCAGAACCGCAGTATCTTGCATTTGCCGGAATTACCGGTTATCAGTTGAACAACTGGTATCGTAATCGCAAGTTCTGTGGACGCTGTGGACATAAGATGAGACATGATGAAAAAGAACGTATGATGCGTTGCGATCATTGTGGCAATATGGAATTTCCGAAAATCTGCCCGGCAGTTATCATAGGAGTAACTGATGGTGACAAGATTCTCATGTCAAAATACGCTGGAAGAGCATATAAAAAATATGCACTTCTTGCAGGATTTACCGAGATTGGAGAAACAATCGAGGAGACTGTTCAGCGTGAAGTAATGGAAGAAGTCGGGCTGAAAGTCAAGAACATACGTTATTATAAGAGCCAGCCGTGGTCTTTCAGTGATACGATCCTGATGGGGTTCTATTGCGACCTGGATGGAGAGGAAGAAATTACATTAGATCGGGAAGAACTGGCACTGGCAGAATGGTTTCAAAGGGATGAGATTCCGGTGGAGCCGAGCAGAGACAGTTTGACAAACGAGATGATCATCAAGTTCAAAAACGGTGAAGTGTAAAACTTTTTTATAAATGTGAATAAATCCAATGAGAAAACGGAAAGATGTGAATATCTCTGAGAAATTCATATCTTTCCGTTTTGATATACTTGTTTAATTGCGTGATATTGCAGTAATAACAGTTAAGCTTCGGGACATGTGATTTTGATCACCTGCTCGATCATATGATGCAGCAGCTGTGCCTGGTTTGTGTCGGCTGCTTTGTAGTAAACTTCTTTCCCCTCTCTGCGGCTTGTGATCAGTCCGTAAGATTTCAGCTGGCGGAGATGGTGAGAGACAGCCGGGCTACTCATGTCCATCATGGAAGAAATGTTGATCACACATTCTTCGCAGTGGCAGAGAAGCCAGAAAATGCGTACCCTGCTGTTATCTCCGAGGACCTTGAACAGGTCAGCAACAATCTGGAAATCCTCCGTCTTTGCAATATTATCTATAAGAAGTTCTGTATTCAGATGTTCACCATGATTATGTGGTAAAATATGGTCAGTCATAAACAATCTCCTTTTATTCGGTATTGAAATTCAATAGCGCCTTTGGCAACTCTATAATCATAAAGGTATTGTAACATAAAAATACCAAAATGTATTGACTTTTTCATTTGGTTGGCTATAATGTAAATATAAAGATTAAACGAATGCTTAATCGTTTAATGAAAATGAATAGGAAACATGTTTGATGAAAGTCAAAAAACAAGATCAAAGGAGAAGAGAAAGATGAAGAAGACTTATAAGATTGAAGTGGATTGTGCAAATTGTGCGAACAAGATGGAAGATGCAGCAAAGAACACAGCAGGTGTTCAGAATGCAACAGTGAATTTCATGACACAGAAGATGATCGTTGAGTTTGAAGAGGGACAGGATGCAAAGAGCGTTATGAAAGACGTTCTGAAGAACTGTAAGAAGGTAGAAGACGATTGCGAGATCTACCTGTAAGAGGGTGAGAAGAATGACGAAGAAGCAGAAGAAGATGCTGACCAGGATCATCGCTGCGGCGGTGCTCCTGATTCTATTGAATTTCCTTCCGGTAACAGGAATTATCAGATTTGTATTGTTTTTGATTCCATATCTGATCGTTGGTTACGATATTTTGAAGAAAGCATGGAAGGGAATCTTAAACCGTCAGGTATTTGATGAGAATTTCCTGATGGCAGTTGCCACGGTCGGTGCGATTGCGATTGCATTTTATGAGAAGTCCGGAGACTTTAATGAAGCGGTTGCTGTTATGCTGTTTTATCAGATCGGTGAACTTTTTCAGAGCTATGCAGTTGGAAAGAGCCGTAGAAATATCAGTGAACTGATGGATATCCGTCCGGATTATGCGAACATAGAGCAGGATGGAAGTCTTGAACAGGTGGATCCGGATGAAGTTGAGATCGGAACAGTGATTATTGTTCAGCCGGGAGAAAAAGTGCCAATCGACGGTGTGGTTGTAGAGGGAACCTCTACACTGAATACAAGTGCGTTGACCGGTGAAAGCGTTCCGAGAGAAGCGAAGGCCGGAGATGAGATCATCAGTGGCTGTATCAATCTGACAGGTGTGTTGAAGATCCGTACAACAAAAGAGTTCGGAGAATCAACGGTATCCAAGGTACTGGAACTGGTAGAAGAATCTACATCCAGAAAATCAAGATCAGAGAACTTTATTTCTAAATTTGCGAAATATTATACACCGGCGGTATGCTATGGCGCACTTGCACTTGCAGTGCTTCCACCACTTGTGAGAATGTTTGCAATGGGAGCTGCACCGCAGTGGAATGACTGGATCTACAGAGCACTGACATTTCTTGTAATCAGCTGTCCGTGCGCGCTGGTTATCAGCATCCCACTTAGCTTTTTCGCAGGAATCGGTGGGGCAAGTCATGAGGGAATTCTGGTGAAAGGATCCAATTATCTCGAGGCACTGTCCAAGACAAAATATGTTGTTTTTGACAAGACAGGAACTTTGACACAGGGAATTTTTGAAGTGGTCGGAGTACATCATAATCAGATGGAAGAAAAGCAACTCTTAGAGTATGCGGCACTTGCAGAGAGTGCGTCGTCCCATCCAATCAGCAAGAGTATTCAGAGGGCTTACGGAAAAGAACTGGATCGTTCGCGTGTTAGCGAGATTGAAGAGATTAGTGGAAATGGAATTACAGCGAAGGTAGATGGTAGAAGTGTTGCAGCAGGAAATGTTAAGCTGATGGATCGCCTTGGTATTCCATATAAATCATGTCATAAAGTAGGAACAATCATACATATGGCAATTGATGGCGAATATGCAGGACACATTGTGATTTCAGATGTTGAGAAACCGACTTCTAAAGAAGCAATCGCGAAACTGAAACAGGCAGGAATTCAGAAGACAATCATGTTGACGGGAGATGCGAAACAGGTGGCAGACCAGGTGGCAGCAGATCTTGGTATTGATGAGGTTCACAGCGAACTGCTTCCTGGAGATAAGGTGGAGCAGGTAGAAAGACTTCTGGCTGAGAAGCCGGCGAAGGCAAATCTGGCATTTGTCGGAGACGGTATTAACGATGCACCGGTTCTTGGAAGAGCGGATATCGGTATTGCGATGGGGGCAATGGGATCCGATGCGGCAATTGAGGCAGCAGATGTTGTCCTGATGGATGATGATCCGCTGAAGATTGTTAAGGCAATCCGAATTTCTAAGAAATGTCTCGGAGTCGTATATCAGAATATTGTATTTGCTCTCGCAGTAAAGGGCGTGTGCCTGATTCTCGGAGCACTTGGAATTGCAAATATGTGGCTCGCAATCTTTGCAGATGTGGGAGTTATGGTACTTGCAATACTCAATGCGATGCGTACACTTTTTGTGAAGAAGTTATAAAAAGAAAAGGATGAATGGTAAATGTGAGATACATTACCACTCATCCTTTTTCTAATGACTTAATCAGTAAAATCTTATACAGCTTTCAGGAACTGTACACTGTAAGCCGGCATTGTCAGCTGTCCGTTCAGAGTTACATTTTCTATTTCATCAGCATTTGCAAGCAGTTCTGTGAAATTACCCTGCAGTTCTCCATTTCCGGCAGTAAACTCAGAATCACCGGCGTTGATCGCAACGAGAACACGTTCATTATCTGTACGGCGTTCAAAGATCAGCTGATGATTTGTAATGACAACATTTCGGTAAGAACCATTGCAAAGAGCATCACTGTTTCTGCGAACTTCAATCAATTCTTTGATGAAATCAGTCAGTTCATTCGGCTTCGGCTCTTCGAAGCATGGACGAAGTGCATAGTCATTATCCGGTGCTTTCACACCTTCCTCGCCCCATTCACTTCCATAATAGATACACGGAATACCCGGCATACCAAAGAGAAGACCGTAAGCAAGCGGAAGATGATTCTTGTTCGTCAGGATACTTGCGATACGTGTGACATCATGATTATCTACAAATGTCATCAAATGCTTTCCACGATAAATACACCACTGCTCCGGTCCGAACTGGCGATTCAGGGAATGTGCGATCTCAAACATGTTCATACAGTTGAAGCTGGAGAAAATTCCTTTGTAGCACTCGTAGTTTGTACAGCTGTGAAGCATCTCATCATTTACGATCAGGTTGTAGTCACCGAAGAGAACTTCACCGATCAGTGCAAATCCCGGTTTCAGTTCCTCACAGAAGCTGCGCAGACGGCGCATGAAATTATGATCCAGGCAATAAGCTACATCCAGACGCAGTCCGTCTATGCCGAACTCTTCAATCCACATCTTGACACAGTCAAGCAGATAGTCGACAACTGCAGGATTCTGCAGATTTAATTTGACAAGTTCAAAATGACCTTCCCATCCTTCATACCAGAAACCATCGTTATACGCACTGTTTCCGTCGAAGCTGATATGGAACCAGTCTTTATACGGAGAGTCCCATTTCTTCTCCTGCACATCTTTAAAGGCCCAGAAGCCACGTCCAACATGATTGAATACTCCGTCCAGCATGATCTTTACATTGTTATCATGCAGCTTTTCACAGACTTCTTTAAAGTCTTCGTTCGTTCCAAGACGACAGTCGATCTTGCGGAAATCTCTTGTGTCATACCCATGGTTGTCTGATTCGAAAATCGGATTCAAGATGATTGAACCGATTCCAAGATCACCAAGATATTCTGCCCATTCACCAATTTTAAGAATCCGGTGTTCTGTTACTCCGTCATTATGTACCGGAGCACCGCAGAATCCGATCGGGTAGATTTGATAAAAAGTTTCATTGTAAGCCCACATAGTTGTTACCCACTTTCTTGATTCGGATTTTTATCGGATTTCGATAAAGAGTCAGAGATATAAAAATCTCTTAAAACCTATTTCTAATTATAACATAAGTTGAGCGGTTTGGTGAAAAAGTTTAAAGAGATAGAATTGCATTTACGAGAAATACAACGTATACTAAAATTATCGAAACAACAGGAAGATACTGGCCGGATGATACAGAAATATGGAAGATTCAAAGGAGGATATCATGGGAGAAGAGATATACCAGAAAGCACTGGAGTATGCGAAGAAGAAGCATGAAGGACAGTTTCGGATAGGTGGAGCTCCTTTTATTGTACATCCGATTGCAGTTGCAGAGATTCTTCGACAGGATGGTAAGCAGGTTGAATATCGGGTTGCGGCAGTATTTCATGATCTTTTAGAGGATACAGATGCTTCAGAACAGGAGATTGTAGAAATCGGGGGAGAAGATGTCTTAAAAGCAGTGAAGCTGGTGACGAAGGAAAAAGAATATTGTATGGAGACCTATATTGCAGGGATTAAGACAAATTCTATGGCATATGCAGTGAAAGGGGCAGATCGTCTTCATAATCTGCAGAGTGCATTCTGTGCAAATGAGAAGTTTCGCAAGAAATACATCCGCGAGACGCTTGACTGGTATATGAAATTCAGACCGGAGATCCCGGAAGTTGTAGCAGAACTGATTGAAAGTTTGAATGATTGTGAAGAAAAGCAACAATTTCGTGAGGAAGTAAAAGTATTTTAAATAGATCAAAAAGATTAAGATTTTTTTAGAATACAAGGCTTATGTTGCGAAATGAAGGTTGAAATGGTATATTAAATTAGTATTCATGGGCTGGTAAGCGTAGAAATTGCGTTTGGCAGTGCCATTAGAAAGCGACAGATAGAAACATAGAGAATGATTTACAGGGAAGGAAACTAAAGAATATGAGTCAGCAGGACAAAAGATCTCGGCGCAGGAGACCTTCTGATGAAAGAAATGATGTGCGAAGAAAGAAAAGACATTCCAATAGAAAAAATACATCTGACAGACATCGCCGAAGGAGAAAGGTGAAAAAGAGAGAGAATAAACTCAGCAGAACAATTGGATTAGTTCTGGCAATTGTTCAGCTTATTGCGACAGGGATTTTTATGGCAGGAATATTTAAATTGAATATGCTTCCGACAAAGTATGTTGTTGCAGTAACTGTAGCATTGGTGCTGTTTTGGGGAGTTATTCTGGCAAGCCAGTTCTTTTCCAAGAAAAATGCGATTACAGGAAAAATTATCAGCGTATTGATTACCGTATTGTTGATTTTTAGTTCGTATTATCTGTTCAAGGTAAGTGGAACGGTTTCCAAAATCTCTGGTGGAGAGTATAAACTAGATAAAGTAGTTGTATCTGTTATGGCAGATGATTCAGCAGAGGCAATCAAAGATGCAAAAAATTACACATTTGGTGTACAATATAAGATGAATGGAGATCAGATTAAACAGACTGTTCAGGCAATTAATGAAGAACTCGGAACGGAAATTAAGACAGAAGAGTATGATACATTGGCAGAACAGGCCGAGGCTCTTCATGATGGAAAAGTAGATGCGATTATTTATAATCAGGGATTTACAGGAGTTCTTGAAGAAGCATTTGAAGGGTATGAAGATAATACAAAAGTGATTTATTCCCATGACATTAAGACTGAGATAGAAGATACCTCATCTGATGTTGAAGTGAAAAATGATACATTCAGTGTATACATCAGTGGTATTGATGTTTATGGAGCAATTGAGACAAACAGCCGAAGTGATGTAAATATCATAGCAGAAGTAAATCCAACAACACACCAGATCCTGCTTGTGACCACACCGCGTGATTATTATGTCGAAATTCCTGAGGTTTCAGGTGGACAGAAAGATAAACTGACACATGCAGGAATCTATGGCGTGGATAAGTCTATGAAGACATTAGAGAAGTTATATGATACGAATCTTGATTTCTACGCGCGAGTAAACTTTACTTCCCTGATCACAATGGTAGATGCACTTGGTGGAGTAGATGTAGAATCCGAGTATGCCTTTACAACAAGTGAAGATTCAGGACTTGTGATGGAGGTTGTACAGGGAACCAACCACTTTAACGGAAAACAGGCGTTAGCATTTTCGAGAGAGCGTCAGAATGTACCAGGAGGAGATAATCAGCGCGGTAAGGATCAGCAGGCGGTAATTACAGCAATGATCAAGAAGATGGTATCTCCGGCAATTTTGACAGGAGCAAATGGAATTCTTAATAGTGTAAGTGGAAATGTTGAAACAAATATGTCTGAAGCTCAGATTCAGGAATTGATCAAAACCCAGCTTTCTGAGAACCCGCAATGGACAATTACATCAATGGCAGCAGAGGGAACAGGAGACACTCAGTATTGTTATTCTTATTCCGGTAAGCCTTTATATGTAATGCAGCCAAATCAGGAGTCTGTAGACGCAATCAAAGAAGCTATGGATAAAGTGGAGAACGGAGAAACTCTGGAAGGCGGAACAACAACAGAGTAATAGACAACGAGAGAAACCCGCAGGCAGAAATTTGTCTGCGGGAATCGTGATGTTATAGAGAAAAGATGATTAAGGATAATGATATGAGTAAGACACGCCCATTATTTACAGTTGTAATGCCGGCATATGGAGTAGAAAAATATCTTGCCAAAGCGGTAGAGAGTATAGAATCCCAGACATTTCAGGAATGGGAATTAATTATCGTAGAGGATGGATCTCCGGATAAAACAGGAAGTCTGGCTGAGAAATTAAAAGAGAAGGATGCAAGAATCCGGGTGATACATCATGAACAGAATAAAGGGCTCAGTGAAGCAAGAAATACAGGGATTCAACATGCAACCGGAAGATATATCTGGTTTATGGATCCGGATGATACAGTAGACATGGACCTTTTACAACAAGTGGCAGATTCTTTAGAAAAAAACAGAGCAAAACTTGTTGTTTTTGGACATCTTGAAGAATATTACAATGAAGATGGAAGCTTTGCTTATGCCCATGAGATCCGGCCAGAAGAAAAATATTTTACGGATATTGAAGAAATCCATAATTATATGATCCGATTGGAACAGGAGACGATTTATGGTTATGCGTGGAATAAAGTGTATGATCTGGACTATATCAAAGAAAATAAATTTCGCTATGAAACGGTCAGATTGATTGAGGATATCGTATTTAATATTAATTATTGTAATGATATTGATTCAATGAATTTATTGAATATTGCACCGTATCATTATGCGAAAAGAATGACAGGAAGTCTGACAACTAAGTTTGTACCGGATTATTATCCGCTTCACAGAAGACGTATTGAAATGTTACTGAATCAGCAGAGGTATTGGAGAGTAGATACGCCTCAACACTGTGCTATTCTTGGAGGACTGTATGGAAGATATATTCTTTCAGCCTTAGAAAGAAATTGCGATCATCAGTCAGGAATGAACTCAAAAGACCGAAAGCAATTTTGCAGGGAAGTATTCCGGGATCCGCTGTTTCAGCAGCTGCTTCCAAAAGCAGAAGCGAAGGACAGTAAGGCACTTAAGATTACTTTAAAATGTTTGAACACACATTCCACATTTTTGTGTACAGCACTTGGAAGAATAGTGCATATTGTGCGAACAGGAATGCCTGTGATTTATTCAAAGACGAAGTCGGAGAGATAGATCATAGAAAGAAATATCAAGCGGGAGAAAAATAATGTATAAAGTAGCAGTTATTACAATGGGAATTCGTCTGGATGATGAAAAAGGATATACAAGATTTCGCTCTGTCTGTGAATTCCTCGCAGATGCTGGTTATCAGGTTGATCTGATTACAACAACCTTTCAGCATTGGGAAAAAGCACAGCGTGATCTGGAAAAAATTAAAAATGAAAAATACAAATTTGGGGTCAAGTTCATTTATGAGCCGGGATATAAGAAAAATATTGATCTACGTAGAATCTATAGTCATAGAATTGCAGCAAAGAACCTGATGAATCTTCTTGAGAAAGAGGGAGACTATGATCTTTTATATGCTGAGATTCCACCGAATGACGTAGCACTGGCGGCGGCAGAATATGCAAAGAAGAAAGGAATTCCGTTTGTTGCAGATGTGAATGATCTTTGGCCGGAAGCAATGAGGATGATAATAGATATTCCGGTGATAAGTGATATTATCTTTTATTCCCTGCTTCGAGATGCAGAGAAAGTTTACAGACTTGCAAGTGGAGTGATCGGTACATCGGATGAATACCGTGACCGCCCGTTTAAAAGACGGAACAGAGATATTCCGAGAGAAACAGTTTATGTGGGAAATGAACTGACGGTGTTCGATGCGGGAGCAGCACAGCGGACAGCTGAGATTGTAAAAGATAAAGAAGAATTCTGGGTATCGTACGCAGGAACGATCGGAACGAGTTATGATATCCGTACGATGGTTTTGGCAGGTGAAGAACTTGCAAAACGCGGTATGCCACAGATTAAGATAAAAATTCTTGGTGGTGGACCAATGAAAGAAGAATTGGAAGAACTTGCAAATTCAAGAAAGATATCAAATGTAGAATTTGTTGGATATGCACCATATGATCTGATGGCAGCATATCTTAAGAAATCAGATATTCTGGTGAACTCTTTTGTTAAGAAGGCTCCGCAGAGCATTGTCACGAAGATCGGAGATTATCTGGCAGCAGGAAAACCAATGATCAATACTTGTATGAGTCCGGAATTCCGTGCAAAGGTGAAAAACGATGGCTTTGGTGTGAATATTATTCCGGAAGATGTAAATATTCTTGCGGATATGATTGAGAAGCTTTATAAAAATGAAGAAGCAAGAGTAAAAATGGGTGAAAAGGCACGCAAAATTGCGGAAGAACAGTTTGACAGACCAAAGTCTTACCGAAAAATAGAAGAATTAATTCGAGGATTGATTGAGAAAAATCAGAACAGGAACTAGCAAGACAGATACTAATGAGATAGACACGAAGTGCAAAGGGGATCTAATGGACAAATTAAAACAGAACTATGAAGAAATATTAGAACTTGTATTTAAGATCAGTTATCTATGTCTGGCATTTGCGACATTTATTTCTATAATTTATATATCACCAATACAGCCAATCCTTGTGAAATTGACATTAGTGTTAGGATTATTTGTGATTTTGGTCCGCATTATAAACTGGAAGAAATATAGAAAAATGCCATGTCTGATATTGATGATATTCTTTTGTCTGAGTTTTCTGCTTAGTACATTTATGAATAGACAGTATGGCATGACAGATAATCTGAAATGGATTCTCTGGACAGGAATTCAGTTTTTTGCATTATACGTATGTGATCTGGATCGTGACACGGAGAAGTACAGAAAAGAATTTAATATTCTTTCACACTTGATGATTATTGTAACGTCTGTATCTGCTGTAACAAGTCTTGTTATGATGGTTCAATCTTATTCGGAATATCTTACAACACCGGAGGGGGAATTCATTGTTACCGGGTATACCTGGGATAGATTATGGGGCGTATATACAGACCCTAATTATGGAGCGGTTTTTAGTGTGATAGGTTTTATTCTGGCTGTTTTATTCATATTTCAGCAGAAAGGAATAAAGAAACTTTTTTATGTAATTGCGGCATTACTTAATTTGGGATATGTAACCTATTCAGATTCAAGAACCGGTGAGATCGCTTTTGTTTTGTGTGGAGGATTTCTTTTATATTTTTGCCTGATTCATAGGAAGAGTGAAAACAAGAAGTATAGATATGTTAAAAATCTTTTGATCGTATTGTGTATTATGATTGTGTCAGTTGGAGGAATGCAGGTATTAAAGACAGAAAATACCAGGTATCAGACTGAAATGGCAAATAAAACTGCACAGAAGACTACAAAACCTCAGACTACAATTTCTACGAAAACGAAGAAAGGAAACAAGATTCAGACAGCAAGACATGAGAATATTGAAAAAGATGCTACCAATGGAAGAATCTCGTTATGGAAAAGTGCAGTAGAAGTCTGGCAGACAAGTCCTATATACGGAGCTGGGTATTCCACATTTATTTCATATGCAAAAGAACATGTGCCGGAGACATATGCTGTAAATAATGAAGTGGGTGATTATACGAGTATGCACAATGCATTTTTTAATACTTTGGCATTTCAGGGAATCCTTGGATTTGTTCTTTTCCTTTTGATCACATTTAGAATTATACAATATGTTTTACTTCCGGTCTTTAAGAAATCGGACAGTGATAGTTTGTATCTTATCGCAATTCTTGCCGTGGCAGGAACAGTACTTATAAGTATGTTGCTTTTATTAGACGGAATCTATACGAATTCCCCAAGTGCTTTTGCTTTATGGGTGTTCAGTGGTTATCTGGTACAATATTCATATCAGGTTCGTAGAGAGGAAAAGGGATGAAAAAGCTTCTGGTAGGATTTATCATGGATGGAAAATCAGGAGGAATTGATAAATATCTTTTGAATTTCCTGACAAAAGTGTCAAATGAAGAGGTGAGGATCGATTTTCTCACGAACGAAATTGACGTAGAGTTACAGACAGAATTAAAAAAATTCCATTCAAATTTATATGCCATTGCCAATTTGAAACATCCGGTGTCTCAATATCGGCAAGTATGTAGAATTATGAAAGAGGGGCAGTATGATGCCGTTTATCTGAATATCTCAACAGCTATTGACTGTATTGCGGCAATTGCCGCAAAGCATTCGGGGGTGGAGAGAAGAATGATTCACAGTCATTCCAGTGGAAATGATTGTGAAAGTGCTTTAAAGAGAAATCTATTTAACGGGATTCATAAGTTCTGCCGCTTGTTTTTATATCGATACGGAACAGAATTTTATGGATGTTCTGTGAAAGCCGGCGAATGGTTATTTCCAAAAAAAATAGTGAATTCATCAAAATTCTGTGTAATTCATAATGCTGTGGATAGAGAAAAATATAAGTACAGTGTGCAGAAAAGAGAAGAAATCCGAGGGAGTATGGGGATAACTGACCAATTTGTAATCGGTCATGTGGGAAACTTCTGCTATCAGAAGAATCATTATTTTCTTCTAGATGTATTTGAAGAAGTTCATAAAAAAGATCCCAACACAGTTCTGCTTCTTGCAGGAGACGGAGTCAGATTTGAAAAAGTCAGACAAATAGTTGCTGAAAAGAATCTGGAAGATGTTGTAAAACTTCTTGGAAGACGAAGTGATACGGACTATCTGTATCAGGGAATGGACGCATTTTTACTACCTTCTAATTTTGAAGGACTTCCAATTGCAGGAATCGAGGCACAGTCAGCAGGTTTACCGTGTTTTATGAGTGATGAGATAACAAAAGAATCTAAAATAACGGAAGCATGTTATTTTATTCCTCTAAAATCAGGCGCAAAATACTGGGCTGAGGAAATTTTAGACAACAGAATAGAAAGACAATCGGCAGAATTCCTTGATAATGCCGAACAGTATGACCTGGCAAATCAGGATCAGGAATTGAAGAGTTTGATTCGCTAAACTATAATTAGAAAAAGTGAACTGATCATTTTACTATATCATAATAGGAGCAAAATATGGAGCTTGTAAGTGTAATTGTACCTGTCTATAATGTGGAAAAATATCTTGCCAGATGTATTCAGAGTGTATGTGGGCAAAGCTATCAGGGATTAGAAATTATTCTTGTAGATGATGGTTCGAAAGATAAAAGTGGTGTGATCTGTGATGAATATGCAGAGCGGGATGGACGTATAAAAGTAATCCACAAGGAGAATGGCGGACTTGGAGATGCGAGAAACGCAGGTGTGGAAAAGGCAGAAGGAAAGTATCTCTTATTTATTGACAGTGATGATAGAATCCATGAAAATCTTGTGCGTGATACAGTAGAGACAGCAGAAAAAAATCAGGCGGATATGGTTATCTTTGATTATATCGGAGAAGAGGAAAATGGAAATCTGACAGATCGGTTTACATTTCCTTTTTCAGCAAACCGGGTGATAGAGGTTGCAGAAGAAAAAGAATTGATCATGAGATCCTGTTCGGCTGTAAATAAGCTGATTCGCAGAGAGCTTTGGAAAGAAAGTGGCTTTCAATTTCCAAAGGGGAGATATTATGAAGACCTGGCAACGATTCCAAAAGTTATGACAAAGACGAAAAAGATCGTGTACTTGCCGGAAGTTTATTATTATTATCTTATGCGCGACGGATCAATTATGCACAGCAGAAATTTTGAAAAGAATTATGAAGATCGTACATGGGCGGTAGATCAACTTCTTGAATATTTTGAAAGAGAAAATCTTATAGAGACATATAGAAATGAACTGGAATATCTCGTATTTGAAAATACCTATTTCGTGCCATCAAAAGAAATCGTATTAAATGACAGAAAAAGCGAATATCTTAAGAAGTTCAGAGATTATGCATACAATAAATTTCCACAGATGAATAAGAATTATTATGTGCAGCAGATAGCAGGAAAAGATAAGATCCTCTTGAAACTATTACAGTATCGAATGTATGGAATGATGGTATTGATGTCTCAGTTGAGAAGAATGAAGGACAGACTGGCAGCAGTCAGCAGGAGGTAATGTGAGTGGAACTGGTAAGTGTAGTTGTACCGGTATATAAAGTAGAACAATATCTGGAACGTTGCGTGAAAAGCATCTGTGAACAGACGTATCAGGAACTGGAAATTATACTTGTAAATGATGGATCGCCGGATCGTTGCGGTGAAATGTGTGAAGAGCTGGCTCAAAAGGATAATAGAATTCAAGTGTTGCATAAACAGAATGGTGGATTAAGTGATGCACGAAATGCCGGCGTAAAACTGGCTACAGGGAAATATTTGCTATTTGTAGACAGTGATGATTACATAGCGAAAGATCTGGTTGAAAAAACAGTGACAGAAGCTGAAAAAATGGCATGCGATATGGTTCTTTTTGATTATTATTGCGTGGAAAACGGGATAGAGGAAGTTCGGACAACACAGATTCCTGGCGGAAAAGTGATTTCTTTAGAGAAGGAACACCAATTATTGCTTGCACCACCGGCAGCCTGGGCAAAATTGTTCAACAGAGAATTTTACGTGAAAGCAGATTGTCCATTCCCAAAAGGGTTATATTTTGAAGATCTGGCAACAACACCGATATTTTTCCTGAAAGCGGAAAGAATCAGTTATTTAAAAGAACCATTATATTATTATATTATTCGCGAGAATTCAATTATGACAGGGAAAAATCATGAGAAAAGCAGTCATGATAAAATGGAAGTACTAGATCATATATTGTCGGTATATCGTGAAAATGGAAAATACGAAACTTATCGTGAAGAATTAGAATATCTTGTCTTGGCAAATGCTTATTTTGAACCATCGAAAGAACTGGTGCTTGAGGGAGAGGATGGGACATATCTTCAGAAGTACAGAGACTATGCAAAGTCAAGAATTGGGAATGTTAAGAATAATAAATACATAAATCAATGGAGTAGAAAAGATAAGCTTCATTTATGGATATTGAATTACAAACAGTATTGGCTGATGCGTCTTTTATCTAAAGCCAGAAGAATGGTATCAACAAAAATGTAAAAATCGGAAAGCAGGTAGAAAAGGTGAAAAAAATACTGACGGTCACAGTACCTTCCTATAATGTGGAAAAATTTTTAGAGAACACTCTGGACTCCTTTGTGGATGAGAGAGTGTTGGATGATATTGAAGTGCTTATTGTCGATGATGGTTCGAAAGATAAGACAGCAGAAATCGGAAGAAAGTATGAAGAAAAATATCCAGATACGTTTCGCGTGATCTCTAAGGAGAATGGAGGGCACGGTTCTACGATCAATAGAGGGATTGGTGAAGCAAAAGGAAAATACTTTAAGGTTGTAGACGGAGATGACTGGGTAGATCAGGATGGATTTGCAGAACTGATTCAAAGATTGAAAACATGCGATGCAGACTATGTATTTACTAATTATTATGAAGTGAATGACGTAACAGGCGAATTAAATCCGGTTACCTTTCCAGAAATCAGAAAAGAAGAACAGATGCCGTTTGAGATGATTGCAAATGAGACGAGAATCTCTATGCATGCGCTTGTTTTAAAAACATCAATTCTAAAAGAAAATCAGATTCGTTTAGACGAACATAGCTTCTATGTGGATGTAGAGTACATTTTGTATCCAATCCCGTATGTGAAAAATGTGATTTATTTTGATATTTTTGTTTATATGTATCGTCTTGCACAGGTGAATCAGAGTGTGAGCATGCTGGGATATCAGA
Organism: Mediterraneibacter sp. 210702-DFI.5.30; assembly: GCF_020560115.1. Taxonomy (NCBI): domain Bacteria; kingdom Bacillati; phylum Bacillota; class Clostridia; order Lachnospirales; family Lachnospiraceae; genus Mediterraneibacter; species Mediterraneibacter sp. 210702-DFI.5.30. The sequence goes on from NZ_JAJCME010000007.1 coordinate 105,987, forward strand.
AACATATGCAGAATCATATTGACGTTATTTTTCATGTACTTGATTATATTAATGCCTACAAAGAAAAAGCAGATTATGATAAATTAAAAGAATTGTATATGGCACGCAGAATAGCGGAAATGGTGCATGGACAGGTAGATGTGTTTATAAGCTTTGGTTCTGGAGATAAAGTAATACAGAAAAAATTTAAAGAATTTGATGCAGAAGTAAAAGAAAAAAATGCATATGTTTACGAAAAATCCGGAGAATTTAGCGGAATGCTGCGTCTCTTGAGAAAATCCGGATTTAGATTTTACTCGTTGATCGTCCGGTTGAGTAAGGTGCGAAATGGTTAAAGAAAGGTCGTAATATGAAGATTCACTCTGTTAAATTTAACTTTATCATGAATTTTATTATGTCAGCATCTTCAATTGTATTTCCACTGATTACATTTCCGTACATTTCAAGAGTCTTGATGGCAACCGGAAATGGTAAGGTGGCAACAGCGAGTGCTGTTATAACATACTTCAATATGTTTGCATCTTTGGGAATTCCAACCTATGGAATCCGGGCATGCGCAAAAGTAAGAGATGATAAAGAAAAATTGTCAAAAACAGTGCAGGAATTATTGATCATCAATTCAATTACGATGTTTTTAACCTGTATCGTTTTCGTAGTTACAGTAGCGTTAGTGCCGGAGTTTGCAGCAGAAAAAGAATTATATATTATTAACGGAATCGGAATGGTTCTAAATATGTTTGCTATCACATGGCTATATAACGCATTGGAGCAGTACGCGTATATTACGGTATGCAACATGGTTGTAAAACTATTATCACTGGTGTTGATGTTCCTTCTGGTACATAATCCGGAAGATTATATTGTCTATGGAGGAATTACTGTATTTGCGAGCTCTGCATCTTATGTGTTTAACTTTGTGTATGCAACAAAATTTGTTTCTTTTAAGAAAAGTGGGACATATGATTTTCGGATACATATAAAGCCGATTTTGCGTTTTTTTGCAATGGCAGCCGCAACCAGTGTTTATACGAATCTAGATGTTGTAATGCTTCGGTTCATGCAGGGGAATACAGAAGTTGGATACTATAATGCAGCAATTAAAGTAAAAACAATACTTGTTACGCTGATCACTTCTCTTGGAACAGTACTTTTGCCAAGGCTTTCTTATTATATTAAGAAAGAAAAAACAGAAGATTTTTACAGAATGATCGGGAAAGCAGTCAATTTTGTAGTTGTAGCAGGACTTCCATTGACCATTTATTTTATGCTGTATGCATCAGAATCGATTCAGTTTCTTGCAGGAGACGGGTATCAGGGCGCGGTACTTCCGATGATTATTCTGATGCCGACAGTACTTTTGATCGGTATGTCTAATATTACCGGGATTCAGATTCTTACGCCACAGAATCAGGAACAGAAGGTGTTAAATTCTATCGTGTGTGGTGCAGTTGCTGATTTCCTTCTGAATCTGGTTCTGATTCCGAAGATGGCATCATCCGGTGCAGCACTTGCTACTGTGATAGCTGAATTGGTGGTACTTCTGGTTCAATGTGTGTATTTGAAAGAGATATTAAAGGATATCATGCGGGATGTCAGTGGTATGAAAATTGGAGTAGCGATTGTAGTGGCAACCATCGGTGGGAGTTTAGTGAAGGGCTTGCTTGATTTAGAATCATTTGGCTGGAGCATGGAGATACAGTCATTTGTAATGCTTGCAATCAGCGCATGCGTGTTCTTTGGGATTTATGGAGTTGTACTCCTTATGACAAAAGAAAAACTGGTCTGGGAGATTATAGGGAACTATATCGAAAAGAAATAGGAACAATAGAGATCAGGAAACTGATTAAATAGAAAAAAGAAGGTGAGAAGTATGGATAAGACGAAAAAAACAATTTTGAAAAACTGTATCAGTAAGATCTGGAAATCGGAAATATTGTCTGCTATCACATTGAATCTTCTTTTTTTAGCTTCAATTTTAGTATTTTGTGATGTTAAATATGAAGTGTCAGATGATTTTGTGATGTCTGCGATTTTGTCAGGAGCTTATGGGGGGAGTTTAAATCCACATTTGATTTTTATCAATGTCCTGTGGGGATATCTGTTGACCCCATTCTATCTTATTTTACCAGAAATCAGTTGGTATCTTATTTTTCAGTTATTACTCTGTTTTCTTAGTTTTACAATACTTTCATATATGTTATTGAAAAAATTGAACAGATCAATGGCGCTTATGGTAATAACTTTATTATTGACTGTGTTTGGCAGTGATGCGTATATTCTTATGCAGTTCACCAAAACAGCAATGATAGCTGTCATGGCAGGCAGCCTTGTGTTTCTATGGGCGCTGTTTGAACAAAGATCGTTGCGGATAGAGATATCGGCGGCGATTTTGTGCGTAATTGGAACGTGGTTCAGGTTTAATATTATTTATCTCGCGGGCGGTTTCCTTTTATTTATTCTTATTGTAGAGATTGTCAGGGTGTGGAAAAATGAGACGGATCACAGACGTTTTTGGCTAAAGATGAGAAAAATTATCAGTGCGGGACTGCTGTTGATCTTAGTAGTAACAGGCTGCAAGTTATTTGATGATTATTCTTATAATAAGGATCCGGAATACAAATACTTCAAAGAATATAGCGAAGCAAGGGCTGCAATCGTAGATGCAAGTGATTACGGATATGAAGCGTACGCGGAAGAATTACAGAAAATCGGAATTTCAGAAAATGATTATAAGATGATGCGTAACTGGAATTTTGCAGATAATGAAGTCTTCTCTTTAGACATTATGCAGAAGGCCGCAGATATTATACAGGATTATAAAAAAAATGTAGAGATATCTAAGGAGGTAATAATAGAAGAGATACAGAACCGTGGTTTACAGGGATATCCTGTTTTCCTTGCCTGTGTGGTGCTTACAATATTAAGTATTGTTTTTCAGAGAAAAAATTGTTGGACAGCAATTGTGATATGGGGAATCGGATTTGCCTATATTTTATATTGCTTTTTGATTGAAAGAACCGTGTATCGAACGGAATATGCAGTATTTTTAGGTGGATTTTTAACACTCTTTTACTTTTGGGAAAAATTAGAATGTGAAAATAAAAGAGAATTTATTGAATATAGGAGAGTCTGTGTTATAATAAATACAGTATGTCTATTTTTGCAATTGCCGCTTTATTTACCGGATCGATCCTATCAGGATGTAGATAGTTGGGGGCGCAAGGAATATATAGAGAATACATTTTATGAGTCATGGAACTATAAAGCGAGTAAATATCGCAAAATAGTCAATAAAGGGGCGAAGTCGGAAGAACTGATCAATGAGATAGAAACACATAAGAAAAATTTGTATTTACTGGATTTTCAGACAATGATGCAAGTGTTCTATTATGACTGGAATCCGTGGAAAGCAATTCCGACAGGAGAATTTGACAATGTTTTATATCTTGCAGGTGTAACAACAAATTTCCCGGATTGCAATCAGATATTACAAACATATGATGCCGAACAGCCATTAAAAGCATTAATAAATGAGAAGGTATATCTTGTGGATTCAGAGTGGAAAACTTTAGATCAAAAAGTGCAGTATTTGCAGGAACGGTATTATCCTGAAGCAAAGGCAGAATTATACAAAGAGTTAGATGGCTATCAAATATGGAAGTTTTCAAAGGAATGAGGAAAAAAGAGAATGATTAATTTTAATGTACCACCAATCGTCGGAACAGAGATCGATTATATCAGACAAGCAATTGAAAATCATAAAATCTGTGGTGATGGAGCATTTACAAAACAATGTTCTAAATGGATTGAAGAAAATACAGGAACAGCCAAGACACTGTTGACGACATCCTGTACACATGCTACAGAGATGGCAGCAATCCTTCTGGATATTAAACCAGGGGATGAGGTGATCATGCCGTCCTATACATTTGTATCAACAGCGGATGCGTTTGTATTAAGAGGTGCCAAGGCAGTATTTGTTGATATTCATCCGGAAACAATGAATATTGATGAGAGGCTGATTGAGAATGCGATTACGGAGAAGACAAAAGCAATCGTTCCGGTTCATTATGCCGGTGTAGCCTGTAAGATGGATGAGATTTGTGCAATTGCACAGAAATATGATCTGAAAGTTGTAGAGGATGCTGCACAGGGAGTTATGGCTTCCTATAAGGGAAAAGCACTTGGTACAATCGGTGATTACGGCTGCTTTAGCTTTCATGAAACAAAGAATTACAGCATGGGAGAAGGTGGAGCACTTCTGATTCGTGATCCGGAAGATATTGAACGCGCAGAAATCGTAAGAGAAAAAGGAACAAACAGAAGTAAATTTTTCCGTGGTCAGATTGATAAATATACATGGATGGATGCGGGTTCATCTTATCTTCCAAGTGAATTGAATGCAGCATATCTCTGGGCACAGCTTGAAAAAGCACAGGAGATTTATGATGATCGAATGAAAACATGGAACAGATATTATGAAGCTTTAAAGGAACTGGAAGAAGCAGGAAAGATTGAAATGCCGGTTATTCCTGAGGATTGCGTACATAATGCTCATATGTTCTATATCAAAGCGAGAGATCTGGAGGAACGTCAGAAACTGATTGGATACTTGAAAGAGAATGGTATTATTTCCGTATTCCATTATATTCCACTGCATACAGCTCCGGCAGGTATGAAATACGGAGAATTCCGTGGGGAAGATAAGTATACGACGACTGAAAGCGAAAGACTTCTGCGTTTGCCGATGTATTATGGACTCGAAGCAGAAAATGTAGATTACATTGCGGAGAAAGTAAAAGCATTTTATAGTGGAAAGTAAAAGAACCGGTATAGTAAAAACAGAGGATAAAAGAATGAAGAGAAAATGTGTGATCTTTGGTACGACAGATTTTGGGAAAATGCTTCGATATTATTTTGAAAAATATGCAGACGTACAGATTGTGGCATATACGGTAGATAAAGCATATCTTAAAAGTGATACCTATGATGGTCTGCCGGCAGTGGCTTATGAAGAAGTTGAAAAAGCATATCCACCAACAGAATATACGATGGTTATTGCGCTTGGTTATAAGAAAATGAATCAGATTCGACAGCAGAAGTTTGAAGATGCGAAAAGAAAAGGATATAGGATCGAAAATTTTGTTCATCCGAGTGTAGTAGACGAGAGTGTTGCAATGGGCGAGGGGAATATTATTCTTGAACATGTTACATTGGCGTATGGAACAAAGATTGGAAATTCCAACATTATATGGAACGGAAGCCAGATTTCACATGAATCGCAGGTTGGAGATTATAATTTCTTTTCAGTGGATTCTGTTATCGCAGGAAAAACAGTTGTAAAGAATAATTGTTTTCTCGGAATTAACAGTACGGTACTTGGAAACAGGACGCTGGAATATGCAACACTGGTTGGGGCAGGTGCATTTGTCAAAGAGAATACAGAGCCATATAGTGTCTATGTTCCGGCACGCAGTATCTGTCTGGAAAATAAAAAAAGTACAGAGATGGCTTATACGAGATAAAGAGAAAGGAGTACACAGGTCGGATTTTAATACTTTAGAAAATCTGATCTGTGAAATGATTGAATGGATATTTCATTTGTAATTCCATGCTATTGTTCAGAAAAGAATCTGGAAGGCGTGATCAGCGAGATTGAAGCTGCAATGAAAAAAAGAGAAGGATTTGAATATGAGATTATTCTGGTCAATGACAATTCAAAAGATAATACAAAGGGATTGATCAATCGGCTTTCAAAAGAAAATGGAAGAATCATCGGAATCAATTTTGCTAAGAATTTCGGACAGCCAAACGCATTGCTGGCAGGGTTTAACCAGGCATCCGGAAAGTATATTATGACTTCAGATGATGATGGACAGACACCGGTAGGAATGGTCTGGGATTTCTATGACAAGATGCAGGAAGGATATGATGTAGTCTGCGCAAAATATACAGAGACTACACAGAAATCGGCTGTTCGAAGATTTGGTACAAAAGTGAATGAATTTATGCTGTATCATATGATTGATAAGCCTAAAGAGATAGGATTATCATCTTTTTTTATGGCAAAAAGATTTGTAGTGAAAGAGATGGTCAAATATCAGAATCCATACCCTTACATTGCAGGACTTCTACTCAGAACATCAGGAAAGATAGGAAATGTTCATCTGAAACAGAGAGAAAGAGCAACAGGAAAGAGCGGCTATAATTTTAAGAAATTATTAAAACTGTGGATCAATGGATTTACAGCATTTTCAATTAAACCTTTACGAGTCGGAAGTGCACTTGGATTTATCAGTTCTGTATGCGGAGTGTTGCTAGGAATTATCTCATTAATAAGAAAACTGATTATACCTACAATTCAAGTGGGATATACATCGCAGATGGCTGTTACACTGTTTTTAGGAGGTCTGATCCTGGGAGTGCTTGGAATTATCGGAGAGTATACAGGAAGAATTTATATGTGTATCAATAATCAGCCACAGTATGTAATAGAGAGTATTGTAAAAGACGGAGAAGACCTGTTGTAAAAAAGGTTGTAGATTTAAAGGAAGGTCGGAGCGAATGATGAAAAGAGTAATGGTAATTGCAGGGGGAACATGGCAGGTTCCACTGATTAAGAAAGTAAAAAGTTTGGGATATGAAGTAGTGAATTCAAATCTTTATGAAGATTCTATTGGATTTAAGTACGCGGATTTTACAGGTGTAATGGATGTAAGAGACAAAGAGAAGAATCTGGCACTTGCAAAGGAATATAAGATTGATGCAGTGTTGACAGATCAGAGTGATATTGCTGTTCCAACAGTAGCTTATGTTGCAGAACAGATGGGGTGTCCTGGAATTGGTCATGAAATGGCAGAACTTTTTACAAACAAATTTAAAATGAGAGAGTATTGCCGGGAAAAAAAATTTAAGTATCCGGAGTACAGATTATGTACAAATGTAGAAGAAGCAATCGAGTTCTACAGAGAATTGGGAAAAAAGGTGATTATTAAGCCATTGGATTCCCAGTCCAGCCGTGGAATATTTACGATAGAATCCGAACAGGAATTGAGGGATCGATTCGCAGAGACGGAAGCATTTACAAATAGTGGTGATTATGTGCTTGTGGAGAGATATATTGAAGGCACAGAATTTACAGTGGATGGTATTGTGATTGATGGAACACACCATACACTGGCGATCTCTCAGAAAGAACATTATTCTTATAACAGAAATATAGCCTCAAAGTTGTTTTTTACGAACTACAATGAGACATTTGATTATGACCTGCTCAGAAAAACAAATGACGAGCTGATCAGCGGAACAGGAATTAAATATGCGATCACACATTCCGAATACAAGTTCGAAGATGGAGATTATTATCTGATTGAGATGGCGGCACGTGGAGGTGGAAGTAGAATTGCTTCTGATATTGTTCCATTTATGTCAGGGGTAGACAACTATCAGCTGCTGATCAATGCAGCACTTGGCAAGACTCCATCTGTGGAAGAACTGCATATATCAGATGCGGAGAAAATGAAAGAAAGAGCAGCAGTTCTGGAATTTCTGGATATCGAATCAGAAGGAAAGAAGATTACCAAAATTGAAGGTGTCGATCAGATCAATGCGATTCCGGAAATTTTACAGCTTCAGCTTGAATTTAAAGAAGGCGATATTATAGAGAAGGCACAGGATGATCGTTCCAGAGTAGGATTTTTTATTGCACGTGCAGAATCAAAAGAGAGAATTGAAGAAATTGAAAAAGAAGTAAAGAATACATTGAAGGTATCTTTCGAATCATAGGAGAAAACATGGATATTAAGAACGAAATCATAAGAAAAATCAGAATGAATCGAATTTCTACAACAGAAGTAGCAGACTGTCTGGGGAAAACAGGCGTATTTAAAGATTCTCATGCGGTGAACAGAGGGCATTTTGCTGTGGGAAATGTAAAATGGATCTACGCATTGGATGAATCAAACTGGAGCATACATGAACAGATCCGTGAAGTGCAGGCCGGAGATGTTGTAATGATCGAAGCTTTTAACTGTGGTGACCGTGCAATTATCGGAGAGCTTGTAACAAAGTTTGCAGTACTGTATCGAGAGGCAGTTGCGATTATATCCAATGCCAATATGAGAGATGCAAATGATATCATTAAGCAGAATTATCCGATGTGGTGTAAAGGATTTAGTCCGGTGGGCTGTTTTAATAAATACATTGAAAAACCGTTAGACAGTGTAGTTGAAAAAGAACACAGAGATAAATATGAAGGAAGTATTGCTGTATGCGATGATACCGGAGTCGTAATTATTCCGAAAGAACAACATACGGAAGAGTTCTTAAAGAAACTGGAAAATATTGAAAATCAGGAAGATATCTGGTTTGAGTATCTTGATAAATATAAATGGGATACATATGATATTGTGTGTTTAAAAAAATACTTAAATGATTAATAGAGTATAAGGATGAAAGAGGATGAATAAAGAACAGTTGTTAAGTAAAAAGGAGCAGTTGTTAAGTAAGAAGGAACAAATTGAAAAAATTGCGAAGATTGTGTTGATCGCAGGAATTTTTCTCTATCCATTTCTTTGCAGCTTCTTTGGCATTGACCTGGGTGATACTGGGATTCATATGTTTAACTATGAAAATATATATAGCAATCCGGATAAAGTTGGTTTTACCTGCTATCTGACAAATGTACTTGCATGGGGATGGCTTCAGATATTTGGTGGATTAGGAATCTGGGGATTAAATCTTCTGGAAGTAATTGTGGAAATGGTTATGGCATTCGCTGTCTATAAGGTATTTCATAAATATTTGGGTGATTTACAGACATTATTCGGAATTCTTATTGCAATTATGGCATCAGATACATATTTGAATATTTTCAATTATCACCAGTTCAATGTATTTTTCCTGATTCTTATTCTTGGATTTGAATTTAAGGCTGTAGTTGAGAAGAAGTTTAAATATAGTTTTGTCGCAGGAATTTTCCTGACATTGGTTGTATTTTCCAGAATGGGTAGTATAACAGCATTGGTTACATGTTTTATCTATGTTTTCTCTTATTTATATAACAATGAAGATGTGAAATATTTTATGAAGCATCTGGGAGTCTTTGCGGGAGGAGTAGCAGCAACGTTCGGAGTTCTGGCAGCATTTCTGGCAATTACAGGTCAGGTTGAATATTTTATCAATAATATTTTTCGATTATCTGGTATTGCATCTACGGCCGGAAGCGGTTACAGCATGGAAAATCTCTGGTCTACCTTTATATTTGGAAATCTTGATGCAATTGCTTCGGGAGTTATTTACCTTGCTGCTTCTATGATTCTTCTCTTAGGAATGAATATTTTGTTTTCATTAAAAGGAATTCATCCGAAGAAAATAATCCTGAATATTGCATTCAGCGCAGTAGTGATTGGAATTGCTGTTTATATGTTGGTTTATGCATATGATGTAAATACAGTACCAAACTGGCCGCAGATGACAACAGGTCCGTCCTTTTTTATAGGTATATTGTATGTAGTAACTTTTTGCTATGTATTTTTTAACATGTATAGTAAGAATGGAAATCCAGATCTGATTATTCTTGGAATCTGTGCCATTATGCTTCCACTTCTGACAATTGCAGGTTCTAATACAGGAACAAAACATGTGATTCTTGCATTTTGGATCATTGCTCCATTTGCAGTATCCGCCGTTTGCAGGTTTGTTTTCAGTAAAGCCGCACTTGAAGCAGTTAATGCAATGACAGAAAAATATGGATTGAAAATCCGACATGGTGCAGTTTTAGCTTGTACAGGGATTATTCTTGTCTGCATGGGAGTGAAATTTGCAGACATGCTTTATTGCACAATGAATTTTGACAGTGTGGATAGAAGTTCACTTCGATATTCTGTTAACAGTGATAAATTAAAATATATGAAGACAACAGAGAGAGAAGCAGATGCTGTCAATGGTGTTCTGGATTGCATAAATCATTTAGATGAGAAGAAAGAACGTCCATTAATGGTATTTGGCGGAGCTATTTTGATGTATTCATTGAATGAAATGGAATCTTATGTACAGCCATGGGTTACCAATCCGAATTATACAGAAGAGAAACTGAAAGAAGACCTGAAACTTGCAAAAGAGAACTGGGAAGAGAAACCGGTTGTTATATTCTGCAGAACAAACAATTATTATGGGTTTGAGGAATATAATTACGATGTTTTGATTGAAAGTGAATTATATAATCAGTACAATGGAAAAAAAGACTGGTTTATGAAATTCCTGCACAGAAATGATTATCGCCTGGAATATGCAAATGATTACTATATTGTACTTGCTCCGGGAGATATGACAAAATCCGAAGATTATGATTATAACTGGTATATTGTAGGAGAATGAAGCAGTCAGGCAGCATGACAACATCGGAGTAGACATGGAAAGGTTGAAGAAAGTATGAAGAATAAGGGAGTTAAACGTGTACTTGCAATGGCGGTTGCTACAGTTCTGGTTTTGGAAACATTACCTTCTGTTACTGTATTTGCAGAAGAAACAGAAAGTACATCAGTACAAGAAGATTTAACAGAGCCACAGCAGGCACAACGAGAAGACAGAAGCAACAGCTGGAGATACAAAGATGGAACCCCAATTTTGCCTGATACAGCAGAATATCTGCGCAGTTCTTCGGATGCGTGGTATGAAGAAGACGGAAAATTCTATAATGACCAGGGAGAAGAAATCATAGGAGCTGTTGCCAAAGGAATTGATGTAAGTAAGTGGAATGGAGACATTGACTGGGCAAAAGTAAAGGCAACAGATGTAGATTATGCAATTATACGTTGTGGATATGGAGATGATGAGACAAGTCAGGATGATCCATATTGGAAGACAAATGCAGATGCATGTACAAAAGAAGGAATTCCTTTTGGTACTTATATTTATTCTTATGCAGACAGTGTGACAGCAGCAAAAAGCGAAGCAAATCATGTACTTCGTCTGATCAAAGGATATGATCTTTCTTATCCGATTTATTATGATTTGGAAGAAAATAGTGTGAGGGAAGAACTGAGCACAAAAGAGATCGCAGAAGTTGCACAGACATTCTGCAGTATCATAGAAGATGCAGGATATGATGTGGCAGTATATGCGAATAAAGACTGGTTTACAAATTATCTGACAGATTCTTATTTTGATACAGTTGACCATTGGGTTGCACAGTACAATTCTACCTGTACTTATCAGGGAGAGTATTCAATGTGGCAATGCACAGATTCTGGTACGGTTGACGGAATTGATGGAAAAGTAGATCTGAACATGGATTTCGGTGCAGAAACTACAAATAAAAAACCGGAAGCAGTTCAGAATTTAAAAGCTTCTTCCAAGATAGGTGCGGTGAATCTGTCCTGGTCAGAAGTAAAGAGGGCAGATGGATATTTAGTTTATGGAATCCGTGGTAGCGGGAAGTATGGTTATATTGGGATGACGAGCAAGACTTCCTTCTCGGATACAAAAGCATTGACGAGTGATTATAATTTTTATTGGGTATTTGCTTATCGTAAAGATTCAGAAGGAAATATGCTCGCCGGAAGTGCGCCGGAAAAATATGTTTATGGAAAAGCTCAAAAATGTGAAGCAGTAACAGACCTGAAAGCATATTCTGTCAGTGGAGGGGTAAAGTTGACCTGGACAAAATCAGAAGGTGCGGAAGGTTATCTTGTGTATGGAATTCGAGGAGAAGGAAGTTACGGATATATTGGCATGACAACAACAGGAACAACGTTTACAGATAAAAATGCATTAAGAGATGAGTATAATTTTTACTGGGTATTCCCATATCATACAGACGGTAATGGAAATAAAGTAGCGGGCGGTACAGCACACTATGTATATGGAAGAGCAGGATTATGATAAAAAAGATTCTATTTGGCAGTAAGGACAAAATGAAGTCGGCGTACTTATGGAATACATGTGCAGCAATGCTGAATGCATTCCAGACAGTATTTATACTGATGCTTATATCCCGCATTGATCCGGTGATCGATGCGGGCGTATTTACGATTGCATTTGCGATAGGAAATCTTATGATGGCGATAGGAAAATATGGAATACGCCAGTTTCAAGTGTCAGATGTCGAAGAAAAATATAGTTTTAAAGAATATACAGTTGCGAGAATCATAACGAGTATAATTATGATTGCTGCATCTTTTGTTTATGTCGGAGTGAATCTTGCATCAGGATTGTATAATTCTTCAAAATCTATAGTTATAATTCTAATCTGTCTGGCAAAAGTGATCGATGCGGTAGAAGATGTGATTCATGGAATGTTCCAGCAATATCTTCGCCTGGATGTGGCCGGAAAGATCCTGTCTATCAGAATGTGTACTTATATTTTTGTATACTTAGTATGTTATTATTTCAGCAAAAACCTTATCCTGACATCTGCAGTGGCTTTGCTTGTATCATTTATTCAGTTCGTGATATTGAATTATACGGCAATAAGAGGATTTGAAATAAAAAAGAAAACATTTGAAATTAAAAATGTTAAAAATATATTTGTAGAATGTTTTCCGCTTTTTATAGCATCTTATTTGGTGATTTACATTGGAAATGCACCGAAATATGCGATTGATAAGGTGATGTCAAGTGAAGCGCAGGCATGTTTCACCTACATTTTTATGCCAGTCTTTGTGATAAGTCTTTTGAGTCAGTTCGTCTATCAGCCGGTAATCAGCAAAATGGCTCTTTTATGGCATGAGAAAAAGATCAGTCAGTTCAATAAGCTGATCTTACGACAGATTGCTTTGATCCTGTTGCTTTCTGTGGCTGCGATCATAGGGGGATACTTACTTGGAATTCCTGTCTTGTCATTAATTTACGGTGTGGATCTGACAGATTATAAGAAATCACTTGTGATTTTGCTAATTGGAGGAGGCGCACTTGCAATTGTTAATTTTCTTCAGATGATCATTACTGTCGCAAGAAAACAAAAACTGCTGAATATAGGATATCTGTTAGCTTTTTTATTGTTTGTTTTTGGTGGAAAAACAATCACAGAAAAGCATGGAATGATTGGAATATCAGTTTTTTACACAGCAGTAGTCATGATCCTCGGAGCGGTATTTATTGTGTTGACGATAGGGATTATCAAAGGATATGCAAACAGTGATGGAAAAACAGTTGCAGAGAAAAAACAATAAATCTCCAATTAATTATTTTAAATTAAAAAACGGTATGTTAAAATAAAATTAGAAAAAGATCAGATAAAAATAGTAAAAATACGAGGGAAACAGGGAATGAAAACATATTTAGTAACCGGTGGAGCCGGATTTATCGGAAGCAATTATATTCATTATATGTTTAAAAAGTATAAGGATATTAAAATTGTTAATTTGGATAAACTTACTTATGCAGGAAATCCGGAAAATCTGAAAGAATTTGAAAATAATGAAAACTATGTCTTTATTAAAGAAGACATCTGTAATGCAGAAGCTGTAAATAAGATTTTCCAGGAGTACGATATTGACAGAGTTGTACATTTTGCGGCAGAGAGCCACGTAGACAGAAGTATCAAGAATCCGGAGATTTTTGTGCAGACGAATGTAATTGGAACGACAGTTCTTTTGAATGCCGCAAGAAATGCATGGGAACAGGAAGACGGAACCTATAAAGAAGGAAAAAAGTTCCTCCATGTATCAACAGATGAGGTGTATGGATCTTTGGAAGAGGATGGAACATTCTTTTATGAGACAACACCGTATTCACCACACAGCCCGTATTCAGCAAGTAAAGCATCTTCAGACATGTTGGTAAAGGCTTATATTGATACTTATAAGTTCCCGGCTAATATTACAAATTGCAGTAACAACTATGGACCATATCAGTTTCCGGAGAAACTGATTCCACTGATCATCAATAATGCTTTGAACGGAAAGAAAATTCCGGTTTATGGAGATGGACTCAATATCAGAGACTGGTTGTATGTAGAAGATCATGCTAAGGGAATCGATATGGTACAGGAAAAGGGCAGACTGGGTGAGACTTATAATATTGGCGGACACAATGAGCGCAGAAATATCGAGATTGTGAAGACAATCTTGAAACTGCTCTATGATGTACTTCCGGAAACTGACCCACGCAGAGAACATATTAATGAAAATCTGATCGAGTATGTCGAAGACAGAAAAGGGCATGACAGAAGATATGCAATCGCACCGGACAAAATCCGCAAAGAAGTTGGCTGGGAGCCGGAGACAGACTTTGAGACGGGAATCCGTAAAACGATAAAATGGTATCTCAAGAATCTGGACTGGATGGAGAACATTACAAGCGGAGAATATCAGAACTATTATAAAGAGATGTATCATCTGTAAATAGTAGATGAATGGAGCAGATCATATGAAGAAGAGAAAAGGAATTATTCTTGCCGGAGGATCAGGAACAAGATTGTATCCGATTACACAGGCAGTTTCAAAACAGATTTTGCCGGTTTATGATAAGCCAATGATTTATTACCCACTTTCCGTGCTTATGCTTGCGGGAATCAGAGATGTTTTGATCATTACTACAGAAAGAGATGTCAGTGTGTTCAAAGAACTGCTTGGTGATGGATCACAACTTGGAATGAGATTTGAATATAAAGTTCAGAAAAAACCAAGAGGACTTGCAGAGGCATTTATCATTGGAGAGGATTTTATCGGTGATGATGACGTGGCATTGGTTCTGGGAGATAACATTTTCTATGGACAAAGCTTCTCCCCTGTTTTGCAGAGGGTGAATGAACGCGATGGAGCCACAATCTTTGGATATTATGTAAAGAATCCAAAAGCCTATGGGGTAGTAGAATTTGACGAATACAATAATGTACTTTCTATAGAAGAAAAACCGAAAGTACCAAAGTCTAACTATGCCGTACCGGGATTATATTTCTATGATAATTCTGTTGTACAGTATGCAAAGGAAGTCGAGCCTTCCGAACGTGGAGAACTTGAGATTACAAGTATCAACAACAGATATCTTCAAGAGGGAAAACTGAAAGTGGAACTTCTGGGGCGTGGCTTTGCATGGCTGGATACGGGGACTCCGGATGGACTTATGGATGCAGCTAATTTCGTGGCAACATTCCAGAACCGCCAGGGATTGCAGGTATCCTGTATAGAGGAGATTGCATATAAAAAAGGATTTATTGATAAAGAACAATTGAAGAAGTTAGGAAGCCGTTTACGTAAGACACCATACGGACAGTACATATTATCTTTGTGTAAAGAACCTGGTGAGATGCGCAAACAGAAATAAATAAATGCAGGTATTATGACACAAAGAAGTGAAAGCTGAATGAAAATGTGGCATAATATCTGCTTTTGGTATTTTGAGTGGAGTAATCTTACAGATTGTAAAATTTGTAAAATTCTGGAAGGCTAATTGACGCTCCGGATTTTAGGTGGTATACTACTCTTAATATGGACTTACTATTTATTTTTATTGAAGCATTTACTTATAATTATTGCAGGCACGTTTGAATCAAGGAAGGAGGGTAGGTCCAAAGAAGAAAAAGGGGTGATGACGAGCGAGAAATGGATAGGACGCTCAGAGGAGAGTATATGGAAATTGTTTAAGAAAGGAAATAAAGGAGAACTATGAAAAAGAAAAAAACACAACTTTTAGGTATCGTTCTTTCAGCTGCTATGCTTGCAACATCTGTTCCGGCTCCTGTTTATGCAGAACCGACAGATAATGTAGCAGAAGAGGAAGATAGCGATGCCGCAGCTGTTCAGGAAACAACAGATGAAGCTGATGCTGTAGCGGATGATGCAACTGATGATTCCACAGCAGCTGACGATGCGACTCCTGAAGAGGCGGACGAGCAGGATACAGCGGATGAAGCTGATGCTCAGGCAGCTGAAGAAGGAGATAATGAAGTTAAGGTGGATGGTGGTTATACAATTTCTATCCCGACAATTAACTTCCAGGGTGCCAATGCAGCTGTTGCAGAACAGATGGCAAAGGACGTGGAGATTGATGAATCTGATCCTGCTATCCAGAGTCTGAGAAAAGCACTGGAAGAGGTTGAAATTGTCGGCGGCGAAGCCGGCACAGAATCCAATGAATCTAACATCAGTACAGCAGACCTGTATGAAGCAGATGAAGCAGATGGACAGGAGACAACTCAGAAGCTGACAGATGAACAGATTGATACGGTTGTTAAGCAGTATCAGAACTATCTGAATCAGTGGGCAGATAATGCCAATGTACTCGGTGTTCAGAATCCATTCTTTCTGGATTTCAATGATGATACGGATGGTCTTGGTATCCTTGGTGAGATGCTTGCCTTAGACGGCAAAACTGTTCAGGATGTCAGAGATGGCAAGGTTAAGTATGATGATCTGACAGGTATGATCTTTACTTTCACATATGGTGATAAGTTAGGTATTGAGTATTATGGTAAAGATGTAACAAATGCAAGAGAGGAAGCCCTTGCTGCAGTTACAGCATCAGGTGCGCAGACAAAGGCACAGAAGCTGCTTGTTCTGAATGACTGGCTGGCACATAACAATACATTTGATATGTCCTACATCATGAACTCCGGTAAGGAATCAGATGATGACAAGCCGATGATTGCAAAGGATCCTCAGAAGCAGGAGCATGAAGATGATGTTTATAATGCGATCTATGAAGTTTATGAACCTCAGATTAAACAGAATTTCCATGATCAGATTTTTGCAGGCATCGAAAATGATTTGCGTACACAGTTCTATGAAAAGGCTATTCAGCAGGCGGTTTATGAGCAGGCTTTAGGCAAAGCTGAAAGTGAAGCCACAGATGAAGAGAAAGCAGCCGCGAAAGAGCAGGCTGAAGGCTATATCAAGCAGAACAAAGAAGCCATTGACAAAGATCCGGATGGCTATGTAAGAACCAATTTTGGTGAGGATGCAGCTAACCAGATGAAGACTAAGGCAGATGCCTTTATCAAAGATGCTGAAGAAAATGGCGTTGAGGTTGATCCTGAGAATGCGCCTGGTTACAAGATGACAGTTGAGCAGATTACTCAGCAGCAGTTAGAAAGCGATGATCCGGCATTGGATATGGACGGTGATGGAACGAAGGAAACAAGCTTTAAGCAGGCGATTCCAATCTATGCGAAGCAGGCTGCAACCGGTATGACAACTGGTGTTATCAATTATTGGGAAGGTTCTCAGTTTGGTGCATTCGGTATGGGTACATCCGTATGTCTTGGTTACTCCAAAGCTTACACATACCTTGTACAGTGTCTGGATAAGGATATTTATCTGAAAGATACGAATGTAGGCTATGACAGCTCCAACTGGAAGACAGCCAAAGAACTGTACTATACAGATGGCAAGCTTGACACTTCAAAGAATTACACAGTTGACCTTGTAAGAATCTCCTTCCAGTCTGATGTTACAATGTACGGCGAAGAACAGGAGGACTTCGGATCCGACCATTATTGGAATGCAGTAAAGGTTGATGGACAGTGGTTTTATGTGGATCCTTGTTACACAGATGTCTACACAGAAGTTATGAGCCGTGACCGTGTTGAGACAGACGGTGATATGAACCATACATACTTCCTGTTCAGTGATACAAGTGCCAGAAAATTATATGATGGTAATTTCAGTTCTTTGAGATCTCTCTATGAAAACGAAGCAACTGATAAGACCTATGAGACAGCATGGATGGCGCGTGCGGCAAGCAATGTTTACTATGCAGACGGTTATGCGTACTACATGTATGATTCTACAGACCTGTTTGACAGAGTAAACAGTTCAAGCATGAATCAGAGCCAGAAGGCTGCAGAGTACAAGATTGTTCGTCATAAACTGACAGAAAAGGATGCAGGTGATGGCGACAGTGACTATGAGACACTGATTAACTTCACAGACAAGGAAAACGACGATGATGACGATACATTTGTAAGCGTTCTCAAAGACGGCAAGATGGTGAAGAACGACCTTCTGACAAAACTGTATGCACAGTTCGTAGATGAACAGAGCATCTACCCATCTATCGGTCTGACAGCAGCGCTGTACACAGATGGTAAGATTTACTTCAACGTATCCAACGATATCGTATCCTACAATCCTGCAGACGGTGCAGTAGCCGTTGTGAAGGAATACAATACAGTATCTGCAAAACGTGATAATACAAAGCTGTTTGGCGGTATGGCGTTTACAACAACAAGCAAAGACAGTGCAGACTTTACTGTTACAAATCATCCAATCGCAGGTCTGACTGTGAAGGGTGACAAACTGATTGTTTCAATCGGTACAAACTTCGCGTTCATTTCAGGTAAGACTGGCTTGCTTGATCATACAAGTTCCGGTTGTTATGGTTATCAATTCGAAGAGACAGATTACAATCCGACTTATACAAACTACAAGAAGTATCAGCAGTTCATGGGCAGTCAGAGCAATGATAATGACGAGTTCATGTGGTCAGCTAACTTCGTTGATACAGTTGATATGAAGACACTGACAGGTACTTCTCATAATTATGAAACAGTTTCCGTACCTGCAACCTGTGGCCGTGATGCATTTACAGAGGAACGTTGTTCTGATTGTGGTTTGATTAAAGATGGTACACGTGTAGAAAAAGAAAATACAGCACATGAACATCATTACATCAAATTCCATGAAGTATACTATACAAAGACAGATGGTGTTAAAAACGAAGCAGATAACTATGTATGCCCGGAATGTGGTGCTTGTATTACAGAACCTGTTAAATCTAAATACGAGCAGGCGAATTCCACATATGAGAAGAGAAAAGCTATCTGGGATGCAGCAATTAAAAATGAAGCAGAGGGTCATACATATGTACCGACAGATGCAAAATGGAGTGATGATTACTCAACAGTAACATTCCAGAATCTTACATGTGAATCTTGTGCAGATAAAATTGACAAGCTCGATTGCTTGCTTTCATCTGACGATAATGCAACTAATAAAGCGAACCGTGATTCTATCAATAAGACACTGGATAAAGCTGTAACAGTAGATGCTAAGATGGTCAGCCATGCTGGAACATGTGATGAAGGTGTAACAGCTGTATACAAAGCAGCAGATAAAACTGAAGACGGTGTAAAATATTTAGTATCTACAGAAGTAAAAGGCGAAGCAGGACAGCATACATATAGTGATGTAAAATTCAACTGGGATGCAGCTGCAATTAAAGATGATGATGGAAACATCACAGGTTATAAGACAGATCAGAAAGAAGGCACTTCAGTAACAGTTGATGAAGTGAAGTGTTCCGTATGTGGAGAAGTTCAGAAAAATGTATCCGTATCTGTAGTAAAAGATACAGATGCATATAAAGCACCTACATGTGAAGAAGCAGGAAAAGATGTTTATGTAGCAACAGTAACATCAACAGATGATAATACTGTACTTGCAAAAGAGACAAAAGAAGTAGCAATTGCAAAACTTGGTCACAAATACGGCGATCCGGTATGGTCAGACTGGGAAGAAAAAGATGGTAAGTGGACAACAACAGCAACATTTACATGTGCAAATGATGCAACACATGTTCAGACACCAGAAGTTAAGATTGATAGTGAAACAGTCGAAAAAGCAACTTATACAAAAGAAGGAAAAGTTGTTTATACAGCATCCGTAACATCACCAGATGGAAAGAAAGTTGTTAATCCGACAACTAAGGAAGTTGTAGTTGAAAAAGAAAGACTTGCAGCAGTAGAAAACCTGAAAGCATCTTCTTCAGTAGGTAAGGTAAAACTTACATGGAGTGAAGTGAAGGACGCAGAAGGATACCTGATTTATGGAATCCGCGGAGGCGGTAACAAGTATGGTTATATCGGTATGACATCTAAGACATCTTTTGTTGATGTAAAAGCACTTACAAGTGATTACAACTATTACTGGGTATTTGCATACTGCAAAGACGAAAATGGCAAGATGTATCCAGGACTGACAGCACACTATGTATATGGTAAAGCACAGAAATGCGCAGCTGTTACAGACCTGAAAGCTTCATCTGTAAAGGGTGGAGTAAAACTTACATGGACGAAGTCAGCCGGAGCAGAAGGGTATCTTGTATACGGAATCCATCCAGGCGAGAAATATGGTTACATCGGTATGACAACAAAAGGCACAACATTTACAGATAAGAAGGCATCCAGCACAGATTGGAACTTCTACTGGGTATTCCCATACCATACAGACTCTAACGGAAACAAGGTTGTTGGTGGAACACCGGAGTATGTATATGGAAAAGCAAAATAATTGAATGAGATCTGAATCATAAGTTATAAACAGGATTTAACTTATGAAGATTATACGCAAAAAGCACAGTGATTTATTCACTGTGCTTTTTGCATAATATGGTCCTCTTTGATTGTGTAAGACACTGGGGGATGATATAATTAATTCAGTTAATATTCGTTATATTTCAAATGTAAGGGAGGGAAAGTGTATGAAGAAGAAACGAGGCGGGCAGAAAAAAAGAAGGGGAATGTGCCTGTTACTGATTTTATCTATGATAGTTCTGGCTCTTTCAGGTTGCTCTAAGAAAAAAGAGACAAAAACAGAAAAACCACCGACTAAGAAAATAGAAGTGGAAAAGCCAGAACCAGTAGAAGAAGTGCCGGAAGAACCGGAAGAAGAAAAGATTCCGGAAAATCAAAACCTGCTGACAGGTCTTGCGGATCTGACAGATGCTGCTATCGGTAAACGTCCGGTGGCGGTTATGGTGAATAATATTCCGGCAGCAATGCCACAGTACGGAGTAGAAAAAGCAGATATTATCTTTGAAATCCCGGTAGAGGGTGATCAGACGCGTTTTATGGCTCTTTATGCGGATTATACAACTGTTCCGCAGATCTGTGCGATACGAAGCTGCAGATATTATTTCCCGGCATTGTCTCAGGGATTTGATGCGTTTTATGTAAACTGGGGAATTGATGATAGTATCGCAGATTATCTGGAAGCTTTGAACCTGGATCAGTATGATGGAATTTACAATGCAGGAGGTCTGTTTGGACGAGATATGGAACGTCGGAATCAGGGGTATGCATTGGAACACACAGGATACTTTGATGGAACAAAGTTTGCAGAAGTAGTGCAAAATACTGGAAAGAGAACAGACCTTGCGGATGATAAGAAAGGAACAGCATTTCAGTTTAATGGATTAAATGAACAAGTGAAACCATCAGAAGATGTGTGTAAGAAAGTGAGCATTGATTTTGGCGCACAGTCTGCTACACTTGTCTATGATGAAGCAAGCAATACTTATAAAAAAGAAATTGATGGAAATGCCCAGATAGACGGAAAGACAGGAAACCAGCTTGCTTTTACCAATGTGTTTGTGTTAGAGACCACTATCTCTGTCAAAGATGATTTGGGACATAAAGCAGTTGACTGGGATGGCTGGGAAGACTCCATGGGATATTACATTTCGAACGGTGCAAAACAGAAGATTCATTGGAGTAAAGAGGAAAATAATGAATTATCAAGATTAACATTTTATGATGAATCAGGAAATGAAATATCAATTAACCGCGGAAAGAGTTATATTGCATTTAACTATCCGAATCAGACAACATATGAATAAATAAATAATCCCCTGCCGGTTGCAGATTAATTTGAAATAGCAACAGGTAGGGGATTGCTTATTGATACTCATTTTTAGTTGACTTCAAGCATGATTTCCATTGCATGAATTGCATGCTGAATCATGGCTACTACAGTATTATGGCTGTTTTTATCAATATTAGAATCCCAGACATCATCGAAAAACTCTTCGAAGATATGATCCAATATAATCTTATTTGGAATGCAGATGTTATATTCCGGAGTCAACTTCTTTAAACGCAGATAACACAAAGAATCTGATACAAAAAGTGTCGGGTGTGCTATGTGCTGATGGTCGGAAAGAATTCCTTCCGGAAGAACGCATACATGCATAAGATCAAGTCTGTTTAACAGCTGTTCCAGATTCTTAAGGCAACGCAGTCTTTGGGATATAGTTAATGATATTCTTACACCGAAGAAATCAAGTTCTCCTGTAACTGTGAAATCTTTTAACACGGAAGCATAAATGATCAGATGGATTGGTGTGGTCTCCAAAATGCGCTGTGTCAGGTGATTTAGTTTTTTTACGTCCTCCTTCTGAAGATCGTTGTTATTCAGGCAATACTCATCCAGGAGCTCCGTATATAGATCTTCCGGAAGAAAATGTTCTGTCAGGTGTCCGATGAGACAGTATTGCTTCTGTGAAATTAACGTTTGTTCATATTCAAAGCGATGAATCATTTCCGGAATGGTTGTTTTCCGGATTAATAGTGTTTCTTTATTACAAAGAAGTCTGATCTTGTGATAAAGTTCATTCGTTAGATCACTGTCTTCAATTGTGGTAATTCCAAGACAGTGACTGCTATCTACTAACATTCCAGAGATAGCATAAGTGTCTCTGATTGCAAAAATGAGCTTACGTTGAGCCTGCGAACCAGAATAAAGATTAAAATCAATATTAGAGAGATTGGTCATCACATTCATTAAGAAACCAGCGGTATAGGCAGGAGTGGAAGCAGCCGATTCCAGGTCCATAAGAAGTGAAAAATGTACACCAGGTAGAATAAGATTCCGGCCGCCGTGTGCACTGTTGAGTTCTGCAATCAAAAGCTGGTAATTAGGATCGACATTCAAAATATCAACAATCGCGTATACGTTTAGAGAATTAACTTTTCGAAGTGAAGGGTGTTTCATTTTAAAAATGAACTGGTCTAATGTAAGCTCCGGATAATAAGAAATTTTTGGAGCTACTTCTGTACCGGTTGAGTTTTGTAATTCTTTTACATATATATATTCAGATTCGAGATTGTCATAAATAGCAGTTTCAAGATCATTGATGTCCTGTAACTGATATTCCTGTAACAGTTGTGCAGTGCTTTCTTCTGAAAGTGCTTCAACAATGCAGTGACTGATAGCCTGAAGTGTATTTTCATGATTTTTTTCAGTTGGCAATAGTTTTCCGCTAATCCATTTACTGATATAGGAGTCATCATACTGAACAGCTTTTGCAAGAATACTATTTTTTAGCTCAGCAATAGCCATAAGGTGTTCTAGTAAAATGCTGAAACGGTTTTTATCTTTCATATTTTTGTTATATTACAGAGCATAGAATAACTTGTAATATGTCCCCCTTCCTTTAAAAATACCTTAAAGAAGTTGATAGTATGATATTAGTTTAGAGCAGAGAAAATAAAATTGCAATAAAAGAACCATAATTTACCTACGATTTTGTATTTATTTCAAAAATGAAGCTTGGAAAACAAGATGATTCATGTGAATCATGTTGATTCAAGTTTCCATAAATTGTCATTTGAAAGAACCTGTGATAAAATTTGAAAGTATTTTTGGGGAAAAATGACAAGAAAAACAAAAGAAAAGAAGGGGACAAAATTATGAATTTTACAGAGCAGAAATTGACAGGTAAAGCAAGTATTGACAAACCTTGGCTGAACTTTTATCCGGAACAGTTCAGAAATCTTGAGATACCAAGAATTACAATCGAAGCTTTCCTGAAAATGAAAAACCCGAATGAGGATAAGATCGCATTTGAGTATTATGGAAATAAGATTACATGGAAACAGTTATGGGAAGATGTAGATGTTGCGGCAAGAGCACTGAAAGCCCTCGGATTTAACGAAGGTGACAGAGTTCCGTCCTTTTTAGTATCTACGCCAGCTCATTTTATTCTGCTTCTTGCAGCAGAAAGAGTCGGTGTAGCAATTATCTGTCGTGATGACGAACCGGAAGAACTTTGTTTTGCAATCCGTAAATGTAAAACAGATACAGCATTTGTAATGGATTATCTTTCAAAAGAAGATGAAGAGTTATTCCGTACAACAACTCCGATGACACGTATGATTAAAGTGTCACCATTTGAATATGCAGACAAGAGCCAGATGAAGGATTATGTATTAGAAGAAATCACAGCCCGCTATCCGGCAGAGACAGAGACAACAGAAGGCGATATGAGCTGGCAGGAGTTTATGGAACTGGGAAGAAACTTCAAAGGTGAATATCTTGCACCAGTAGATCCTGACAGAGCTGTGTTTGGAGCATACACAAGTGGTTCAACAGGAATTTCTAAACTTGTAATCCATTCTTCAGCGAATATAGTAGCAACTGCATACCAGATGTCAATCTTTATTCCGCCGTCAGATGTGCAGGAAGTCTGGTGGACACCAATTCTTCCACCGGCATTGATCGCAGTAACAGTTTCAATGACAATCTTCCCACTTTCTACAGGATTAATGGTATCACTTGATCCATTCTGTCCGTTAGAGAATATTGACATTGAATTCATGGATCGTAAACCGAACTTCTGGGCATTGATCCCACTCTATTGCGAGATGTTAATGTCCAGTGAGAGAATTCCGGAAGATTACGATATGTCTCACCTGAGAACAATCGGTGCAGGTGCCGAAGCTATGAATGACCGTAAGTATGCAGAGGTAGAAGAATTTTTCCATAAACACAACGTTCAGGCAAAATTAAGTGCAGGTTATGGACAGAGCGAGGGATGCTCAAACCTCACACTGCCGAACCCAATGTTCCCATTGGAGGATGGATGTGTAGGTATGCCAATGACAGCAACTGTACTTGGTGTATTTGACAAAGATCTGAATGAATTAAATTACGGAGAATCAGGAGAACTCTGTATGACAGGTCCGTCTATGATGCTTCATTACTCAGGCTGGAGAGGTGAAGAACTGACAGAGCAGACACTTGTTGAGCATCCGGATGGAAACACATGGTTACATACAGGAGACGAGGCTTATATCACAGAGCAGGGAATTGTGCATATTCTTGGTCGTGGTGAAATCAAAGCTTATGGAGACAAGCCACTTCATGTAATGAGAATGGAGACAAAAACAGTAAGAACTCCTGGAGTGAAAGATGGATTCTTCTGTCTCGTTCCGGATCAGGAGCATGAAGGATATTATCGTCCATATCTGTTTGTGATTCTTGATGGAACAAAGACACTTGAGGAAGTAGCAGAACTGCTGAAAGATACACTGGAAGAACATGAATATCCGGTAGAGATCAGAGAAATTACTGAAAGACCTTACTTCCACTTCAAAACAGATAGAAAAGGTCTTACAGCTCAGATTCTTAAAGAATTAGAGCAGGCAAAAGAAGAAAAATAAGGAAATCAAAGGTTTTGATTGTTTCAGGGAGCAATAACCGTTGGTTGGGGGAATGGGAAAAAAGTGCCGAGTCATAGGAAAAGTCCATATGACTCGGCACTTTTTAAGTGTGAAATAGAGATGATTTTGTAAAAGAATGAAAAAGTTTTGCTTTGCTGTTGAGAACTGAAAGAAAAAATGCGATTTTATGTAAAAAACACTTGACACAGAACATAAATCAACATATAATAGCAAGGTATGACATAAGGAGAAACAGTATGCACCAAAGCCCCGGAGTATGCTGATTTCAAATAAATAAGCAATAGTATATAATGATTATTTATAGGAGGAACACCCATGAAAACTTATATGGCTAACCCTGATAAGATTGAAAGAAAATGGTATGTGGTTGACGCTGAAGGCGCTACACTTGGACGTCTTGCATCTGAGATCGCAAAG
Source organism: Mediterraneibacter sp. 210702-DFI.5.30 (assembly GCF_020560115.1). Lineage (NCBI taxonomy): Bacteria > Bacillati > Bacillota > Clostridia > Lachnospirales > Lachnospiraceae > Mediterraneibacter > Mediterraneibacter sp. 210702-DFI.5.30. Next base: position 131,587 of record NZ_JAJCME010000007.1, read on the forward strand.
GTACTCAGAGGAAAGAACAAACCGGAATATACTCCGCACATCGATACAGGAGATTATGTAATCGTTGTTAATGCAGAGAAAGTTAAAGTAACAGGAAAGAAATTACAGCAGAAGATCTACTACAATCACTCTGATTATGTTGGAGGAATGAGAGAGACTACACTTGCTGAGCTTCTTGCTAAGAAGCCAGAGAAGGTGATCGAGCTTGCTGTTAAGGGAATGCTTCCGAAAGGACCTATGGGAAGAGACATGATCAAGAAGCTTCATGTATACGCTGGACCAGAGCATGCAAATCAGGCTCAGAAGCCGGAAGTTCTTACATTTTAGGTAGAAGGAGGAAATAACAGTGGCTAACGCAAAATATTACGGAACAGGAAGAAGAAAAAAATCTATCGCAAGAGTATATCTTGTACCTGGAACAGGAAAGATCACAATCAATAAAAGAGATATCGACGAGTATCTTGGACTTGAAACTCTGAAAGTTGTTGTTCGCCAGCCGCTCGTGGCTACAGAGACAGCTGACAAGTTCGATGTAATCGTTAATGTATGTGGTGGTGGATACACAGGACAGGCTGGAGCTATCCGTCACGGAATCGCTAGAGCACTCCTTGAGGCAGACGCAGATTACAGACCGGTTCTCAAGTCAGCAGGTTACCTGACTCGTGACCCACGTATGAAAGAGCGTAAGAAACCAGGTCTCAAGGCCGCCCGTCGCGCTCCGCAGTTCAGCAAGAGATAATCGACTGCTCAGACTATATCAAAATGGTTCAAAAAGCCCGGAAAATCAAGGTTTTCCGGGCTTTTGCTATATCTAAACGGGCTGATATGGTTTGACCAAATTTGGCAAAACGAGAGCCGATTTCATCCAATTTTTAGTGGTCCGCAAGTGGTTAACTGGCTAAAAAGAGGGCAAAAAGAGGGGGAAGTGGTTCCCAAAGTGGTTAACCGAGAGCCGATTTTTGGGGTGCTTTTCAGCCCTCCTTCCCCTCGTTTTTTGGCTGTGGCAGTTTGGCATAGTTTGAGCTAATTTGAATAATTGAATATGAATTTGATGTAGCACACAGTATAAATGCTGGGTGCTTTTTTCATTTCAGGAACTCGTATTCCGGCGATAGAAAGAGCCGTCACTTCACTGTTAATTTTGAAGTGGCGGCTTTTTCTATTTCCAGAAGCAACAGCAATAATTAGAAATGAGGTGAAATCAATGAACACGCAAATCATCGCCATTGCCAACCAGAAAGGCGGCGTTGGCAAGACAACGACCTGTGCCAACTTGGGAATCGGGCTGGCGCAGGCCGGAAAGAAAGTCCTGCTGATCGACGGGGACCCGCAAGGAAGCCTGACAATCAGCTTGGGAAATCCGCAACCGGACAAGCTGCCATTTACACTGTCGGATGCAATGGGCAAAATTCTGATGGATCAGCCTATACGCCCCGGAGAAGGTATTCTGCATCATGCAGAAGGCGTTGACCTGATGCCTGCGGATATTCAGCTTTCCGGTATGGAGGTTTCTTTGGTAAATGCTATGAGTCGTGAGACTATCTTGCGGCAATATCTGGACACACTGAAGGGGCAATACTCCCATATCCTCATCGACTGCCAGCCCTCCCTTGGTATGCTCACAGTCAATGCGCTGGCGGCTGCGAACAGGATCATCATTCCCGTTCAGGCAGAGTATCTGCCCGCTAAAGGGCTGGAACAGCTGCTCTCCACGGTAAACAAGGTAAAGAGGCAAATCAACCCCAAGCTCCAGATTGACGGTATCCTGCTGACGATGGTGGACAGCCGAACCAACTTTGCCAAAGAGATTTCCGCGCTCCTGCGGGAGACCTATGGCAGCAAGATCAAAGTATTCGGCACAGAGATCCCCCATTCTGTCCGGGCAAAGGAAATCAGTGCAGAGGGGAAAAGTATTTTCGCCCATGACCCTGGCGGCAAGGTGGCAGAGGGGTATCGAAATCTGACGAAGGAGGTGTTGAAACTTGAAAAGCAGCGCGAAAAAAATAGAGCTGGCCTCGGTAGATGATCTGTTCTCCACCGAAGAAGGCCGTCAGGATGCAAAGCTGGAAAAGATTCAGGAGATTCCGCTGTCTGAACTGCATCCCTTTAAGAACCACCCATTCAAAGTCAAGGATGACGAAGCAATGATGGAAACCGCAGACAGTATCAAGCAGTATGGCGTTCTGGTTCCAGCGATTGCTCGACCGGACCCGGAGGGCGGTTATGAGTTGGTAGCCGGACACAGGCGGCACAGAGCCAGTGAGCTGGCAGAAAAGGAGACCATGCCGGTCATTGTTCGGGATTTGGATGATGATGCCGCCACGATCATTATGGTTGACAGCAATCTGCAACGCGAAAGTCTTCTCCCCAGTGAAAGAGCCTTTGCTTACAAGATGAAACTGGATGCCATGAAAAGACAGGCTGGCAGACCGAGTAAAGAAAATGTGTCCCAAGTTGGGACACAAAAGCGATCAGACCAGTTGCTTGCTGAACAGGTGGGGCAAAGTCGAAATCAAATTCAGCGCTATATCCGTCTGACAGAGCTGATTCCTGAATTGATGGACATGGTGGATGAAAAGAAAGTTGCCTTAAATCCTGCTTATGAGCTGTCCTTTCTCAAAAAGGAGGAACAGGTAGACCTGTTGGACGCGATGGACAGCGAACAGGCTACCCCTTCTCTTTCTCAAGCCCAGCGGCTCAAAAAATACAGTCAGGAGGGGCATCTGACCCTCGATATGATGCGTGTCATCATGGGTGAGGAAAAGAAAAGCGATCTGGACCGAGTGACATTTACCTCTGACACCTTGCGGAAGTATTTCCCTAAAAGCTATACGCCCCAGCGGATGCAGGAAACCATCATCAAGCTGCTGGAGGCATGGCAGAAAAAGCGTCAGAGAGACCAGGAACGATGAAAGGAGCCGCCTATGAGGGATATTTCAGCCCGTGAGCTGAAAGGACACAAGATTCTCGCCGTAGAGAGGTTTTGGGATAACACCCGCTGGATGATTGAGTTTTCCGTCCTGCGTCCCAGCACAGCTTACGGCAGCCCCGGAGAGGAAATGCGGCTGTTTTTGACCGAGGATGGGTATCAGGCTGCCCTGCAAAGCCAACAGCGCCGGGAGATCAAGATCAAGCGTTACGCTCGTGTGATTGAGGGACATATCCTCGATTTCAAACCGGGAAAACGCCGCCGCTCATAAACTCATACAACGAAAGGAAAGGAATGACTATGTGTACGGTAAAGGAAATTCAAGAAGCAATCCGGGAAAATTGCAAATCTCAGCATGACATGGAATCAACGGATATTGACCGAGTGATGCAAACACTTCCTTTTGCCCAGGAGGAGCCATTTACAGAGGCGCGTCCTCGAAAGCCGCTGTTTTGGTTCTATGTAAGAAAATTTGAAAAGTGTTGAACACCGCAATTCTTTGGAATGAGGATTGCGGTTTTTTTGTACCCAAAATTCGGAAGGAGTGAGGTCGATGGCCGTTTTTCGCATTGAACGGACCCGTGATTATACCGTGATGAGCAATCATCATTTACGAAATGCAAACCTGTCGTTAAAAGCCAAGGGGCTGCTTTCCATGATGCTGTCTTTGCCGGAGGACTGGAATTACACCACCCGTGGTCTTGCAAAGATCTGTAAGGAGGGCGTGGATGCCATAGGTGCTGCGTTGCGGGAATTGGAGGCCGCCGGTTATATTGTACGGCACAAGCTGCGTGACCGGCAGGGACGCATCAGCGATACAGAGTATGTCATATACGAGCAGCCACAGCTTAGAAAACCGGATACGGATTCACCAGATACGGAAAACCCGTATATGGATAAACCGGATACGGAAAAGCCCGCAGAATTAAATATAGAGAAATCAAATACTCAAAAACAAAATATTTATGGATCAAGTACCGATTCCATTCCCTTCCGGGATTGCGCGGCAGATTGTCTGCCGGAACGGAAAGGAAGGGATGCGATGTCACTCACAGAGATAGAGAGTTATCGGGAATTGATTCAGGAGAATATCGGGTATGAATACCTGTGTCAGCAGTATGAAACTTATCGGGAGGATTTGGATGAGATTGTGGAGCTGATCGTGGAAACGGTCTGTGCAAAGCGAAAGACCACCCGTATTGCCGGAAGTGATTTTCCGCATGAAATCGTTCGTTCCAGGTTCTTAAAGCTGGATAACTCGCACATTGAGTTTGTCATGGACTGTTTACAGAAGAACACCACGGAAATTCGTAACATGAAGCAGTATCTTCTGACCGTTCTGTTCAATGCACCGACCACGATAAGCAATCATTACACCTCACAAGTAAATCACGATCTGTATGGCGGCTGGTAAATGGTCGCTTTTTTATTGCCCGGAACTGCCGGGAGAAAGGAGCAAGCATGATGTCTGAGGGAAAGACCATAGGGCAGCTGATGGAAGAAATGCGAGCAAAGGCAGGAGCGCAGAATTATCACGGTCATGGATATATGGACCTCCAGCGTTTTGCGGAGGACACCCGGCACATGATTATTTTTGATGTGCTGACGAACGATTCCCCTGTTGGCTGGAAAGGCGAACGAACACGCCTGTTTCTGTCGGATACCGGTTATGAAAAAGCACTGGATAGTCAGGAAAAGGGGCAGATTAAGATTTTGAGCCACGCAAAGGTACGTCAGGGCAATCTGCACTATGACCGTTCTGACCAGTTACGCTAAGGAGGGCGGTATGAAGCGTTATCTTCTGCGGCGGCTGGTGGTTCCGCCTTAGCAAAAAAAGAGATTCCCTGCAAACTTCGTGGAAAGGAGGCGAGAAAATGCAGGAAGAAGTGGAAAACAGAACTTTGACGCTGGTTGTCAGTGGAACAAAGTTTACCGGCAGAATGTTTAAGGCTGCCATAAGCAAGTACATGGCACATCGAAAGGAAAAGAAGCTGGAAAAACAGAGAAGCCGTGATGCGCCGGTTGTTCCGCATGGAAAACAGACTGTGAAGCAGCTTGTCGGGCAGAATCAGGGAATATCCAACATTGAGATCACAGACCCCTCTATCAAGGAGTTTGAGAAAATCGCCCGGAAATATGGTGTGGATTATGCGGTGAAAAAGGACCGCAGCAGTTCTCCGCCAAAGTACCTGATTTTTTTCAAAGGCCGTGACGCCGATGCGCTGACCGCTGCATTTACCGAGTACACCAGCAAAAAGGTCAAGAAGGCCGAGAAAACAGAACGCCCGTCTGTGCTGGCAAAACTCAGTCAGTTCAAAGAGATGGTCAAAAATGCCGTGGTGGACCGCACCAAGCGAAAGGAGCTGGAACGATGAAAAAGCAGTTTGACATCAAAAAGCTCGTTTTGCTGAACCTGCCCTATCTCCTGATGGGGCTGTTTACTACCAACTTCGGGGAGGCATGGCGACTGGCTCAGGGGGCAAATGCTTCAGAGAAATTCCTTTCTCTGTTTGCTGTCCTGCCTGGGGCGCTGCAAAGCTTCTGGCCCAGCCTGCACCCGCTGGATCTGCTGGTGGGGCTGTGCTGCGGTGCTGGCCTGCGTCTGGCGGTGTATCTCAAAAGTAAAAACGCCAAGAAGTACCGTCACGGCATGGAGTATGGTTCTGCCCGTTGGGGAACCCGTGAGGATATTGCTCCCTACATCGACCCGGTGTTCCAGAACAATGTCATTCTCACAAAAACCGAAAGCCTGACCATGAACAGCCGCCCCAAGGACCCAAAGACCGCCAGAAACAAAAATGTGCTGGTGATCGGCGGCTCCGGTTCCGGTAAGACCCGCTTCTGGCTCAAACCAAATCTGATGCAGATGCACAGTTCTTATGTGGTCACAGACCCAAAGGGAACCATTTTGGTGGAGTGCGGGAAAATGCTCCAAAGGGGCGCACCCAAACTGGGAAAGGACGGAAAGCCCATGAAGGATAAGCACGGCAAGGTCATTTATGAGCCTTACCGGATCAAGGTCCTCAATACCATCAACTTCAAGAAATCCATGCACTATAACCCTTTCGCCTATATCCATAGCGAAAAGGACATATTGAAGCTGGTCACGACGCTGATCGCCAATACCAAAGGCGAAGGCAAGGCCGGAGACGATTTCTGGGTCAAGGCAGAAACGCTTCTCTATTGTGCGCTCATTGGCTATATCCACTATGAGGCTCCGGTGGAGGAGCAGAACTTCTCCACCCTTATTGAGTTCATCAACGCCATGGAGGTCCGGGAGGATGACGAGGAGTTCAAAAATCCCGTGGATCTGATGTTTGACGCATTGGAAGCAGAAAAGCCAAACCACTTTGCGGTGCGCCAGTATAAGAAATATAAGCTGGCGGCAGGAAAAACAGCCAAGTCGATCCTGATTTCCTGTGGTGCGCGCCTTGCGGTATTCGACATTGCAGAGCTGCGTGAGGTCACAGCCTATGATGAGCTGGAGCTGGACACTCTGGGAGACCAGAAAACTGCCCTGTTCCTCATTATGAGTGATACGGATGACAGTTTTAACTTTCTCATTTCCATGTGCTACACCCAGTTATTCAACCTGCTTTGTGAAAAGGCCGATGATGTGTATGGCGGCAGGCTTCCGGTTCATGTGCGCTGTTTGATTGATGAGTGTGCTAACATCGGGCAGATTCCGAAACTGGAAAAGCTGGTGGCCACCATCCGAAGCCGTGAAATCTCTGCCTGTCTGGTGTTGCAGGCACAGAGCCAGCTCAAGGCAATTTACAAAGATAATGCCGATACCATCATCGGCAATATGGATACTTCCATCTTCCTGGGTGGCAAAGAGCCAACAACGCTGAAAGAGCTGGCGGCTGTTCTGGGAAAGGAGACCATAGACACTTACAACACCGGAGAGAGCCGGGGACGGGAGACCTCCCACTCGCTCAACTATCAGAAATTGGGAAAAGAGCTGATGAGCCAGGACGAGCTGGCAGTTATGGATGGCGGCAAGTGCATCTTGCAGTTGCGCGGTGTGCGTCCGTTTCTTTCAGACAAGTATGACATTACCAGACACCCTAATTTCAAATACACAGCTGATGCAGACAAGCGAAATACCTTTGATATTGAAGCATTTTTGTCTGCCAGACTAAAACTCAAGCCTGATGAGGTCTGCGATGTATATGAAGTAGACACAAAGGGCGCTTAATTTGTTCCGCTTTAGAAGGGAGTGATCGTATCTATTTGCCGCACCTGCCCTCTATGGGCCATTGGCGTACAAAGCGGACAATCGCAAGAAAAATAATGAAAAAGGAGGACAGCCGGAATCATGCTCCCGGAAACCGGGCGGCAGATTGTTCCGGCTTTTGTATGCCTATGAAACATGACAAACATATTTTTTAATCAGATTCCGGCTAACAAACTATATGGCATTTTTTGAACAGGCAATTACCGTTCTTCAGACTCTCGTTATCGCGCTCGGTGCCGGTCTTGGTATCTGGGGTGTCATCAACCTGCTGGAAGGTTACGGCAACGACAACCCTGGCGCAAAATCTCAGGGCATGAAGCAGCTCATGGCCGGCGCTGGTGTAGCCGTAGTTGGCATGGTCCTTGTACCTCTGCTCTCCGGGCTGTTCTCTGTCTAAGCGTTCCTGCATGAAATCCTTGCCGCTCCCGCAGTTCTGCGGGGCGGCGGAAAGGAGGTTGACACCGTATGGATTTCTTACTTGAAGCCCTGACAAATTGGCTGAAAGAAATGCTGGTGGGCGGTATTATGAGCAACCTTTCGGGGATGTTTGACAGCGTAAACCAACAGGTCGCGGATATATCCGTACAGGTAGGACAGACCCCACAGGGATGGAATGGCAGTATTTTCAATATGATTGAGAATCTGTCAAACTCCATCATGGTGCCGATTGCAGGTGTGATCCTGGCTATCGTGATGACCGTAGACCTGATCCAGATGATTGCAGACAAGAACAACCTGCATGATGTGGATACCTGGATGATTTTCAAGTGGGTGTTCAAATCAGCTGCCGCCATCCTCATTGTCACAAACACATGGAATATCGTGATGGGCGTCTTTGATATGGCGCAGAGCGTGGTGGCGCAGGCGGCAGGGATTATCAATTCGGATGCGTCCATTGACATTTCCTCAGTTATGACTGATCTGGAACCGAGGCTGATGGAAATGGATTTGGGACCGCTGTTCGGACTGTGGTTCCAATCCCTCTTTATTGGCATTACCATGTGGGCGTTGTATATCTGTATCTTTATCGTTATTTATGGCCGTATGATCGAGATCTACCTTGTAACTTCGGTGGCTCCCGTTCCAATGGCTGCAATGATGGGCAAAGAATGGGGCGGTATGGGACAGAATTACCTCCGATCCCTGCTGGCACTGGGCTTTCAGGCGTTTCTCATTATCGTCTGCGTGGCAATTTATGCTGTGCTGGTGCAGAACATCGCTCTGGAAGATGACATCATCATGGCAATCTGGAGCTGCGTGGGCTACACCGTACTGCTATGTTTTACGCTGTTCAAAACCGGCAGTCTCGCCAAATCAGTCTTTCAGGCGCACTAAAACGGAAGGAGGTTTCCACATTGGCTTATGTACCCGTACCCAAGGACTTAACAAAAGTCAAAACAAAGGTCATGTTCAATCTGACCAAGCGGCAGCTTATCTGCTTCACGGGCGGAGCGCTTATTGGCGTACCGCTTTTCTTTTTGCTCAGAAAACCTACCGGAAACAGTGTAGCGGCTATGTGTATGATGCTGGTTATGCTGCCCTTCTTTATGCTGGCTATGTACGAAAAGCATGGACAGCCCCTGGAAAAGATCGTGGGCAACATTCTCAAAGTAGCTGTGATTCGTCCAAAGCAGCGACCTTACCAGACCAACAACTTTTATGCCGTATTAAAGCGGCAGGAAATGCTCGATAAGGAGGTGTATGACATTGTTCACCGCAATAAAAAAATGGCTGCATCGGATGTTCGGAAAAACCGAGGAAAAAACTGTGCAGCCGGTAAAGACAAAGAAAAAGCTGTCCCGCGCCGATAAGAAGCAGATCGAAGCGGCCATTGCCCGCGCTAACCGTACGGACAAAAAAGGAAAATCTGCGCAGGACAGTATCCCTTATGAACGGATGTGGCCGGACGGAATCTGCCGCATATCGGACAGCCACTACACAAAGACCATTCAGTTTCAGGACATCAACTATCAGCTTTCCCAAAACGAAGATAAGACGGCAATCTTTGAGGGTTGGTGTGATTTCCTCAATTATTTTGACAGCTCGATTCATTTCCAGCTGTCTTTTTTGAATCTTGCGGCATCGGAGGAGACCTTTGCTAACTCCATTTCCATCCCGCCCCAGAGGGACGCCTTTGACAGTATCCGCGAGGAATACACCACAATGCTGCAAAATCAGCTGGCCAGAGGTAACAACGGTCTCATCAAGACCAAATACCTGACCTTTGGTATCGACGCGGACAGCATTAAAGCCGCCAAGCCCCGTCTGGAGCGTATTGAGACCGATATACTTAATAACTTTAAGCGTCTTGGTGTAGCTGCCAGAACGCTGGACGGTAAAGAAAGGCTTTTTCAGCTTCATGCGGTATTCCACATGGATGAACAACTCCCGTTTCAGTTCGAATGGGACTGGCTGGCTCCTTCCGGTCTGTCCACAAAGGATTTTATTGCACCAAGCTCCTTTGAGTTCCGCACCGGCAAGCAGTTCCGTATGGGCAAGAAATACGGAGCTGTTTCTTTTTTGCAGATCCTCGCACCGGAGCTGAATGACCGTCTGCTGGCTGATTTTCTGGATATGGAAAGCTCGCTCATTGTGAGTATGCACATTCAGTCGGTGGATCAGGTGAAAGCCATCAAAACGGTAAAGCGCAAGATTACCGATCTGGACCGCAGTAAGATCGAAGAACAGAAAAAAGCAGTCCGCGCCGGATACGACATGGACATCATTCCATCTGACCTTGCTACTTACGGCAGTGAAGCGAAAAAACTCTTGCAGGATTTGCAGAGCCGCAACGAGAGAATGTTCCTTTTGACCTTTCTGGTGCTGAACACAGCGGACAATCCCCGTCAGCTTGGCAACAACATTTTCCAGGCAGGCTCCATTGCTCAGAAGTATAACTGTCAGCTGACCAGGCTGGACTTCCAGCAGGAAGAAGGGCTGATGAGTTGTCTGCCCCTGGGACTCAATCAGATCGAGATCCAGCGAGGACTGACCACCAGTTCCACGGCTATTTTTGTGCCCTTTACTACGCAGGAACTGTTCCAGAACGGGAAAGAAGCCCTGTACTACGGCATCAACGCCCTGTCCAACAACCTCATCATGGTGGATCGAAAGCTGCTGAAAAACCCCAACGGCCTGATTTTGGGTACGCCGGGTTCCGGTAAGTCCTTCAGCGCAAAACGAGAAATCGCCAACTGCTTTTTGCTTACCAGTGATGATGTCATTATCTGTGACCCAGAAGCGGAGTACGCACCTCTTGTTGAGCGTCTGCATGGGCAGGTCATCAAGATCTCACCTACTTCAACCAACTATATCAATCCGATGGATCTGAATCTGGACTATTCGGATGATGAAAGCCCGCTGTCACTCAAGTCTGACTTTATCCTCAGCTTGTGTGAGCTGATCGTGGGCGGTAAGGAGGGCTTGCAGCCGGTGCAGAAAACCATTATTGACCGTTGTGTACGGCTGGTTTACAACGAATATCTCAATGACCCAAAGCCGGAGAATATGCCGATTTTGGAGGACCTTTATAACCTGTTGCGGGAGCAGGAAGAAAAAGAAGCTCAGTACATTGCAACGGCATTGGAAATCTATGTAACGGGTTCTTTGAATGTGTTTAATCATCAGAGCAATGTGGACATTGATAACCGGATTGTCTGCTATGACATCAAGGAACTGGGCAAGCAGCTTAAAAAAATCGGTATGCTGGTAGTTCAGGATCAGGTGTGGAACCGTGTCACCATCAACCGTGCCGCCCACAAGTCCACCCGTTACTACATCGACGAGATGCACCTGCTTTTGAAGGAGGAGCAGACCGCCGCCTATACGGTGGAAATCTGGAAGCGATTCAGAAAATGGGGCGGTATTCCGACAGGTATCACCCAGAATGTCAAAGACCTTTTGAGCAGCCGCGAGGTAGAGAACATCTTTGAAAACTCCGACTTCGTGTATATGCTCAATCAGGCTGGCGGGGACCGGCAGATCCTCGCCAAGCAGCTGGGCATTTCCACACACCAGTTATCTTATGTGACTCACTCCGGTGAGGGCGAGGGTCTGCTGTTCTATGGCTCCACGATCCTGCCGTTTGTAGACCACTTCCCGAAGAATACCGAGCTTTACCGCATTATGACTACCAAACCCCAGGAACTGAAAAAGGAGGATGAATGATGATGAACCCCAACATTTTGAATAAAAATCCGCTGATGTTTTTTGACAGGGCGGTAAATGCCCAGCGCAGCCAGCTGCTTACAGTCATGGCCGATGCGGTAAGTGAGTGCCGCACGGCGGCAGATCAGGCAGCCGAACTGAATGAGACCGGTCAGGTGGGGCTACTCCGTCTGGCAGAGGTCTGGAGCGCCATTCGTGCTAAAGAAGGTATGGGCGGCCTGATTCTGGAAGGAACAGAGGCGAAGATCCTGTCCGATGTGGTGGCACAGTTTTATGCCTACCTGTCCGGCTGTATGTTCAACGATCCTGTGGGAATGGCCATTTATGCAGAGCTGCACTACATGATGTCCTCCCTCATGCTGGGAGAATGGTTTGAATAAAGAGCCGCGCCTGCGCTTTACTGATGAGGAACGGTCTGATCCTGCACTGGAAAAGCCGATCCGTAAAGCGGAGAAAGCTGCGGCCAGAGCAGATAAGGCGCAGGCCAATATCCCAAAGAAAAAGGTCAGGCAAACGGTCATTGACCCGGATACCAGAAAAAAGACCTCGAAGCTGACCTTTGAGGACAAGAAAAAGCCACCTTCCAAAGTTTCTCAAGGAGTCAGGGAAGCTCCCGTCCATCTGGTCGCAGGCAAGCTCCACAAAGAGATCCGGGAAACAGAGCAGGACAATGTGGGCGTGGAAAGCGCCCACAAGTCCGAGGAAGCGGTGGAGACCGGCGCTTATCTGGTGCGGGAGGGCTATCGCAGCCACAAGCTGAAGCCGTACCGCAAAGCAGCACAGGCAGAGCGCCAACTGGAAAAGGCAAATGTAAATGTTCTGTACCAGAAATCTTTGCGGGAAAATCCTCAGTTTGCCAGCAATCCGCTTTCCCGCTGGCAGCAAAAGCAGGCCATCAAAAAGCAGTATGCCGCCGCCAAACACGCCGGTCAGACTGCCGGAAATACCGCCCAGGCTGCATCCAAAACCGGAAAAGCCGCAAGGACGGTAAAAGAAAAGGTACAGCAGGCAGGGGCATTCGTCATGCGCCACAAGAAGGGTTTCCTGATGGCAGGGGTTTTGTTCCTCATTACCTGTATGCTGATGAATACCATGTCCTCCTGCTCCATGATGGCGCAGAGCATCGGTTCCGTTCTCTCCGGCACCACCTATCCGTCGGATGACCCGGAAATGCTGGCGGTGGAGGCAGATTATGCAGCCAGAGAAGCCCAGTTGCAGGAGGAAATCGACAACATTGAAAGCAGTCACCCAGGGTATGACGAGTATCGCTATGACCTTGGTATGATCGGCCATGACCCTCATGAGCTGGCAGCATTTCTCTCTGCCGTCTTGCAAGGCTACACCCGGCAGAGCGCTCAGGCAGAGCTGGCGCGTGTGTTTGCAGCACAGTATCAGCTGACGCTTACTGAGGAAGTGGAGATTCGCTACCGCACGGAGACCTCAACCGACCCGGAGACCGGCGAGACCACCTCAGAAGAAGTTCCCTATGAGTATTACATTTTGAATGTGAAACTCGCCAGCAAGCCCATTTCCGCTGTGGCGTCGGAACTTCTGACCCCGGAGCAGATGAAAATGTATCAGGTTTACCGGCAGACCATGGGCAATAAGCCGCTGTTGTTTGGCGGCGGCTCCCCTGATACCAGCGGTTCGGAAGATCTGTCCGGTGTGCAGTTCATTAACGGTACCCGCCCCGGCAATGCTCAGCTGGTGGAACTGGCCAAGCGTCAGGTGGGCAATGTGGGCGGTTATCCCTACTGGAGCTGGTACGGCTTTGACTCCCGTGTGGAATGGTGCGCCTGCTTCGTATCCTGGTGCTATAACCAGGCAGGAAAAAGTGAACCGCGCTTTGCAGGCTGTGAGTGGCAGGGCGTTCCGTGGTTCCAGTCTCATGGACAATGGGGTGCAAGAGGCTATAACAATCTGGCTCCCGGAGATGCAATTTTCTTTGACTGGGATTTGGATGGGACAGCAGACCATGTGGGTATCGTGATCGGTACGGATGGCAGCCGTGTTTATACCGTGGAGGGAAATTCCGGCGATGCCTGCAAGATCAAAAGTTATGACCTGAATTATCAAAGCATTAAGGGCTACGGCCTGATGAACTGGTAACAGAGATTTTTAAGAAGGAGTGATAGACGATGGCAAAGAACAAAATTGAGCGCATTGACCAGGAGATTACAAAGGTCCGCGAGAAGATCGCAGAGTATCAGGAAAAGCTCAAGGCGCTGGAAGCACAGAAAACCGAGGCAGAAAATCTGGAGATCGTCCAGATGGTGCGCGCCCTGCGTATGACCCCGACCCAGTTGAGCGCCATGCTGTCCGGTGGCACAGTTCCCGGCAGTTTGGCTGATGACAATAACGAACAGGAGGAAAACAGCTATGAGGAATAAACGATTGCTCCGAACACTTTCCGCCTTTTGCCTGACAATGGTTGTGGCATTTGGCTTTACGATCCCTGCTTTTGCACAGGGGTCAGAACAGGCTCCGGCGGCACCGGCAGAGGATTCTACCAATGATAGCAACGTGATTGTGGAAGAAACAGAACCAGCACCGGCACTTACACCGGAGGGGAATGCGGCACTGGTGGATGATTTTGGAGGCAATAAGCAGCTTATTACTGTTACGACCAAAGCTGGAAATTACTTTTACATCCTGATTGACAGGGCGAATGAGGATAAAAAGACTGCTGTTCACTTTCTGAATCAGGTGGATGAAGCGGATTTGATGGCACTGATGGAAGATGGAAAAGCAAAAGAGGAGCCGCCTGCGGTATGCAGCTGCACGACAAAATGTGAAGCAGGGGCAGTCAATACGGCTTGTCCGGTCTGTGCAACTGATAAGAGTAAATGTACGGGCAAAGCACCGGAACCTCCGGCAGAAACATCGGAGCCGGAAAAGGAGAAGCCTGCCGGATTGAACCCGGCTGCCCTGATCCTTCTGCTGGCTCTGCTGGGCGGCGGTGGCGTATTTGCCTACATGAAGCTCATGAAGAATAAACCTAAGACCAAGGGTAATGACAGTCTGGACGATTATGATTATGGCGAGGAAGATTCCGAGGAATGGGAAACCGAAAATGAGGAGTCAGATGAGCCTGACGCTGACGGGGGCAGCACAGAAGAAGATGACGAGGACAGCGTGAAATGACCCGTTTCACAGACAGTCCCTATGAACGCATGATGACACGCAGGCCGGAGGGCGGGAGGGAAACTTCCCGTCCTCCTTCTTTACCCCACAACCACCCCTGCTATGGTTGCGGGAGTTATGGAAGCCCCTGCGTAGGTATCTGCCATCGTGAGATGGAACGCTGGCTCAAAGAAAGGAAGCGAAAAAAATGAGTGTTCTGATTATATTTATCAAGCTGATTGCTGTTTTTGACCTGCTGGTGATCGCCGTGTATTTTGGCGGCGACATTCTTTCTACCATGTTAAACAAACTTCGGAGAAAGCCAAAGCAAGATTACCCCTTTGATTTCTCCTTAGATACCGTGACAGTTTCATTGTCCATAGATTCTATCCGTCAGCTTTGTTCCGACGATGCGGCAGATTTTGTGGAAGAAAAGATCCTGCCAAATGCGGAGAAAACAATGGCCGTGCTGACGGAACAAGAACAGACGGCGGCTCGTCTGCTCTTATCCGCTTTGATCGGTTTTCTTGCAGCAGAAGCTCCTATGGATGAACAGAGCTTTCCTTTGATGATGGAACTTCTGAACTGCATGGAAGGGGAAAAAGAAGATGGTTGTCAGGATGCAGTAGATAGTTTACTTGAAGATGCCGCCTGCAATACCCGCCGTCACGAAGAATATTACAGCAATTATCAACGCTACCAGCTGATGCAGGTGGATAAAACCCGTGTCATTTTGGCTTGTCGTATCATCATCAATGACCTGCTGGGGAAACTGTACCGCTATGACTACCGGTTTGGTTATAACCTGCTACTGGATGAGGAAAACAGCATAGAGAAAAAACTGCACACGCCTGTGCGGGAAGAATGGGAGGCTGAAGATGATGAGATATAAACTGGTAATCGCTGAAAAACCATCGGTTGCACAAAGTCTGGCCGCCGTGATCGGCGCGACTGCTCGTAAGGACGGCTATCTGGAGGGGAACGACTGGCGTGTCAGCTGGTGCGTGGGCCATCTGGCCGGTCTTGCGGATGCAGACAGTTATGATCCCAAGTATGCCAAGTGGCGATATGATGACCTGCCTATTCTGCCGGAGCATTGGCAGATGGTAGTGGGAAAGGATAAGAAAAAGCAGTTTGATATTCTCAAAAAGCTGATGAACGCCCCGGATGTGACGGAGGTAGTAAATGCCTGTGATGCCGGACGCGAGGGCGAGCTGATCTTTCGCAGCGTCTATGAGCTGGCAGGCTGCCAAAAGCCGATGAAAAGGCTCTGGATTTCTTCGATGGAGGACTCCGCCATAAGGGAGGGCTTTGCAAACCTGCGCCCAGGTGTAGATTATGATGGACTTCGGGATGCTGCTCTCTGCCGTGCCAAGGCCGACTGGCTGGTGGGGATCAATGCCACAAGGCTTTTTTCCGTGCTGTACCACCGCACCCTCAACATCGGGCGCGTTATGTCCCCAACGCTGGCGCTCATTGTCCAGCGAGAAGCTGAGATCGACACCTTTAAGCCGGTTCCCTTTTATACCGTGGCGCTGGAGCTGCCCGGTCTTACCGTATCCGGGGAGCGCATGGCGGATAAAGCTACTGCCGAACAGCTGAAAGAAGCCTGTCAGGGTGCAAATGTCACAATCAAAAAGGTGGAGCGCAAGGAAAAGTCCGAAAAGCCACCTGCCCTTTATGACCTGACTACCCTGCAAAGAGATGCCAACCGCCTGCTTGGATTTACGGCCCAGCAGACCCTGGACTATCTGCAAAGCCTGTATGAAAAGAAGCTCTGCACCTATCCCCGTACTGACAGCCGCTATCTGACCGGTGATATGGCAGACAGCCTGCCGGTGTTGGTGAATCTGGTTGCCAATGCTATGCCGTTTCGCAAAGGGATCGCCATTACCTGTGATCCGCAGACAGTCATCAACGATAAGAAAGTAACCGACCACCACGCAGTAATCCCTACCAGAAATCTCAAGGATGCAGACCTTTCTGCCCTTCCTGCGGGAGAAAAAGCGGTGCTGGAGCTAGTGGCCCTGCGTCTGCTGTGTGCCGTGGCCCAGCCCCATATCTATTCGGAAACCGTTGTGATTGCAGCGTATGTCGGTAGGGAGTTTACCGCCAAAGGAAAAACGGTGAAGCACCCCGGATGGAAAGCACTGGAGGACGCCTACCGTGCCAAAATGAAGGATGCAGAGCCGAAAAAAGAGGGCGCAGAGAAAGCCCTGCCGGAACTGACCGAAGGACAGACCCTTTCGGTTGCTGCGGCAATCGTCAAAGAAGGCAAAAGCAGTCCGCCTCAGCACTTTACGGAGGATACCCTATTGTCCGCGATGGAGACTGCCGGAAAAGAGGATATGCCGGAGGATGCCGAGCGAAAAGGTTTGGGGACACCGGCCACCCGTGCCGGTATTTTGGAAAAGCTGGTATCTGCCGGTTTTCTGGAACGAAAAAAGAGCAGGAAAACGGTGCAGCTTCTCCCTTCCCACGATGCAGTTTCCCTGATTACCGTTCTGCCGGAACAGCTGCAATCTCCGCTTTTGACTGCCGAGTGGGAGTACCGCCTGGGGGAAATCGAGCACGGGCAGCTTGCCCCGGAGGAGTTTCTGGACGGGATCAGCACCATGCTGAAAGATCTGGTGGGGACTTATCAGGTCATCAAGGGAACCGAGTACCTGTTTGCCCCGCCCCGTGAGGTGGTAGGCAAATGCCCTCGCTGCGGTGGGGAAGTTGCAGAACTGCAAAAAGGCTTCTTCTGTCAGAATGATTCTTGCAAATTTGCAATCTGGAAAAACAATAAATGGTGGGCTGCCAAGAAAAAACAGCCGACCAAAGCTGTGGTGTCTGCGCTGCTGAACGATGGCCGTGTCCGTGTGACGGGCCTATATTCGGAGAAAATCGGCAAGACCTACGATGCCACTGTGGTTTTGGAGGACGATGGACAGTACGCCAACTTTAAGCTGGAATTTGACCAGCGGAAAGGAGGCAGCCGATGAAGCTCTCTTTAGTGGAACGGGAAACCATTCTCCTCTATAACCAGGCAGAACCAATGGCTGAGATCTATACTCATGATCCCCGTCTGATGGAGAAGCTGGAACTGCTGGCAAAAAAGCACCCAGACCAGATCACCCGAAAGGACGCCCATAACTTTACCGTTCCCAAGCGGTGTGTATCAGTCCGGGAGCCATACAGCGCCGAGCGTCGCAAAGCTGCCAGTGAACGGGCCAAAGCTGCCGGATACCAGCCCCCTGTGAGAAAGTCCAGCAGTTAAAGGCACATGGCAGAGAATGTATTTGAAGCAGTCAAGCAGTCGGTCAGCACCAGAGAAGCGGCAGAGTTTTATGGGATAAAAGTCAGGCGAAATGGCATGGCCTGCTGTCCTTTTCACGATGATAAGAACCCCAGCATGAAGGTAGACCAGCGATTCCACTGCTTTGGCTGCGGTGAAGATGGGGATGTGATCGACTTTACCGCAAAGCTCTTTGACCTCTCCCCAAAAGAAGCGGCGGAGAAACTGGCACAGGACTTTGGCCTGCTCTATGACAGTCAGGCCCCGCCACGCAGGAGATATGTCCGGCAAAAAACCGAGGCACAGAAGTTTCGGGAGGATCGACAGCGCTGTTACCGTGTACTGTCCGATTACTACTATCTGTTGAAAAAATGGGAAGCCGACCGTTCTCCCAGGACACCGGAGGAAGAACCGCACCACCGCTTTGTGGAAGCAATCCAGAAGAAAGCCTATGTAGAGTACCTGCTGGACCTTTTTCTTTATGAAAGTGAAGAAGAACAAAAGGCATGGATTGCAGAACACACAGCAGAAATCACACACTTGGAAAGGAGATTGAAAATCATGGCTGAGAATAAACCCACCAACCGAGAACGGCTAAGGGAAATCACAGATGGCATCGAGCAGGGCATCAAAGAACTGTTTGAAAGCGAAAAGTATATGCGCTATCTGTCCGTCATGTCTCGATTTCACCGCTATTCGGTAAACAACACCATGCTCATCTATATGCAGAAGCCGGATGCCACTTTGGTAGCCGGATACAATAAGTGGAAAGACCAGTTTGAGCGTCATGTAAAAAAGGGCGAGCATGGCATTACTATCATTGCCCCGACACCGTATAAGAAGAAAATCGAGGAGCAGAAGCTGGACCCGGATACCAAGGCTCCGATTTTGGATAAAGACGGAAAGATCGTTACAGAGGAAAAAGAAATCGAGATTCCCATGTTCCGCCCTGTCAAGGTCTTTGATGTGAGTCAGACTGACGGGAAACCTTTGCCTGAGCTTGCATCATCCCTTTCCGGCAATGTGCCAAATTATGAGGCATTCATGGAGGCCCTGCGCCGCAGCGCACCGGTGCCGATTACTTTTGAAGCAATGGCTGCCGATACGGACGGCTATTTTTCTGCTGATCATCAGAAAATTGCCATTCGTCAGGGCATGAGTGAGGTGCAGACGGTTTCAGCCACAGTACATGAGATTGCCCACAGCAAGCTTCATGACCCTAAAAAATATGAAATGCTACCGTCATGGAAGGTTGTGCAGGAGAGTGAAGGTGGAACCAAGCATGATTTCAAGCTGGATTTTGCCACAGAAAAAGAAGCCGAACAGTTTGCTTCTGATATGGATTGGCGCTATGTGGACGAAAATCAGTTTGAATGGCGTCTTGCAGTCGAGGAAGATGCAACCGCAGAAAAACAAGCAATCAAAAATCGTCACACGGAAGAAGTGGAGGCTGAAAGCATCTCCTATGCAGTCTGCAAATATTTTGGAATTGAGACAGGAGAAAACAGCTTTGGCTATATTGCCAGTTGGAGTCAGGGCAAGGAGCTGAAAGAACTGAGAGCCAGTTTGGAGACCATCAACAAAACCTCCGGCACTTTGATCTCCGACATTGAGCGCCACTATAAGGAAATCTGCAAAGAGCGCGGAATCGACCCTCATGCAAAGGTAGAGCCGGAACCCGCCCCGATAGAGCAGCCAGAAGATGCCGCTAAGGTATCTGATAGACAGCAGACCGGCGATCTGACCTACTATGTAGCAGAGTGCATGGAATTTCCAAACCTCGGAGAATACCACGATAATCTGTCTTTGGAGGAAGCAATCCGCATTTATCAAGAAATTCCGGCAGAGCGAATGAACGGGATCAAGGGTATTGGTTTTGAGCTGAAAGACGGAAGCGACTATGAAGGACCTTTTCCGATTTTGACCGGCCATACCATTGATCTGGACACCATCCAGGCAATCGACTATTACCGTGATAATCCTCTGGTACAAAAAGCAGTAAAGGAACTGGCTGCGGCAATGCCGGAAATGGAAGTGCTGGGGGCGGACGCCAACCAGCAGGAGGCATTGTTTCTGATCGACAATGCCACCTATCTTCATATCCAGTCCTGTGACAGCGGCTGGGACTATACCCTTTACGATTCCGCATCCATGAAAGAACTGGATGGTGGTCAGCTGGATATGCCGGAGCTTTCCTGCATGAAGGCAGCTCTCCAGATTTGTGATGATAACGATTTGAGCAGCGATTCAGTAAAGTATGCGCCCCTGTCTATGATTGAAACCTTGCAGGATGCTGCCTATCAGCAGATGCAGGCAGAGGTCAGTCAGATGACTGCTTCTTCTCAGCTGCCGGAAGCACAAGAGCAGACGCTGGATGAATACCCTATGCCTGATGAGCAGGTATCTGCACCGGATATGCAGGAATACGGCTACTTCTATGATGGGATGCTCCCTGTCACCAGAGAACGGGCGCTGGAACTGGATGCTGCTGGTTTGACTGTCTATGTGCTGCATGAGGACAATACGGAGAGTATGGTATTTGACTCGCAGGAAATCATGGATCATGGCGGACTTTTCGGTGTGGACCGTGAGGAATGGGAGAAAAGCCCTCAGTTCCACGAAAAGGTCATGGAGCGTCAGGAACATCAGCAGGAACGGGAACAAGCATTTCTCGCTCAGAACAGAGATTGCTTTGCCATCTATCAGGTGAGCCGTGACGATCCGCAGAATGTGCGCTTTATGAATTTGGACTGGTTAAAGTCCCATGCCATTTCCATAGACCGCAGTAATTATGACCTCATCTACACTGCTCCGTTGAGTGAGTCTTGCACTGTGCCGGAGCAGCTGGAAAAACTATATGAGCAGTTTAATCTGCAAAAACCGGCGGATTTTCACAGTCCTTCTATGAGTGTCAGTGACATCGTTGCGATCAAGCAGGATGGTAAGGTATCCTGTCATTACTGTGACAGTGTTGGTTTTACCCAGATCCCCGGATTCCTGCCGGAAAATCCGCTGAAAAATGCGGAGATGGCCATGGAGGACGATTACGGCATGATCGACGGTATCATCAACAATGGCGCAAAAGAGCCTACGGTGGCAGATCTGGAACAGCAGGTCCGAAGCGGTCAGCCTATCTCCCTCATGGACTTGGCTGACGCCGTTCATCGGGAGGAACGGGAAAAGAAGAAATCCGTTGTGGACCAGCTGAAAAGCCAGCCCAAGGCAGAACACAAAAAGACAGCACCCAAAAAGAGTGCGGAAAGGGAGATTTGATATGGGAAATTTTACTTTTGAGGAAATGAACCTGATGTGCATTTACAATACCGGTAGCCGCACCGGACTGATCGACAGCCTGCGTGAGATGCGCGGCGAGCTGGCCCCGGAGGAAACCGAGCTGCGGGAGCTGACCGACGGTGCACTGGGCAAGCTCCAAACCATGACGGATGATGAATTTGCGGAATTGGAATTGTACCCGGATTTTGACCAGTAAACACCATAATCGCAGGGATGGGGTGGCGATCTGCCACCCCGCCTTTTTACCCCAAAACTGAAAGGAGGACAGAACACTATGCCAACCAAAGCTGAACTATATGCACAGATGGCGGACAAGGTGGCAACACAGCTCACGGGGAGCTGGCAGGAATGGGCAGGGTTTCTCACTACTGCTTCCCGCCTTTACAAGTACCCGTTCCATGAGCAGCTGATGATCTATGCCCAGCGACCGGACGCCACCGCCTGTGCGGAGTACGATTTGTGGAATGAAAAGATGGGCCGTTATATAAGGCGCGGTTCCAAGGGAATTGCTCTGGTGGATGATTCCGGGGACAGACCTCGCCTGCGTTATGTCTTTGACATTTCCGACACCGGAACCCGTGAACATTCCCGCACTCCCTGGCTGTGGCAGTTGGAGGAGCGCCATCTGGATTCCGTGCAGGCCATGCTGGAGCGCACCTATGATGTTTCCGGTGATGATCTTGCCGGACAGCTCACTGAGGTAGCCGGAAAACTGGCCGAGGAATACTGGACGGAGCATCAGCAGGACTTCTTCTATATCGTTGACGGTTCCTTTTTGGAGGAATATGATGAGTATAACATCGGAGTGCAGTTCAAGGCAGCCGCCACCGTCAGCATCACTTACGCTTTGATGTCCCGCTGTGGACTGGAGCCGGAACGCTACTTCGACCACGAAGATTTCATGGCGATCTTTGATTTCAACACCCCGTCCACCATCGGGGCGCTGGGAACAGCGGTCAGCCAGATCAACCAGCAGGTGCTGCGGCAGATCGGCGTTACCGTCCGAAATGCAGAGCGCGAAGCCAACCAAGAAAGGAGCAAGCAAGATGAACAATCCCATGACCTACATCCAGAACGGAGACTATCAGATTCCCGACCTGAAGCTGAGCCAGCTGCCAGAGAAACCCCTGGGCAAGTACGGCAGGATGAGGAAAACCTACCTGAAAGAACACCGTCCCATCCTCTACAACCAGATGTTGCTGAGCGAGAAGCTGTACCCGCACCTCATCGAGATCGACGAGACCGCCCAGAGCAGACTGGAACAGATGATGCCCCAGCTGGCGAAGGAAGCGGGAGCCACCGAGGAACTGAAAGCCAGCGATCCCATGAAGTGGGTGGGCCTGATGAACACCTGCAAAGCCCAGGCAGAGGAGATCCTGATGGCGGAGCTTATCAACAGCTGACCCTAAACCTGTTCCTCTCCGAAGCGGAGCAGATCCAATCCATAGATGAAGCAGAGAATGTAGCGCATACATCCTCTGCTTTTTCTTTTGCCCAAAATGATATTGACCATGTGCTGCGTTTGGGCGGCAATACAGACCGCCAGAGAGAGCGTGTGGTTGCTGCCTTTGAAAAGCAAAAAACCACCGCTGAGATTGCCGAGATACTGAAAACGCTGTACCACGGCGGCAACGGCCTTGGCAGTGTGAGCGCATGGTATGCCGAGGATGGTATCCATCTTTCCCACGGGAAGTCTGTCCGTTATGACAGGTCTGCCCAGGTCATTTCCTGGGAGAGCGCCGCAGAGCGTATCGGGGAGCTTTTGGAGAGCGGCCAGTTTGCCTCCAATGTGGAGCTTGCAGAAGCGGCAGGCTATGAACGCTCCCTCCTTGCAGAAAAGCTCTGGTATCTGTACCACGATTTCAGCGAGGAAGCCAGAGAAGCAGGATATTTGTCTTGCCTGTCAGAAATCAGAGGCAATGGGTTCCCGGAGGAGACCCGCCGCCTGACGGAGCAGTTGAATGACCCGGCTTTCCGCCAGATCCTCAAGGAAGAATACGCCGCCTTCTGGACTGCCTATCAGCAGGACCGTGACCTGTTGCGCTTTCATTACCATAGACCAAGGGAGATCTGGGAGAACCTGAAGGATCTTGACCTGCCACGCAGAACCTTTGCTTCGGATCTTTCCAAAGTGCCAACCGTCCAGCACTTTATTACCGAGGATGAGATCGACGCCGCCATGACCGGCGGAAGCAGTTTCGCCGGAGGAAAAGGCCGTATCTATGCGTTCTTCATGGCAAACCATACGGATAAGGAGAAAGTGAGATTCCTCAAAGACGAGTATGGCATTGGCGGACGCTCTCATGCCTTGTCCGGTGCAATACACAGCGGCGAAGATCACGATGGGAAAGGACTGCACTATAAAAAGCAGGACTGCCCGGATGTTCACTTGAACTGGGAAAAGGTTGCCAAGCGCATTACCTCTCTTGTCCAGAAAGGCCGCTATCTTACCGAACAGGAACAGGCGCAGTATGACAAAATTCAGGCTGAAAAGGAATTGGCAGAAGAAGATGCCATTCAAGCCCAGCAGCCGGAGGTGGAGGAAGAAACGCCAAAGCCTACCCTTCGGGAGCAGTTTGAGCAGTATAAGCCTGTGGTGACTGCCGCCATATCTGAGGATGTGGCATATCGAAATGCCTGCGGTCATTCCGACCGTGAAAATGCTGTCATCGAGGGCAATGCCGCTGTGCGCCGTGCGGTTCTTGGCTCTAAGGATATGGAGCTGATCCGCCTTTATTCGGATGTGCCGGAGTTCCGCCAGCGCCTGCACCGGGAAGTGATCGACGAAACCTATCCAAAGCTCCATGAGCTTCTGCGCCCTCTTTCTCAGGAAGATATTGATACTGCCCTTTGTGCATGGAACGGCAATATCGAGAGTAAACACGCTGTCGTCCGTTATATGAAAGACCATGCAAGAGAGAAGGATACAGCTGCATGGCTGGCTCAGGAATACGGTGGCAGCAACAGCCCGTTCGTTGTCCGTGCCGGAAGCCCGGAGGAAACACAGCTGCCCTGGCCGAAGGTACAGCGCAGGCTTGCCCAGCTGATTCAGGAGGACCGGTTCTATACCGAAGAAGAACAGGATCGTTTTGACAATATCGACCCTATCGCCATCCGGGAAGCCCTGGAGGAAAGAGGGATCGTCAACGGACAGGTGGCAGACCCGGAAAAACTGGACAATGACCCGTTTATCCAACAGGTGATGTCGGATGCCGAGCAGATCGCAGCTGCCGAGACAGAACAGACTTTCGAGGTTTCCATTTCCGATGAGGAATATGATGCAGTTCGCCGCCCGACTCCGCGAAGAACCTCCTATGATCCTGCCGCCCCGGTTTATGCCGTGGGCGATACCGTGTATATCGAGGATGACGCCTATCAGATCACCGAGCTGCGGGATGACACCGTGCAGCTTCTGCCTACCGGCATGGTATATCCCACCTATCGGGCAGAGCGCAAAGAACAGTTCGAGCAGCTGCTTCGGGCAGACCGCCGCAATGCTTACTATACCGAGTTTCTTCCCATTGACCCGGACAAGGCAGATCAAGACTTGCGGGATGTATTGTCCCATGGACTGATGGATGAAGCAGATAAACAGCAGCTTTCCACGCTACTGCAATCCGGCAGGAGCAACAGTGAGATCGCCTACTGGCTGAGCAGAGCCTATTCCGGTGAGATCGAGACCCTGAATCTGGAGACCGGCGATATTGCCGATTACCGTACCACGGCACAGGGCATGGAGCTGGAAGTCATGGATGCAGAGGAAAAGCGTCTGGCTGTGCTGTATTTCCGCTGGGATGAGGTTGCGCCTTTGCTGCGCGGGATGTATGCCCGTCAGCTGGATGGCTTTGGACAAGAACAGCCCCAACCGTCTGCTGAATCCCCGGCCTTTCATTCCGAGACCGTGGCCGTCTATCCGGGCGATAAGAACCATCTACCTTATGATGTGGTGGTGGAACGGTTGCATATTGAGGAGCCGGAGCCGCCAGCCCCTGTAACAGAGCCGGAGAAAACCTTTGAGGAAGTTCTGGATGAACACCCGGTTTCCATTCAGGTCAACGGCCAGTGGCAGACCTTCCCCAATGCCAAAACTGCCGAGGAAGCCTCCTATGAGGAATACAAGGCTAACCTGCGCCGCAATGCACAGAACTTCCGCATTACCGATGAGCATTTGGGTGAAGGCGGTCCAAAAGCCAAGTTCCAGGCAAATGTTAATGCCATTCGTTTGCTGAAAGAGCTGGAATCTGCCGGACAGCAGGCAAGCCCCGAACAACAGGAGATTCTTTCCCGTTATGTGGGCTGGGGCGGTCTTTCAGATGCCTTTGACCCGGAAAAACCGGCATGGGTTTCCGAGTATGCCCAGCTGAAAGAGCTGCTGACCCCGGAGGAATATGCCGCCGCCAGAAGCTCCACCCTCAATGCCCATTACACCAGCCCTACGGTTATCCAGGCAATCTATGAAGCGGTGGGGCGCATGGGCTTTGAGACCGGAAATATTTTGGAGCCATCTATGGGTGTGGGCAATTTCTTCGGTATGCTGCCGGAGGAAATGCGAAACAGCCGTTTGTACGGTGTGGAGCTTGCCCCGGTTTCCGGGCGTATCGCAAAGCAGCTCTATCCCAAGGCGGACATCACAGTAGGCGGCTTTGAGACCACTGACAGGCGGGACTTCTTTGACCTTGCCATCGGCAATGTGCCTTTTGGTCAGTATCAGGTCAATGACAAAGCCTACAACAAGCTGAATTTCAGTATTCATAACTATTTTTTTGCCAAAGCACTGGATCAGGTGCGTCTCGGCGGTGTGGTAGCTTTTGTGACCTCTCGATATACCATGGACGCCAAGGATTCCACCGTGCGCCGCTATCTTGCCCAGCGTGCCGAGCTGCTGGGAGCTATCCGTCTGCCTAATGACGCGTTCAAAAAGAATGCCGGTGCCGAGGTGGTATCGGACATCATCTTCCTCCAAAAGCGGGACCGCCCGTTGGACATTGTGCCGGAATGGACCCAGACCGGACAGACGGAGGACGGGTTTGCCATCAACCGGTATTTTATCGACCACCCAGAAATGGTGCTGGGCAGACAGGAGCCGGTAAGCACTGCTCATGGTATGGACTACACCGTGAACCCTATCGAGGGACTGGAGCTTTCCGACCAGCTGCATGATGCTGTGAAGTACATTCATGGCACTTATCAGGAGGCAGAGCTGCCGGAGCTGGGCGAAGGCGAAGCTATTGACACCTCCATTCCTGCCGACCCCAATGTGAAGAACTATTCCTATGCCATTGTAGACGGGCAGGTGTACTACCGGGAAAACAGCCGTATGGTGCGCCCTGACCTCAACGCCACCGCCGAAGCCCGTGTAAAAGGTCTTGTGGGACTGCGTGATTGTGTGCAGGAACTGATCGACCTTCAGATGGATGCAGCGGTTCCGGACAGCACCATTCGGGAGAAGCAGGCGGAACTGAACAGTCTCTATGACAGCTTTTCTTCCAAATACGGTCTCATCAATGACCGTGCAAACCGTCTGGCCTATGCAGACGATTCTTCCTATTACCTGCTCTGTGCGCTGGAAGTTATCGACGAGGACGGAAAGCTGGAGCGCAAGGCGGATATGTTCACCAAACGGACCATCAAGCCCCATCAGGCAGTGGCTACTGTGGATACGGCAAGCGAAGCACTGGCGGTGTCCATCTCGGAAAAGGCCTGCGTAGATATGAGCTATATGAGTCGGCTTACCGGAAAAACAAAAGAAGAACTGGCCGGAGAGCTGCAAGGCGTGATCTTCCGTGTACCGGGACAGCTGGAACAGGACGGCACACCCCATTTTGTGACTGCTGATGAATACCTGTCCGGGAATGTGCGCCGCAAGCTGCGTCAGGCGCAGCGGGCGGCACAGCAGGACCCTTCTTTTGCAGTCAATGTGGAAGCTCTTACCGCCGCCCAGCCCAAAGACCTGGATGCGTCGGAGATCGAGGTGCGCCTTGGTGCCACCTGGATCGACAAGGAATATATCCAGCAGTTTATGTACGAGACCTTCAACACCCCGTTTTATCTCCAGCGCAGCATAGAGGTCAACTATTCCTCCTTTACTGCTGAATGGCAGATCAAGGGGAAATCTTCCGTATCCTACAACGATGTGGCAGCTTATACCACCTATGGGACCAGCCGCGCCAATGCTTATAAGATTTTGGAGGACAGTCTGAACCTGCGGGATGTCCGTATCTATGACACCATAGAGGATGCGGATGGAAAAGAGCGCCGCGTGCTGAACGCCAAGGAGACCACTCTGGCTGCCCAAAAACAGCAGGCTATCCGGGAAGCCTTTAGGGACTGGATCTGGAGAGACCCGGAGCGCCGCCAGACTTTGGTGCGCCAGTATAACGAAGAAATGAACTCTACCCGTCCCCGCGAGTATGATGGCAGCCATATCACTTTTGGTGGCATGAACCCGGCCATTACCCTGCGGGAACACCAGAAAAGTGCCATCGCCCATGTGCTGTATGGCGGAAATACCCTGTTGGCACACGAAGTAGGCGCGGGCAAAACCTTTGAGATGGTGGCCGCTGCGATGGAAGCCAAACGCCTGGGCTTGTGCCAGAAATCTCTCTTTGTGGTTCCCAACCACTTGACCGAGCAGTGGGCGTCGGAGTTTCTACGTCTCTATCCTTCCGCCAATATCTTAGTCACCACAAAAAAGGACTTTGAGACCCATAACCGAAAGAAGTTCTGCGCCCGTATTGCGACCGGTGACTACGACGCCATCATCATGGGACACAGCCAGTTTGAGCGTATCCCCATCAGCCGGGAGCGTCAGGAACGGCTTCTCTATGAGCAGATCGACGAGATCACCGAGGGGATTGCAGAGGTGCAGGCCAGCGGCGGCGAGCGTTTTACCGTCAAGCAGCTGGAGCGTACCAGAAAGTCTCTGGAAGCCAGACTGGAAAAGCTGCAAGCCGAGGGGCGAAAAGATGATGTGGTAACTTTTGAGCAGCTGGGTGTGGACCGGCTGTTTGTGGACGAGGCCCACAACTACAAGAACCTGTTTTTATACACAAAAATGCGGAATGTGGCTGGTCTCTCCACCAGCGATGCCCAAAAGTCCAGCGATATGTTTGCCAAGTGCCGCTATATGGATGAGATTACCGGAAACCGTGGCGTGATCTTTGCCACCGGAACGCCGGTCAGCAACTCCATGACCGAGCTTTACACCATGCAGCGTTATCTTCAGTATGAACGCCTGCAAGAACTGAACATGACCCACTTCGACTGCTGGGCTTCCCGATTTGGGGAGACCGTCACAGCATTGGAGCTGGCACCGGAGGGAACCGGCTACCGGGCAAGAACGAGATTCAGCAAGTTTTTCAACCTCCCAGAGCTGATGAACCTGTTCAAAGAAGTGGCGGACATCAAGACCGCCGACCAACTGAATCTGCCTACCCCGGAGGTGGAATACCACAATGTTGTGGCGCAGCCCACCGAACATCAGCAGGAAATGGTCAAAGCTCTTTCGGAGCGTGCATCGCTGGTGCACAGCGGAACCGTTGACCCGTCTCAGGACAATATGCTCAAGATTACCTCGGATGGCCGCAAGCTGGGGCTTGACCAGAGAATCGTCAACCAGATGCTGCCGGATGAACCTGGCACAAAGGTCAATCAGTGCGTGGACAACATCATGCAGATCTGGCGGGACGGCAAAGCTGACAAGCTGACCCAGCTGGTGTTCTGCGACATTTCTACACCGCAGGCAAAAGCTCCTGCAAGCAAGGCGGCAAAAACGCTGGATAATCCACTGCTTCATGCACTGGAAGATGCTGTGTCTCTGCCAGAGCAGGAACCTGTCTTTACGGTATATGACGATATTCGTCAGAAACTCATTGCTCAGGGAATGCCTGCCGACCAGATCGCTTTTATCCATGAAGCCAACACCGAAGTGCGGAAAAAGGAGTTGTTCTCTAAAGTCCGTACCGGTCAGGTGCGTGTCCTTTTGGGCAGCACCGCCAAGATGGGTGCAGGCACCAATGTGCAGGACCGTCTGGTGGCACTTCATGACCTGGACTGTCCGTGGAGACCGGGAGACCTTGCCCAGCGCAAGGGCCGTATCGAGCGCCAGGGTAACCAGAATCCTCTTGTCCATGTGTACCGCTATGTGACCGAAGGAACCTTTGACGCATACCTCTGGCAGACGGTGGAGAATAAGCAAAAATTTATCAGTCAGATCATGACTTCTAAATCACCGGTGCGTTCCTGCGATGATGTGGACGAAACAGCCCTCAGTTTTGCCGAGATCAAGGCTCTGTGTGCCGGAGATCCCCGCATCAAGGAGCGTATGGATTTGGATGTGGAGGTATCCCGCCTGAAGCTGATGAAAGCTGACCACCAGAGCAAGCAGTACCGTCTGGAGGACCAGCTGCTCAAATACTTCCCAGAGGAGATTGAAAAGCACAAGGGTTTTATCAAGGGCTTTGAATCTGACCTGGAGGTTTTGGCAGCTCACCCGCACCCGGAGGACGGCTTTGCCGGTATGGAGATTCGTGGAGACCTGCTGACCGATAAGGAGAACGCCGGTGCAGCCCTTTTGGATGCCTGCAAGGAGGTTAAAACCTCCGATCCGGTGCAGATCGGCAACTACCGGGGTTATGCCATGTCCGTGGAATTTTCCGCTTGGAAACAGGAGTATACGCTCCTGCTGAAAGGACAGATGACCCACCGGGCAACCCTTGGTACAGACCCTCGCGGAAATCTTACCCGTATCGACAATGCCCTTGCTCAGATGCCCCAGCGTCTGGAGTCGGCAAAGGCACAGCTGGATAACCTTTGTCAGCAGCAAGCTGCGGCAAAGGAGGAAGTCGGAAAGCCATTCCTTTATGAAGAAGAACTGAGAAGCAAAAATGCCCGTCTGGTGGAGTTGGATACCCTGCTCAACATCGACGGAAAGGGGCAGGCACACACCGAGTCTGTTGTTGCCAAAAGCACACGGACTTCGGTGCTGGATAACCTAAAACGCCCGGCGCAACCCCGCAGTACAGACAAGAAACCAAAACAGCATGAGGAGGTGCGATAACATGAATACTAACGATCTGAATACAGCCCTTTATGAAAAGATGGCTGCCGAACAGGATAAGTTCCGGGACTGGCTGAAAAGCCAGCCCCCGGAAGAAATCCTGCACCACACCTATGAATATACTGTCCGTGAGGATATTGTGATGGCGATGGAGGAGCTGGAGCTGACCGACGCCCAGGCCAAGGCACTTTTGGAATCTCCCTCTCCATTGGCGGATGTGTACCGCTATTTTGAAAAGCTGGAGACCGGCTATATGGATGTGATCCGGGACAGTATTGAGAACCGTGCCGACGATGTGTGCAGAGCTAAAGAGGAACTGCGAACAACACCGATCTATCCCCATTCAGCTGCCTATGCGAGAGAACATGGGGAGCTGGAGCAGTACCGAGCTTCCAACAATGTAAATCGCCAATGCAAGGAATCTATTGAAGCGGCGGTGCGGGAGCACTTCGACGGAATGTATCTCAGCCACGATGCGGCAAAGGGTGTGATCGAGACCTATGGCATGGAGCGTGTGTCCATGGTTCTGTCTAACACGGTCCAGCTTCAGGACTGGGATGGGCGTTACTCCCGACGCAACAAAGAATGGGCCAAGACCATTCCTAACGATAATACCGAAACCGTCCGTTGTGGTTATGCCTTAAACAGCCACCCTGCTGTGCTGGATGGCTTTATTGATCTGGTGCGAGAAGAACAGCAGCGCAGCCGTACCCAGAGAGAAAAACTGGAACCGTCCCGTCCCTCAGTACGGGATAAGCTCAAACAGGAGCTGCCCGCCCATAAGTCTGCCGCCCCGAAAAAACGGGAGCCGGAGCGATAACCATGGCAAAGCGCAAGCGGGATGTGCCGGTTTTGTTTTGGGTGTCCGCAGAAGAACTGGAACTGATCCATCAAAAGATGCAGCAATACGGGACAGAGAATTTGAGCGCTTATCTGCGGAAAATGGCGCTGGATGGTTATGTGGTCAAGCTGGAACTGCCAGAGATGAAGGAGTTGGTCTCCCTGATGCGCCGAAGCAGCAACAACTTGAACCAGCTGACCCGCAAAGTGCATGAGACCGGGCGGGTTTATAATGCTGACTTGGAGGATATATTCCAGCGGCAGGAACAACTGTGGGAGGGTGTGAAGGAAATCCTTACCCAACTCTCCAAACTTTCATAACAGGGATAGATACTCCATTTGCGGAGGGAGGAACGGCGTTTCTTCGCCGCACCTTCCTCCGCTTTTTCTTTTTGTCTGTATCCTTGTCTTTTGCCTGTCTGTACCGGATAATATGAGTAGAATAAGAAGCGTAGCAAAGGAGTGAAAACAGATGCTGACCTTTGAAAAGGTGCTGGAGATTTTTGCGGATTACCTAACCGCAGACGAGACCATAGAAGTTTATATCAGCCGCCATGGATGTGTAAGAGTTGAATTTGACCAAGATTTTCACTATTGCTCTGGCGAGGTGTGCCATACTCCCAAGGAACTGTTCGACCTCTTAGCCGATGATTACCGGACTTATCTGGAGATTGAACTGACCAAAGGAAAACGGGAAGTGACGGAAGATGATGAGAGAGAAGCGGATGCCCTATGCAAACAGTATCTGGAGCGTTGGAAGGAGGAACAGAAATGAAGATTTTGAAATGTCTGCTGATGATCGTAACTGCACCGGTCATTTTGGCGTTGACGCTTTTTGTCTGGCTCTGCACGGGGCTGATCTACATATCCGGTCTGGTGCTTGGTCTACTAAGCACGGTAATTGCTCTGCTTGGCGTGGCTGTGCTGATTACCTATTCCCCGCAGAATGGTGCAATTTTGCTGGTTATGGCATTTTTGATTAGCCCGATGGGGCTGCCGCTGGCTGCGATCTGGCTGCTGGGCAAGGTACAGAGTTTGAAATTTGCGATCCAGGATTGGGTGTATGGGTAAATGATGTGAATATAATTTGGAATGAAAAGAAGCAGGACAATGGGAGATGAGACCCAATGCCCTGCTTCTCTGTTTATTCGGAACGAACTGTAATATATTTTTGATGTTTACTTTTCGGTTTATCGGGAAGTGTCATTTTGAGTGTTCCATTGTTCAATAGCGGACGCAGATATTTTTGTGTAAAGTTTTTTGTGTTTTTGTATCCACAGTGTTCTGCGATTTCTAATTTTGAATGTGGTTCTATGCAAAATGCAAGGATTTTATCATGGGTTGCATCATGGGTTGCGTCATAGGTCTTATCATGGGTCGTTTCTATGATAGAAGGACCATGATGGTAATTTACATTTTTCAAGATGACTCTGAAATCTGTCGCTGTTGAGGAAAATTCGGGCTTATATGCCTCTGTGTATCCAGGCAGCTTTTCAGTTTCACTGACGATTTTGCGCAGACCACTTCCACGGCGTTCCATGTACTTCATGCGGTGGAACAGATCAGCGATCACAGGGTTTCGTCGCATCGAACGAATACTGTAAATATCGTATTCCTGAATTGAGCCGCCGCCAAACATACCGCCCGGAGATGTGATTTCCACCCGATCATCAAACATATCAATGTGGACTTCGCTGCCAAGCACAATATAATCACGATGGATGAGAGCGTTGACAAGAGCCTCTGTTACAGCTCGTTCAGCATAATCCGGCTTGTCTACCCGATACTGAGCTTCTTTGACAAAACGGACTTTGGAATTATTGCGAATAAATTCACTGCCGCTTTTCAGTAAATAAATCAAATTCCCCTCGTATTCCTTATCGTCCAGCGCATCATCAAAGATAGAGCCTTTTTCCAAGCCATTCCACCGGGTACAGAATATACGGGAGTTATAAACTGTGTGCTGATCGGTCATGAGCTTTCCGGCATTGGTCAGGAACCCATTTTTGTCAGCCAAACCGAATGAGACATAATCGGATGGCTCGAAGCGGAGGCCGGTTCGTTCCAGATAGGTTGCCTCCAGGAGTGTGAAGCTGTAATCCTTTTTCACAGCTTCTGTTGTTAAGGTGTCAAAGGACTGATTGGTTCCCTTTAAGATCAGTTCATTCACAATGTAATCCGGTGCAATTACGCTTTCATTTCCAACACGGATGTATGCTTCCATTACTCCGTCTGCCTTGTAATAGTATGGGGTGCTGCGGCCAGGAGAAACCTCCAGAGCCAACAGGTTTTTACCATCTTCCTGCAATGGCTTTAAGATAAACTGCGGTAATGGTGTGATACGTTCTTTGATTAAGCGGCTGATCGCTTCAGCATCCTTTTGAACATCGGACAAGCCGATAGGCTCCCGGTCATCAGAGACTCCGAAAAACAGAGTGCCGCCGATCCCATTGGAAAAGGCACTGACACTTTTTAACCAGCTTTTTGGCTTTTTTGTTTCGAGAGCAACTTTGAAATCACATTCCGTTGCTTCGGCAATGAGCTGTTCTATCATAAAATCCCTCCTTTGAGGTTGTAGAATGTTCTTTTTTATTATACCCAGCGGAGAAAGTTATTGCAACGATAGA
The DNA here is from genome assembly GCF_020560115.1 of Mediterraneibacter sp. 210702-DFI.5.30. Lineage (NCBI taxonomy): Bacteria > Bacillati > Bacillota > Clostridia > Lachnospirales > Lachnospiraceae > Mediterraneibacter > Mediterraneibacter sp. 210702-DFI.5.30. The sequence continues at coordinate 165,145 of NZ_JAJCME010000007.1, forward strand.
AGCAAAGAGTTCAGCGAAAAAATATTTATGAGAGGAGGGCCTTCTATTATGGCAACTACAAGAATCATGCCGCTTCATGTTGGCAAGGGTCGCACAGAAAGTCGGGCAATCAGTGATATCATCGACTATGTAGCAAATCCACAGAAAACAGATAACGGCAAGCTCATTACCGGCTATGCGTGTGACAGCCGGACTGCGGATGCAGAGTTCCTTCTGGCGAAGCGGCAGTATATCGCCGCCACCGGGCGGGTGCGCGGGGCGGACGATGTGATCGCTTACCATGTGCGCCAGTCATTCAAACCCGGTGAAATCACGCCGGAAGAAGCCAACCGTCTGGGTGTAGAATTTGCCAAGCGGTTTACCAAGGGCAATCATGCCTTTGTGGTCTGCACCCACATAGACAAGTCGCACATTCATAATCACATTATCTGGTCATCGGTCAGCTTAGAATATGACCGGAAATTCCGAAACTTTTGGGGCAGCACCAAGGCGGTTCGCCGGTTAAGTGATACCATCTGCATTGAAAACGGACTGTCCATTGTAGAGAATCCGAAACTTCACGGAAAAAGCTATAACAAGTGGCTGGGAGATCAGGCAAAGCCCTCTCACCGAGAGCTGCTTCGTGTGGCAATTGACAACGCATTATCACAAAGTCCTGCTGACTTTGAAGAACTGCTGAAACTGTTGCAAGAGTATGGTTGTGAAGTCTCAAAGCGCGGAAAATCGTATCGACTGAAGCTCTCTGGTTGGGAGAAAGCCGCCCGCATGGACAGTCTGGGCGAAGGATATGGATTGGAAGATTTGCGGGCAGTTCTCTTAGGGAAGAAAGCACATACCCCGCGAAAGAAAACAGTCACACAGGCAGAGCCGCCGAAGGTCAATCTGCTGGTGGACATTCAGGCAAAATTGCAGGCTGGAAAAGGCGCTGGCTATGCTCGATGGGCTAAGGTGTTCAACCTCAAGCAGATGGCGCAGACCATGAATTACCTGTCAGAGCACAACCTGCTGGAGTATGCGGTTTTGGAAGAAAAGGCTGCGGCTGCCACGGCACATCACAATGAGCTTTCGGCGCAGATCAAAGCGGCTGAAAAGCGCATGGCAGAGATCGCTGTTCTGCGTACTCACATCGTAAATTATGCAAAGACCCGTGAGGTCTATGTGGCATACCGCAAGGCGGGTTACTCTAAGAAATTCAGGGAAGAACATGAGAAAGAAATTCTGCTCCACCAGGCTGCTAAGAATGCCTTTGATGAGATGGGCGTCAAGAAGCTGCCCAAGGTCAAAGAGTTGCAGACAGAGTATGCGAAATTGCTGGAAGAAAAGAAAAAGACCTATGCCGAGTACCGGCGTTCCCGTGAAGAAATGCGAGAGCTTTTAACGGCAAAGGCCAATGTGGATCGGGTCCTGAAAATGGAGGTAGAACAGGATGTTGAAAAAGAAAAAGACCACGGCCAGCGGTAAGCTGGTCCTGGTCAAAAGCGTTCGCAGAACGCGCAGCCACAGAATGAAATTCTGTGTTCAAAGGGGCTTGGGGGCGCTGCCCTCAACAAGCAAGCAGAGAGGAAAATCACGGAGGGATTTTCTTCTCTGCGGGCCTGTGTGTATTAACACAGGCATTGCTTGCCCCTTTTCTCCGAAAATGAAAAGAACCAGTGAGAGAATCGTTAAATTTCACTCACTGGCTCAATTCGTTTCAAATTTCTCGGACAACTCTGTCAGTTCTTTCACCGTTTCCTGGGTGTGATGCAACAGGGTGTCACGCATTTCTGGCGGACAGCTGGAATAAAGCATTTTCATCTGATTGACACCCTCATCCTCCAGAGAAATATCTGGATTTATAAGCGTATCTAAAGAGATGTGTAGGACTTTTGCCAATGCTCTCAAAATCAAATAGGAAGGATTCATTTTCCCTTTTTCAATGTTGGCGATTTGCTTTACAGAAACATGGCTCAGATCAGATAGCTCCTGTTGTGTTAGCTCTTTATTCTTTCGGGCTTCTCGCATTTTTAGCCCTAAAGCAGTTAAATCATCAATCGGCATAATCATTCACCTCAAATATATTCTATCGTGCCGATTTGCACAAAGGAATAACCTTATTATGCCTGTTGATAGGAATGATTATACTGATTTTGGTAGAACGAGAGCCAAAGACTATTTTTAATATTTGTTTTTCAAGTATAATTGCAGTATAATAAATGACCCATCTGAATTTAGAGAGGATTTTCAAAATTCGCAATAATTATTAAAACAATCTTTTTTGATTTTGTTATTATGCTTGATGGAAAGGAGGGAACATAAATGGGCAATCAATCAGTCATCAGCATAGAGGCAGTCATTGACTATATCGAAAGTCATCTTGACGGAAAGCTGGAATTAGAAACGGTTGCGGAGGCTGTTCACTATTCAAAATATCACTTACACCGACTATTTACCGAAACCGTAGGAATGACAATTCATGATTATGTGCAACGCCGCCAGCTTACAGAGGCGGCAAAGCTTCTGGTCTTTTCGGATAAACCTATTATCGAAATTGCTTTTATCTGCGGATACGAGAGCCAGCAATCGTTTTCATTAGCTTTTAAGGCTATGTATAAATCGCCGCCTGCGGAGTATCGTGAAGAACGGAGCTTTTATCCTTTGCAGTTGCGGTTCATTTTACATCGAAGAACGACGGCTATGGAATTTACAATACAGGATATTCGGTTAGCAGAAAAGAAAGATATTGTCGATTGGATGAACTTAATGCGGCTTGTTATTGATGGGTATCCTGTAATGGATGAAGATGACTACTTAGCTAAGCTGGAAGAAAGTATTGACGAAAAGCGTGCGCTTGTGCTAAGGGAGGGAGATATTCTCATTGGAGCGATGGCATTTACCTATTCTCCAGGCAGTATAGAATTTCTTGGCGTACATCCGCAATATCGAAATCGCGGACTTCAAAAGTTATTCTTGGATGCCTTATTGGAAACATATCTTCAAGGGCAGGAAATCAGCACAACAACCTTTCGAGAACAGGACAAGGCCGATACAGGGCATCGAGATATGCTATTGCAACTTGGTTTTGCCGAAAAAGAATTGCTGACAGAGTTTGGCTATCCCACGCAGCGCTTTGTGCTCCCTCCTAAAAAACAGGAGGATATACAACATGGATGACACGCAACGCACCGGCTGGCAGAAAAGAATACTCCTTTTCTTAACCAGTCAATGTATCACACTCTTTGGCTCTACGCTTGTTCAAATGGCACTCGTTTGGTATGCAACCATGCAAACATCCAGCGGCGTGTGGGTGGCTGCATTTACAGTCTGTTCCTATCTGCCGCAATTTCTCATTTCATTTATAGGCGGCGTATGGGCAGACCGATACCACAGGAAAAAATTGATTATAGGCGCAGATCTGCTGATTGCATTTGTCACTTTCGTAATGGTATTGGCAATTCCGCATATTTCATCGGAGCCTGCTTTGCTCGGCGGTTTGCTTGTTATGTCGGTCATACGATCCTTGGGGGCAGGAATACAAACTCCAGCAGTCAATGCCGTTATCCCACAGCTTGTCCCGGAAGATCAGCTTATGCGGTACAACGGCATCAATGCAACAATGCAGTCTATTGTTAATTTTGCGGCTCCAGCGGCGGCAGGTGCAGTTTTTGCAATCAGCACATTGAGAATGACGCTTATGATAGACATTGTAACGGCGATCTTGGGAACGGGCCTATTGTCCTGCTTGGCACTTCCGAAACAAAATATTTCCATTGAGAAGGCCAGCGTCTTTTCTGACATGAAAATTGGCGTCAAATACGCTTTTGCAGACAAACTAATTGGAAAGCTTTTAATCATCTACGGACTATTCACTTTCTTTTGTGTTCCAGCAGGCTATCTTGCAGGACTTCTTGTTCGGCGAGTATTCGGTGATACTTACTGGTATCTTACCGCAGTGGAAGTAGTAGGGTTCGCAGGTATGATGGCAGGCGGAGTTATTATGAGTACATGGGGAGGTTTTAAGCACCGAGGAAAAACTTTGGCAGTTGGACTTTTTGCGTTTGGCTCTTTTGCAATCGGAATGGGCTTTTCAAAGAATTTTATTTTTTACCTTGGCCTAATGGTATGTTATGGAGTCGCATTAACAATGGTGCAAACAGTAATTACCACTATGTTACAAGAAAAAACGGACACCTCTATGCAGGGGCGTGTATTTGGATTACTTGGCACGATGTATGCTGGCTTTTTACCGATTGGTATGGCTATGTTTGGCCCTTTGGCTGATATTCTTCCCTTGCAGTGGATTATGGTTGGATCAGGTATAGCCCTTATTGTAATTGCAGGTATAGCTTATTATAGTCGGGAACTCAAAACAATCTAAAAGAAAAAAGTCGCCCAACGGGAATAAAAAAAACCGTTGTTTCGGCGGCTGGATATTTATGCGCCAAAACAAAATACAGTGGCCTTACGGCGGTTTTGAAATAACATATTTCAGAGCCGCCGTTTCTTTTTCGACGATGCTCATGCGATCAGGAGGGCGGTATATAGGAGGATACCGCCATGTCAATTTTCGTCATTCATAGCACTCATGAGCTGCACCAATTAAAAAAAGTCTTGCTCCTCCTCCGGGGAGATATGGCTACTTATCGGCATTATCGTTCCATGTAATTCAGTATAATAATGGCTGTTCTTGGCGCGCCAGTTTTCCCTCACGGAAATCTGGCGTTTTTTGTTGCCATTTTTTCGGAGATGACCCGGTTGTCTGCCGGTGTCGGTCTCCGCCTCCATTCGCTTCACCCGTCAATCACCCGTGAATCGAAATGGAGGTACATAATGAAGAAAATTAACCTTCGGGAACTTTATCCTGATGTTTATACAACAGACTTTTTTGTAGATGTGACAGAGGAAGTAATGGAGACTATTCGAGCAGCTGAACGTGCGGAGGCTGCGTATGAGCGAAAGATGTATCGTTATAAAGCACAGTATTCTCTGGATTGCGAGAATGGCATTGAAAATGCGGTGCTGTTGAAGCCGCAAACACCGGAGATGGTTCTGGAGGAAAAACAGTTTCAGGAGCAGGTTTATGCCGCTGTGATGAAGCTGCCGGAGAAGCAGGCAAAGCGAATTTATGCCCGATACTATCTGGGAATGACGGTAAATGAAATTGCCGAAGTAGAAGGTGTAGATCCAAGCCGTGTCCGTGACAGCATCCGGCGTGGTCTGAAGCAGCTGGCAAAGTATTTTTAGGGTAGAATAACAGAGGGCGCAAGGTCTCAAAGTGCTTCTGCATAAGACCTTGTGCCCTACCTATTGTAGTAGCCTTAGAGGTGTATTTTGTAAAGCTATCTTTGAGTGAAGAAAACATCGGTGTACAAGGGGTACAAACAAGATAAAATAGAAATGAGGGGCGATAGAGCAGAAATGTCAGATTTTCCACTCTATCTGAACACGGTCGCTGGTGGCCTTGATCGTAGAGATCAAACCATCGGCGGCTTTTCTTTTGTCGTCAAAATCTATACTGTCCCAGTTGTCGAGATAATAGGATAACTTCTTTATCTGCTGGGGAGATATGATTTCAACGCTCAATTCAGCGATTGCCTTTGAAATGGTCTGGCGTCGGGTGTCCAGTTCTTCAATTTTTTTGTTAGCGTAGGCAATGTAATATGATTTACAAGAAATAACATATCGTGCAATGATGGGAGAATTTATTATCTATTATCGTGGAAAAATCGTTGGCGGTATATATGATGATAGGTTACTGGTAAAACCAACAAAGTCTGCAATTTCTTATATGCCAACAGTTACTTATGAAATTCCATACGAAAATGCCAAAGAAATGTTATTGGTGGAAGAAATTGATAATAAAGATTTTCTGACGGGGTTATTTAATGTGATGTATGATGAACTACCAACGCCAAAACCTAAAAAGAAAAAATAAACAGTTTCTAACTTGACAATTTCATATCCATACACACAAAGCAGTTAGTCTTAGGATTGACTGCTTTTTTCTTACCAAAATTATAGATTGGAGTGATGAAATGATATACTCTTAGAACTTTTTAACAAGATTATTGAAGCATAAAATTTTATTGTAGTGCTGATATGAGAATGATATAATTGGGATATGAAATATACAAATAAATCTGTTGAAAAATGAGGTGTCAAAATATGGCAAATGAATTACTGGAAAACTTGGATAGACTTCATACAACTGAACTTGGCGTTATTCGAATTAAAAAGAACTTATCTTTGAATGTAGAAAACGTGATTGAATGGTGTAAAGAAAAAATCAGTCTTTCTAATGCGAAAATCATAAGAAAAGGGAAAAACTGGTATATAACGATTGATAATTGTATTATAACGGTAAATGCGTACAGTTATACCGTTATCACTGCTCACAAAGTAAAATGATGAATTTTTCTATAAAGGAATTAAATGCATTTGCAGTTATTGGGCAGGAAGTAGAACTGACTAATTATCAAAAAAAGAATATTCAGATTAGTACACAGTTTTGGAGAAAATTTAACAGTAGTTTGAAGAAATCATATCTTTCACAATCGGGAAATTGGGTAAAATATGCTTTTATGGAACGAAGAAATGGAAACCTTTATTATTTCTGTTCTATACCAAAGAGAACTATTCTTCCAGACAACTTTCTGTATAAAGAAATACCGTCATATAAATATTTGGTCGTGGAGCATATTGGTGCTATGGGGAAAATATATGAAACTTATAGAAAAATTTATCAGGAAATTATTCCTAATACACCATATACCCCTATAAAAAATATTATCCTGCACTTTGAAAAATATGATTACCGTTTCCATTGGAATAGAGATAATTCAGTTATTGAAATTTGGATACCTATTCAAGATTAGAAGCAATTCCATATCCATACACACAAAGCAGTTAGTCTTAGGATTGACTGCTTTTTAAAAAGACACCATTTAGGTGTAATGATGTCTTTTGGGTGTTATTTTATAGTCATATCAAGGCTCATTCAATCGTGGTAAATTAGTGGTAAAATGAATGGTTTTCTATACTCCAAAATGCTTGAAAGTATAGTGGTTATGCGAATAATCCAAAATTAGATATAAAATTGATATTACATGATATATTATTTCATAAGATTGACAAAGAAGAATGTTTGTGCTATTCTATATAAAAATATATCTCCAAAGGGGAGCAAGATATGAACTTTCATTTAACCGATCAGCGTAAAAAGAAAATCAACTCTGTACAATCCAAACCGATGAAACATTGTGCAGAGTATAGCGTATAAATGACGCATTTCGATTTCATCGGGAAGCCATAAAGGGGATTTTATACCCATTTTGAGAAAATGGCTTTCCATGCAGTTATAATGTGTACGAGGCTATGGACAATGTTTTGTCCATAGCCTTTTGTTTTTGGCGTTGCTATGCCAAAGGCAGAAGGCGGATACACTTGTGTATCTCTGCTTTCTGCCTTTTCTTTTTTCCAAATATATTAAGAAAGGTTTTTTAAAAATGAGCTTATTAGAAATTGAAGGACTAACACATTCTTTTGGTGAAAACCTGCTTTACAAAAATGCAGGCTTCACACTCAATAGAGGAGAACATATTGGCATTGTCGGGCAGAACGGAACCGGCAAAAGCACTTTAATCAAAATCTGTACAGAGCAGATCATACCAGACAGCGGGCGCATTGTCTGGCAACCGAATGCTACGATTGGCTATTTAGACCAATATGCGGAAATCGACCATACCTTAACGATGAAAGAATTTCTCAAATCCGCTTTCACAAAGTTATTTGAAATGGAGGCACAGGCGTTGCAGCTCTATGAAAAAGCTGCTGACGGTGATATGAAAAGCCTTGAACTGGCCGCCCGTTATCAGGAACAGCTTGAAGCCCATGACTTTTATTCGATAGATACCGCTATTGATCGTGTCGCCAATGGGTTAGGACTTCTTGCGATTGGCCTTGACCGTCCGATTGCTGAAATGAGTGGCGGCCAGCGAGCAAAAGTGATTTTGGCAAAGCTACTGCTTGAAAAACCAGATGTATTGCTATTAGATGAGCCGACAAATTTTCTTGATAAAGATCATGTTGCATGGCTGGCGGAATACCTATCCTCTTTGGAAAATGCTTTTTTAGTTGTTTCCCATGATTTTGACTTTTTGGATAAAATCGCAAATCGTATCTGCGATATAGATAATGACACAATAACAAAGTATTATGGCACTTATTCTGAATTTCTGCGAAAAAAGACACTGTTGCGGGAAGATTACATTCGTCAATACTCAGCGCAACAAAAGGAGATCAAAAAAACAGAGGAGTTCATTAGGAAAAATATTGCTGGACGAAAAGCAAAAATGGCGAGAGGGCGACAAAAACAGCTTGATCGAATGGACAAAATGGAGGCTTTGGAACAGAAAGAGATTATTCCTTATTTTCATTTTCCTGTTTTACCGCTGACAAATACGGAGCATCTGCTGGTCAAACATCTGGCAGTTGGTTATCACTATCCAGTTCTATCAGATATTGATTTTAGCATAAAAGGCGGGCAAAAAGTTGTTATCACTGGCTTTAATGGAATTGGGAAATCTACTTTGCTCAAGACATTAATTGGACAAATCCCGTCCATGCAAGGTCATTTCAAATTTTCCGATCAAGTTACCCTTGGATATTTTGAGCAGGACTTAATATGGGACGAACCTGAACAGACACCAATTCAAATTGTTTCCAATGTCCATCCTGATATGGTCATAAAAGATGTTCGCAAACATTTAGCCCGGTGTGGAATTTCCAGTAAGCACGCAATGCAAGCGATTGGAACATTAAGTGGAGGTGAGCAGGCGAAAGTAAAAATGTGTTTGCTAACACTGATTCCCTGCAATTTTCTAATTATGGACGAACCCACAAATCATCTGGATGTTCAGGCAAAGGAAGCATTGAAATCAGCTCTTATGGATTTTGCGGGTACTGTATTGCTCGTATCACATGAAGAAGCATTTTATCGTGAGTGGGCACAGAGAGTTATTAGTGTCGAGAAATAGAAAATAGAATTAAGTATAGTATGAGGTCTATGATTTTCTGCTGAAGAATTGGCATAAATTGAAATTCAGTCCCCCGATCCAGACCGAAGTAGCCATAGAGCGAAAAATCAATCCCAAACGAATGCAGCGCGAAATTCAAAGTCAACTGCAAGATAAAGGCATTGGCACAAAGGCACAGCAGGCGTTGAAACTCCAGCATGAGCAATGTAAGCTGGAACGGAAAACCAAGAGCCGTGAGCAGAAAGAGGCTGAGAAAGACCGTCAGTTTGCCATACGGCAGGAAAAGAAGAAAGCCAAGCACAGAGGAAGATAACATGAAGATAGAATGGATTTTATGCCCCTTTTGCGGCAGCAAAACGCGATTGAAAATCCGCGATGATACAGTACTGGAAAACTTTCCGTTATATTGTCCTAAATGCAAACATGAAACCCTGATTACGGTAAGAAAACTAAATTTATCCATCGTTCAAGAGCCAGACGCACAGACGCAGAGCCGATAATACACAAGGTAAATTCACTTGTGGTTATCGGTCCTTTTTTATTTCAATATACGACGAGAGCCTGCCCCGCCCAATGGGGAAAGAAAAAAACCGTAGCTGGGCAGGTTGATTTTGTGCGCTTACTCTACTTACTTTGGCGGCGGTTTTGAGAAATCAGAGCCGCCGTTTCTTTGCGTTTACACAAACCTATAACGACTTGCAGGGACACGGTAGCCGATTGGAGGTTATTTTGCCGTGTCTCGTTTGCTTTTTCAAAGCTCACATGATCTACATCAGTTAAAAAAAGCATTGCTCCTCCTCCGGGCAAGTATAACATTGCATCGGCATTATCGTTCCATGTAATTCAGTATAATAATGGCTGTTCTTGGCGCGCCAGTTTTCCCTCACGGAAATCTGGCGTTTTTTGTTGCCATTTTTTCGGAGATGACCCGGTTGTCTGCCGGTGTCGGTCTCCGCCTCCATTCGCTTCACCCGTCAATCACCCGTGAATCGAAATGGAGGTACATAATGAAGAAAATTAACCTTCGGGAACTTTATCCTGATGTTTATACAACAGACTTTTTTGTAGATGTGACAGAGGAAGTAATGGAGACTATTCGAGCAGCTGAACGTGCGGAAGCTGCGTATGAGCGAAAGCTGTATCGCTATAAGGCGTACTACTCCCTGGACTGCGACAACGGCATTGAAAATGCGATTCTGATGAAGCCCCAGACACCGGAGATGCTTCTGGAGGAAAAACAGTTTCAGGAGCAGGTCTATGCCGCTGTGATGAAGCTGCCGGAGAAACAGGCAAAGCGAATTTATGCCCGATACTATCTGGGAATGACGGTAAATGAAATTGCCGAAGTAGAAGGTGTAGACCCAAGCCGTGTCCGAGACAGTATCCGCCGTGGATTAAAGCAGCTTGTAAAATATTTTTGATAAAATTTCATTTGATGCGCCTGTTTTTTGCCTTTTTTGTCAGTGTTAATAAGAAGGACAAGTTTTCCTCCTTCATAAGTACATTGACAATCGAATAGACAGCACAACAGGTACATAACCCATGTACGAGCGAATATGAAACGCCGCGAAGATGGAGCAGTCAGGGAGGTGATGAAAGAACTGCTTCGGAGCGATCTACGATTTCATAAAACGGATTGTGGCAGATTTGGCGCGATGACTGCATGGGGGCTTAAAGATACTTCCTCACGGCCCGCCAAAGACTTGGGGGGAACCCTGCGGCACACGATACGAACGATGCTGCGGAGTTATGACAGCCGCGCCAGCGGAGACCTGTTGTGTTCCCATCGTCAGGGGGCGTGGCAAATGTGACGAAAGCTGAGAAATATAAATAGGAAGCGTTTGCCGCTTTCTGTTCAAAATCAGATACCATGCGCTGGCAGTTTCGGCTGCCAGCGTATTCATGTGATTTTGAACAAACACGATGACAAACTTGACAGATTGGAGGAAATATGCTTTATGGAAAAACTTATTACGCGAAAAGAAGCGGCAGAAATTTTGGGTATCAGCATTGCAACGCTGGACGCGGCCCGTAACAATGGCCTTATTTCTTATGTGCAATATGTGCAGAATGGCTGTGTGTATTTTACCTCAGCGGGACTTCAGGAGTATATCGCAAAATGCACCCACAGAGCAAAGCCAGCAGAAAAGAACGCAACTTATCGTAAACCTCGCAGAGCTGGAGTGTGAGCCGGTCCGTATCCTTGTCGAAATCATAATGGTCTGATAAAACATAGATACAACCCTGGAGTCTATTCTTAGGAGGTGACGGAATTGGCCAAACGGCAAACAATAATTCCTCAATATGGCACAGTTATGAAAAGAGGTGTCCTATATTATAGGACCAGAATCAAAGACGCGAATGGTAAGCTCGTAGCTATCTACGCAAAAACACCTGAAGAACTATACAACAAAGAAACGCTTGCGTTGGAACAGATTGAGAATGCCACTTTTCATCGGAAAACGCCCACAGTTGCAGAGTATTGTGAAAAGTGGCTGCTGATGCAGTCGGTTCATGTACGAGCTACTACTTTGACGGATTACACCTCAAAGGTTAGGCGGCATATTATAGCGGAATTGGGAGATAAACGGATGGGTGAGGTTAGCCTGGATGATATTCAGCTTGCCCTTGTTCCGGTTTCCAAAAAATCTGCATCGGTTTATAAATCTGTGGTAATCCTTTACAAATCTATCTTTCGCGCAGCGATGGAAAGCAGGATTATTGACCACAACCCAACGATTTATCTGACAACAAAAGGTGGCGGTGTTCCACAAGAGGATCGTCAGGCTTTGACAGATGAACAGGTGGAGCGCCTTTTGGATGCTATCCGAGATTTGCCGCCTTATGTCTTTGTCATGATTGGTTTATATGCAGGGCTACGCCGGGAAGAAATTCTTGCTCTGCAATGGGATTCAGTATATCTGGATACAGATACTCCATATCTGACAGTAAGACGGGCATGGCACACCGAACATAACAGACCGGTGATTTCGGATGAATTGAAAACCAAGGCTGCGGAGAGAAATATCCCCCTTCCTGTTTGCTTGGCTGAGTGTTTGAAAGCAGCAAAGGAAACTTCGACTTCGGAGTATGTGGTTTCAAACAGGGATGGCGAACCGCTGTCCTACACGCAGTTTAAGCGACTTTGGCAGTATATTGTTACGAGGACGGTCAAGGAGCGGAGCTATTATCGGTATGAAGATGGAAAAAGAGTAAAGCATACTGTCACACCTGTCTTGGGAGAAAAGGCTGCTCATAACGGAAAAGTGGTTTACAGTCTGGACTTTGAAGTAACACCCCATCAGCTGCGGCATACTTACATTACCAATCTCATTCATGCATCGGTAGATCCCAAAACGGTTCAATACCTGGCAGGCCATGAAAGCAGCAAGATTACCATGGACATTTATGCAAAGGTTAAGTACAACAGACCAGATGAGCTGGTCAGATCAATGAACTGTGCGTTTGCAAGCTGGGATGCAGCACAGTAATAACAAATAGGAAATGAAGCAGGAGCGAGGCAAGGATGTCTCGCTCTTTGTTTTACCTCAGCCGTATCTTTGATTAAGTCGAGGCTTTCTGATAAAAAGAGAGTGTAGATACGGAGACTACACATTATCAAGAAAGGACGATCAAAGATGGCAAAAAAGAAAACACAGATCCCGAAGTACGGGACCATTACATTGAAAGGAATCCAGTATTACAGAACCAGGATTACGGATGCAGATGGCAAAGAGTTGAGTTTGTATGCCGCAACTTGTGAAGAATTGTATGAGAAGCAGTTAGAGGCCCGGAAGCAGGTGGAAGAAATTATCTTTCATCGACAGCACCCGACAGTAGCCGAGTATGGAGAGAAGTGGCTGCTGATGCAGTCGGCAAAGGTGTCTGCGTCTACACTCAGAGGTTATACGAGGGATATGACAAACTATATCATAAAACCTCTGGGAGAGATGTATATGGAAGAAGTGACCGCTGACGATATTCGGCTGGCGCTTGTTCCATTGTCAAAGAAATCGGAAGGTTTATACAATAAGGTCAATATGCTACTCAAGTGCATTTTTTATGCGGCAGAGAGAAACCAAATTCTTGAACACAATCCCTGTGCGGGAATATCGGGCAAGGGCGGAAAACCATCAAAAAAGAGAGAGGCATTGACAGATCAGCAGGTAGCCGTGCTTCTGGATACAGTCAAGGGGCTTCCTCCATATTTGTTTATTATGCTCGGTTTGTATTCCGGTCTGCGCCGGGAAGAAATTCTTGCACTGCAATGGGATTGTGTATTTCTGGACGAGGATACACCTTATCTATCGGTGAGGCGGGCATGGCGTACAGAGCATAACAGACCCGTGGTTTCTACCGTGCTAAAGACTCCGGCGGCAAAAAGGGATATTCCGATACCGAAGTGTTTGGTGGATTGTCTGAGAGAAGCGAAAGAAAATTCCATATCAGATTATGTGATCGCTGACAGTAAAGGAGAGCCACTGGCTGCTTCGCAGTTTCAAAGAGTGTGGCAGTATGTCGTTGTTCGCTCCACTAAGCCCCGGAACTATTATAAGTATGTGAATGGGCAGAGCATCAAATACACGGTTACCCCAACGCTGGGCATGACCCAGAAAAATCAACCCAAAATCAGATATACGCTGGACTTTGATGTAACCCCGCATCAGCTGCGGCACACTTACATTACCAATCTTCTCTATGCTGGTGTTGATCCAAAGACCGTCCAATACCTTGCCGGACACGAAAACAGCAAAACAACTATGGACATCTATGCAAAAGTGAAGTACAATAAACCAGAGGAGTTGTTTGGGGTAGTAAATGGTGCGTTTCATCAGGCTATTGCTGAATGAAAAAAGGCCGTTTTTTATGGTCCGCACACCGGATAACTGAGAGGCAGAAAGCCGGAAAAGCCCGGAATATCAAGGGAAAACAGCTCAAAAACTCGCGCAATACGGTCTCAAAGCAGCTCGTAGAGCACCACAGTTCTCAAAGAGATAATTATCTCGCAAGAGAAATACAATTCAAAGAGATCCAAAACCCCAGAACTTCGGTTCTGGGGTTTTTCTTTACCTTTTGATTCAGTGAGACGTCTAGAAACGTGATGAAAATTGGTGGATATGTAGCAAGTATGTAGCAAAAATCACAGCAACTATGAGGTCAGATTTACCGGTGAAGCATGGGTGGAAAGGCGCAGACCAGTTTATTATTGTCAAGGGTACCTGGGTTGAAAAATTGATGGCGGAATAATATGATGCTGTGATAGAATGAAGAAAATGATTGGATGTGCAAACTGGAAGTTTCACATGAGATGTGTTATTGGGAAATATTCGTGGAGGGGAACTGAAGGCTGAAGAATGAAATTGTATTATTTACAGATGGTGATGTTAATATAGAAGTTCAAATCAATCCTGAGCAGGAGACAGTTTGGCTGACGCAAAAACAAATGGAAGTGTTGTTTGATGTTAAGCACGCTACAGTAAGCGAACATATTTCAAATATTCTTGCTTCAGGAGAATTGGATGAGACTTCTGTCGGTTTTTCCGACAGAAGTACAGGGGGACGAAAACCCCCAATTTATAATTTGGATATGATTTTGTCTGTCGGATATCGAGTTAATTCTAAAAGAGGTATAGCTTTCAGAAAATGGGCAAATAATGTCCTTAAACAGTTTATTTTGCAAGGCTATGCAATCAATGAAAAGCGTCTTCAGGCGCTTAAGAAAACAGTTGATATTCAGTCAAGGATGCTTGCAGATGCACTTGATATAGAGGAGAAAGTGTAGCCTGCTTCATATTTTTATTAGTGCATTACATAAAAATACGCACATACGCATAAACAAGGAATGAATATTGAAACGTATTTTGTTTTATGACAGAATATCATTACTAAAAAAAGTGCAGATGCGGAAAATCCTTTTTGCTGTTTACAATCTTTAAGAGATATTTACTGGAGAATGGAGTTGGCTCTGATCATATTGTTGAAATTGCATTGGACGGTATAGAGAACGAGGAATTAAGAGATCCCAAGATGCGTTTTTGATTTCCAAGGCAAGCCGTTACGACATTAAGGGAGGGATTTGCATGAAAAGAAATTACTGGGCGTTATTAGTTTTTGCGTTAATAATAGTATTGCAGTGGATCGGATTAGGATTTCACGGTCAAATAAGGTTTATTTTTTTGATAATTATATTAGTTCTAATTGTTTTATTGGCAATATTATTACGGAAATAGTAAAAGTGAATAGCGAGGCGATTGTATGAAAAAGTTAATTGCATCAGCTTTGACATTAGTTTGTATTCTTACTTTGGCAAGGTGTGGAAAATCAGGTAGTGGTGACTACCCTGCAACTATAATGGTAAATGGTACTAACTACTATTCCACTGATCATGCTGTTCCTGTTGAAGTGGACGAGAGTGTTATTCAATATACTACTTCTTATGCAGAAAACGGCATACCTCAAAAAGATGGCGAAGCCAATTTCAACAGAGATTTAGGAACACCTTATGCAGTTATTGAGGATGACAGGGTAGTTGTCCTTATAGATAACGAGTGGATAGAGTTCAAAGCGAAGTAAGATATCTTCAAGTCTGATGAAGAGCGCGAAGCGTGAAAGAAAATACAGAAAGAGGCTAGATACTATCCTGAATTTCTATAAAAAATTGATTCAGTTAAGAAAAAAACTGCCGGTTATTGCAAATGGAACCATTCGGTTTTTAGATGAAGAAAGCGAAGGTGTGATCGGCTATGTAAGAGAATTAGAAGGAACAAAACTTGTTGTGCTGTGCAATTTATGTGAGGAAGAAAATAAAGTTGTATGGCAGAGTGAGTGGGATTCATATGAATTGTTGCTTGGAAATTACTCTGATGGAAAAGTAGATGGAACGTTGAGACCATACGAGTGCAAGGTGATGCGTTCCATCTAGAGAGTATAAATTATGTAGAGAAAGAATCGATTGAGTTAGGATAAGAAATTCAACTTCAACTGAAATTAAACTGTATGAAGCGATTCCTGCGTCTTCTTCCCCTTGCAAAGAATAAATAACATGATTAAGAGAACAAGTGGAAAGATAAGACCAATTCCCATTCCAACACGAATATTATTATCAGAATTCTGGGTAACATAACCTACAATACCAGGTCCAATGCTGCCTCCTAAATCGCCGGCCATGGCGAGCAATGCAAACATTGCGGTTCCACCGGCCGGCATTTTTTTAGATGTAATACTGATCGTTCCAGGCCACATGATTCCAACCGAAAAACCACATACAATACAACCGGTTAATCCGATTACCGGATTCGATGATAAGGTGGTTAAAAGATAACAGATCACACAGAGGATTCCGGAACCTGTCATAAACTTTATCAAATCCATTTTTTCACCATATTTTCCAAAAATCAGGCGACTTATTCCCATTGTAATTGCAAACATGCAAGGTCCAATCAAATCCCCAAAAGTTTTAGAAAGTCCCAGTGCAGCTTCGGCATAGGCTGATGCCCATTGTGCCATAGCCAATTCAGATGCTCCTGAACAAATCATCAGGCAGATTGCCAGCCAGACAACAGGAGTTCGGAATAACTGTCTGACGCCCATTCCATTTCCGTCATTTACTAAATGTTCTATCGGACAAGTTGCGAAATTATATATATTAATCGCCGGAATAAGTGCCCACATGACTGCCAGCCATTTCCAACTATTCATCCCGAACAGGAAGAAAAATAAGCTCGAAATCAGTATGGTGGCTGCCGCACCCCAACAGTAAAAGGAGTGAAGCAGGCTCATAGTTGCTTCTTTATTTTTAAACGGGCATGCTTCGATGATAGGACTGCAGAGAACTTCGATCAATCCACTCCCCACAGCATAGATAATTACACTTATAATAATTCCGGTAAAAGGATTCGGTAACAGATCAGGAAGAAATGCAAGTCCAACTAATCCGGCAGCAGCGCATATTTCAGAAGTTACGATACATACACGATAACCGATTCGATCTACAAACTTCGCACAAAATAAGTCGACTAAAAGCTGTGTGAAGAAAAAGAATGTAGATATTAAAGCAATGTTACCCAATGAAATATCATAATCATTGTGAAATTTTAAAAATAATAGTGGTGCGAAATTTGCGGATATCGCCTGAGTGACGAATCCCAGATAACATGCCACTTTTGTTTTTTGATAATCTGGCATAACAGAAAACTCCTTTGTTCTTTTTATACCGTATTATATATTAGATAACAAGAAAAAACATTGACTTATATTACATAAATATTGTATTATATCGTAAATCCAATAAAAAGGTTGTTGTGAGGAAAGATATGGCACAAAATAAAATTGTAACAGATGAGAATTTAATGGAATCAGCAAAACATGGGACGGACAGTTATCCGTTTAAATGCTATTTTGAAAAGTTATCACAATTTGATTTTTATTGCATTGACTGGCATTGGCATACAGAATGGGAATTTGTATATGTTGAATCCGGAAGCATGACGGTATGTGTTGGTGAATCGATGTTTTCACTATCAGAGGGGAATGGTATTTTTATAAATTCAAAGATTTTGCACAAATTTTATTCCAGTGATGAAACTGTCATCCCCAATTTCCTTTGTATGCCGTCCTTTCTTGCGTCGGAAAATAGTTTGATCTATCAAAAATATATTCAACCGATTGTTTCATCATCGTTGTCATACTTGATCTTAAACGGGGAGAATTTATGGCAAGGAGAGGCATTAGAAATTATGAAGCAAATATTTTCCGCACAGGATAGAGAAGTTGATGGTGAGCTGCTTACATCAGTTCTTATGCAGAAATTATGGCTGATCATTTATGAAAATATTGACAAAACGTGTATGGAAGAGCAAGTGGACGATTCCGGTTCAGTTCAGGCACGCTTGCAGCTTATGATGCAGTTTTTGCACCAGAATTATGCAGAAGATATATCTTTGGAGGAAATTGCCTGTTATGCTAATATTAGTAAAAGTACGGTGTTGAATCTTTTTAATAGATTTTTACATATCACTCCGATTAATTATTTGATCGGCTATCGGCTGAAGAAAGCAGCATTGTTGATTAAAAATACAGAGAAAAAAATCAATACGATTTCTTATGAAACAGGGTTTCATAATGTAGATTATTTTTGTAGAGCATTTAAAAAGAGTTATAATATGACTCCAACAGAATATCGGAAAAGTAAAAATTCAACAGATAAAGTTAGAACAGAAGAGGAGAATGACATTATGATAATTAGAAAATATACAGAAAAAGATATTTCCGAGATGATTCACATCTGGAATGAAGTAGTAGAAGATGGTGAGGCATTTCCACAGGAAGAGTTTTTGGATGACAAGACAGGGGCAGAATTCTTTGCATCACAGACTTATTGCGGTGTTGCGGATAACGATGGGGGAATTGTAGGACTTTATATCTTGCATCCGAATAACATTGGCCGCTGTGGTCACCTTGCAAATGCAAGTTATGCAGTGGATTCAACTTGCCGTGGAAAGCATATCGGTGAGAAACTTGTAAGTGACTGCCTTGTGCAGGCAAAGCTGCATGATTTCAAAATCCTGCAGTTCAATGCAGTGGTAGAAAATAATGTTCACGCACGTCATTTGTACGAGAGATTAGGATTTGTGCAGATTGGAACTGTACCGAATGGATTCCGTATGAAAGATGGGACATATCAGAATATTTGTTTGTATTATAAGGAAGTGTAATAATAAACCAATATTGACAATATAAAGATACGAGGAAAATGAAATGAACATACAGATTTTTGGAACTAAGAAATGCAATGACACCAAGAAAGCAGAACGTTTCTTCAAAGAACGTGGAATCAAATTTCAGTTCATTGATATGAAAGAAAAAGGTATGAGTAAGGGTGAATTCAATTCAGTTGCTCAGGTGAATGGCGGATTAGAAAATATGATCAACTGGGAAGGAAAAGATAAGGATCTTCTTGCTCTGATTAAATACATTGCAGATGAGGATAAGCTTGAAAAGGTGCTTGAAAATCCGCAGGTGATTAAAACGCCGGTTGTAAGAAATGGAAAACAATCAACACTTGGTTATCAGCCGGATGTCTGGAAAGCATGGAAATAAGAAAGGGAAAGGATAAATTATTATGATTTATACAGTAAAGAGAATCGATGAAGATTTAGATTTTGGTTGCGAAGAACGAGCCAAAGACGCTCCGGTTATGGCAGTGGTTACACTTGTAGATTCATCCGGAGAAGAATTGAGGGTGAAAGCAGAGGATGCCCTGCTTTATAAAAACAATATCAATGAAGGAGACAAGGTTTGTTACGATAAAAATGATCCGGATTTTGTTATTAGTCAGATAGAAGCAAAAAATAGCGATTGTTCAGTGTTTCGGATGAATTAAGATAAAAAATAAATTGTTTTTTTTGAGGAAGAACTTATCTACAGTTTCTTCCTCTTTTTTGAGCTTTTTGTAAACAAAATCTGTGCAGGAAGCATAGAAAATATCAAGCAGATTCAGATGTTTGTTAATAAGATAACAATACAAGTGTTTAGGGAAATGAAGTTGTACTATCAATTGATCTAAAAATTACACATAACGCACAAAAACTGTGTTCATAATGTGAAAAACATGTGAAGATTAAGATAAAATGCATAAAAGAATACAGAAATAAACAATACAACTAGTAAAAGTGTTGGAAAATAGTACAACTTTAAAAGATAACTTTCTTGTATTTTATTGAAAAAAAAGGAGGTATAGGAATATAATCAAACCATCAAGAAAAACTTAGATGGAGGAGAAAAATATGAGAAAAGTTTTCAAAAAAGCGTTAGCAGTCACAATGGCAGCCACAATGGTAGTCGGACTTGCTGCATGCGGAAGCAGCGAATCCTCAGACAAGGGTGCTTCCAAATCAGATCAGATTAAAATCGGAGTTTCAATCTGGTCATCAACAGATGTACTTGGATCACAGTGTAAAAAGATGCTGGACGAAGCAGCAAAGGCATTGGACGTAAAATTACAGTATGTGGACCAGGGACATGTTTCAGAGAAAGTTACAGCTTCTGTAGAAACACTTGCAGCAGCAGGATGTCAGGGAATCATCATCTGTAACTCATCTGATACAGAGATGACATCTGCAATCAAAACATGTAACGATAACAAAGTTTATCTGTCACAGTTCTTCCGTGTAATCAGTGAAGAAAACAGCCCGGACATCTATCAGGCAGCAAAGGATTCAGAGTACTACATCGGAGCAGTACATGAAGATGAGCCAGCAAATGGTGAAGAGCTTGTGAATATTCTTCTTGAAAAAGGAGATCGTAACATCGGTCTGATCGGCTGGGAGCAGGGAGATGCTACATGGCTTGGAAGATGGGAAGGTTACAAAGCAGGCGTTGAAAAATGGAACAAAGAACATCCGGATGACAAAGCAAACCTTTCAGAACCACAGTATGCAGGTACTACATCAGAAGGTGGATCAAAAGCAGCAGAAGCCTTAATGGCAGCAGATCCGAACCTTGACGCACTGATTCCGGCAGGTGGCGGCGGAGACCCACTTCAGGGAGCAATCGCAGCAGTAGAACGTGCAGGAAAAACAGACAGCATTGACATTGTTTCAACAGACTTCCTTCCAGACCTTGGAGAAAGACTTGAGAATGGATCAATGGCAGGTGAATCCGGTGGACACTTCTGTGATCCTTTGATTTCCTTCATGATGGTTTACAATGCAATCAAAGGTGACTATGCAGACTTTGGCGGAAAATTTGAAGATGTTCCATTCCCATATCTGTATGTATCATCACCGGAAGACTACAAAGCATATGAAGAATATTTTGTAGATCAGCTTCCATATACAGATGAAGAATTAGTTGAAATGTCAAAACTTAGTCTTGACGACTTAAAAGCAACAGCGGCTAAGGTATCTATTGAAGATGCAGCAGAACGTGCTGGAAAATAAGACAGATAATAATAACGACGATTAACTTGTAAAGGGTGATGTCGCAAAGGCGATGCCACCCTTTCTAAATCAGAAATGATAATTATAAAGAGGTAGATAATATGGGCACTACTAAAAAAATATCAGGGAAAGCGATGGGATATGTGATCTTAATAGGTCTGGTCATACTTTCCTGGGCTATCTTTAAAATTTTAACACCACATAACTTCGGTTCTTTTTCCAATATGCTCAATTACTTTCAGGCCAGCCTGATCGCTACCGTGGGTGCAGTTGGTTTTTACTTTGTAATGGTAATGGGAATGTTCGATTTCTCAATTGGTGCAAATATCATGCTTTCAGCAATCGTTGGATGCGTATTTGCAACCAGATTTAACCTGGGTTATTTTGGACTTATCGCAGGATGTATTATTACAGGTGCGATCGTAGGAACATTAAACGGATTATTCTATGTAAAGCTTCGTATTCCGTCGATGATCGTAACAACAGGTCTGGCTCTTATTTATGAGTCGGTTGCAAACTATATTGCAGGTGGTGTTGAGCAGACACTTCCATCAAATCTTCGTGCATTTGGTCAGATGCCTGGAGATATCATTCTTGCATTAGTGGCTTGCGCAGTAGCTTACATTTTTTTGAATTATACTAAAATCGGAACTTATACCTACGCAATCGGAAGTGACGAGTTCGTTGCAAAGAACATGGGTATTAATGTAAATAAATATAAAGTACTTGCATTTATTTTGAGTGGTGCTTTTCTGGGAGTTATGGCGATTTTAACAATCAGTTATGGTTCCTCTATGGTAGCTGTTACAGGAATGGCGTCCATGAGCCGAAACTTTATTCCGACTATGGGATGTTTCTTTGGTCTGGCATTTAAGAAATACGGAATGCCGCTTCCGGCAATCATTATCGGTGAGTTCGTAATCAACATCATTTTCTTTGGTTTCATTGCACTTGGAGCACCGACTGCAATCCAGGATGTTATCACAGGACTTGCACTGCTTATAATCATTACAGTGACAACAAAGGCTACTAAGGGCGAAATCGTCAAGTAATGAAGGAGGGAGACAGCAATGAGTGAAGTAAGATTACAGGTAAAAAATCTTTGTAAAAACTTCGGTATTACAAAAGCAGTTCAGAATGTATCCTTCAATGTGAATAAAGGAGAGGTTCATGCGCTGATCGGAGAAAATGGTTCCGGTAAGTCAACTCTGACAAATATGCTAACAGGTATTTACAGTATCGGAAGCGGAACATTTATTCTGGACGGAAAAGAGATTCATCCAAAGAACCAGGTAGAAGCAAACAACGAAGGAGTATCCATTATTGTGCAGGAACTTGGAACTCTGTCAGGACTTACTGTTGCAGAGAATATTTTCCTTGGACATGAAGATCAGTTCGTACATTTCGGAATTAAAAATACAAATGCAATGAACAAAAAAGCAACAGAGCTTTTGAAAAAATATGGCTTTGACAGAATCAAAGCAGCAGATATGATCGATAACTACAATTTCGAGGATCGTAAATTGGTTGAGATTGTAAAAGCTACTTATTTTGATCCAAAGGTTGTTGTGATCGATGAGACAACAACAGCGCTTTCACAGGAAGGACGTGAAGAGCTTTACAAACATATGGAAAGAATCAGAAAGAGTGGAAATACAGTTATTTTTATTTCCCATGACCTTCCGGAAATCCTGGATAAGTCTGATACAATTACAATTCTTCGAGATGGTGTTTACATTGATACAGTTAAGAGTAAAGATGTGACAGAAGAAGACTTGAAAAAGCTGATGGTAGGACGTGAAGTGACAGGTGATTATTATCGTTCTGATTATGGCGAAAAAGTATCTGATGAAGTCGTGTTATCAGTGAAAAATGTTACAGTTCCAGGATTGATTGAAAATGTATCCTTTGATCTTCATAAGGGAGAGATTCTTGGATTTGGAGGACTTTCCGAATCAGGTATGCATGAAATCGGAAAAGCTGTTTTTGGAGCATCTTATGATCGTGAAGGTGCGGTGACACTGGCAGACGGAACTCAGATCAACAGCATTCCTACTGCGATTAAAAACAGTATTGCATATACATCTAAGGATCGTGATAATGAATCGGTTGTCCTTAACCAGAGTATCGGAGATAACATTTGCCTTCCGTCACTGGATGAGCTGGCAGGAAAATCACATATTTTAAGAGATAAAAAACGAAAAGAGTTTGCAGATAAGTATGCAAAACAGATGTCTGTAAAAATGGTGGATGTAAACCAGTTTGTATCAAATCTTTCAGGCGGTAATAAGCAGAAGGTTGTTCTTGCAAGATGGATCGGTAAAGATTCTGATATCGTTGTTTTGGACAGTCCGACTCGTGGTATTGATATCAAGGTAAAACAGGATATCTACCAGCTGATGAATCAAATGAGAAAGAATGGAAAATCTATCATTATGATTTCAGAAGAGCTGATGGAGCTGATCGGTATGTGTGACCGCATTATAATCATGAAAGATGGAAAAGTCAGTGGTCAGCTTGATAGAAATAAGGATCTGAATGAAAACAGTCTTATTTCTATGATGGTATAAGGAGGCAACTATGGGAAGTCAAGTGAGTGTAAAAACAAATGATAAAGAGCAGCAGCTGAAAAAAGCATCAAAAATGTCTTTGATCCGTTCGCTCTTACCGATCGTTGGATTGGTTGTTATTTTCCTGTTATTTAACGTTTTGACAGATTTCAGAATGATGGGAAATCTGTCGCTGGTATTTTCACAAATATATGTAACAATGATTGCAGCAATGGGAGTTTTCTTCATTATGACAATGGGAGGCCTTGATTTCTCCCAGGGATCCATTCTCGGTATTTCTTCTATTGTTGTATGTATGCTTTCACAGAAGAGCATTCCGCTTGCAATTATCGGAGGTATTGTAAGCGGTGCTGCAATCGGAGCATTGAACGGTTACTTTTATGTATTTCGTAAGATCAAATCATTTATTGTAACAATCTGTACAATGTTCTTGTTCCGTGGATTTATCAAATACCTTACAACAAATGCGCCGGTTGCGGGTTCTGCAAAACTGATCAACTACGATAGTACAGAGCTTAAGATTGCTTGTACAGTAGTGATCCTTCTTATTGGATTTGTTGCATTTCGTTATACGAAATTTGGAACTTATCTGAAAGCAATCGGAGCAGGAGAGAAAGCAGCGATGTTTTCAGGTATCCGTACAGATAAGATGAAATTCCTTATCTATGTACTTGCAGGAGCAATTACGGGATTTGCTGCATTTATCAATGTAATCAAAGTTGGATCAGTTACTTCTTCAGGAGGTAATCAGCTCGAAACACAGATTCTTATCGCGTTGGTATTAGGCGGAATGCCTATTTCCGGTGGTGCAAAGGTTCGTTTTGAAAATATTATTGTTGGATCATTACTGTATGTTGTACTGAATAGTGGACTGACAATGATGGGATTCTCAACACAGATGATGCAGTTGATTCAGGGAATCGTATTCTTGATTTTCGTTGCAGTATTTGCGGATCGTGAATCTATTCAGGTAATCAAATAATATAGAATAAACTATACGTGATCGGGGAATGCTCTTGTCAGAAGCACTTCCCCGGAAGTATAATATAAAGATCAGAATCTTTACCATAAAGCGCGGTTAGAGAGTCTGGTCTTTATTTTATGGGAAAGGCAGAAGTTATGAGTAACATGGATCAAGAATGTTTGAAATATCAAAAATTATATAATTGGGCTCATACACTTATCACCAGTGGTGTGATAAAAAATATGGATAAATTTCCGTCAGAACCAAGTCTTCAAAAGAAATTTGGGTATTCTAGACAGACTGTAAGAACTGCACTGCAGAAACTAGAGGAAGAGGGGCTGGTAACTCGTGTAAGAGGAAGCGGAACCTATGTGTCTTATGACTGCAGTAAGGTAAATGAAGAACGACCGCAGGTCGGACTTCTTTTGAGTTATTATTCGGATTATCTTTTTCCAAGAGTATATGATGGGATTGAATCTTGTCTTACGGAAAAAGGATATGCTATAGAGGTGGCTGTGACAAAGAATCGATTGAATGATGAAGCTATCTATTTGGAAGGGATTCTGAAAGGGGATGTCAGTGGTTTGATCATAGAAGGCTCAAGATCTGCATTTCCGAATCCCAATATCCGACTTTATAAAGAAATTAAAAGAAGGAATATTCCGACACTTTTTATTCATAATCATTATGAAAATATGGTGTTTGACAGTGTGGAAATGTCAGATAAGAAGTGTTCGTACGAATTGACAAAACTTTTAATTGAAAATGGACATCGCAGGATAGGCGGGATTTTTAAATATGATGATATGCAGGGGATTGAGAGATATAAAGGCTTTATTCAGTGTTTATCAGATTATGGAGTAAAATTTGATGATGATTATATTCGTTGGTATTCAACAAAAGATATGGAAGAAAAGCTGAGCAAAAAAGGTTTACTCCGAATGTATAGACGTACGAAAGACTGTACGGCAATGATTGTATATAATGATGAAGTTGCGAATTATTACATGGATTTCTTGGAGGAGAGGGGATTACATGTGCCAGAGGATGTTTCGCTGGTATCATTTGATGATGCGGAGCTTTTAGATGCAAACAACGGGGCTCAGCTGGTTTCTGCAATTCATCCGAAATATCAGCTTGGACGTATTACAGCAAAGAATCTTCTTAGAATGATGGAAGATGAAAAGTGGCAGGAAAAGAATTATTCGTACCGATTTCCGGTGAAGATAAAAGAAGGTAATTCTATACAAAAAATAGGCAGATAGAAATCTGGTAACGAAAAGGAGGCAATCACGATGGATTTCTACAAGAGAGCACTTGAATTAAAAGACGAAACAGTAGCAGACAGAAGATACATTCATCAGAATGCAGAGACAGGACTTGAGCTTCCGAAGACGAAAGCTTATGTGATGGATAAGTTGAAAGAGTATGGTCTGGATCCGGTTGAATGCGGAGAGGGAGTTACGGCAACGCTTGGAAATGGCGGTAGGGTTCTTCTCCTGCGTGCAGATATGGATGGACTTCCGATGCCGGAGGAAAGTGGTGAAGCATTTGCTTGTCCAACAGGAAAAACAGCACATACTTGTGGACATGATTTTCATGCGGCAATGCTTTTGAGTGCGGCAAGAATCTTAAAAGAACAGGAGAGCAAGTTGAAAGGAACTGTGAAATTCATGTTCCAGCCGGCGGAAGAGACATTTCAGGGAAGTAAGAATATGATTGAGCATGGGATTCTTGAGAATCCGAAGGTAGATGCAGCACTTGCGTATCATGTATCTCCGGGAAAGATGCCGGTCGGACTTTTTATGTATAATGATAAAGGCACAATGATGTATTCTGTTGATGGATTTAAAATCACGGTCAAAGGGAAAGGTTCTCACGGAGCCTATCCTCATGCGGGTGTGGATCCGATTAATATCGGAGTACACATTCATCTTGCATTGCAGGAGTTGATTGCAAGAGAGACTGATCCGGCGCACGCATGCGTTCTGACAATTGGACAGTTTAAGGCCGGCGAGGCGGCAAATATTATCCCAGAGACAGCAGTTCTTCAGGGAACAATTCGTACAAATAATACAAAAGAGCGCGAACTTCTTGTTCGTCGAATGAAAGAAGTGGCAGAGAAGACTGCAGCTGTGTATAATGGCAGTGTAGAAATCGAGATGATCTCTGAGGTTCCACCGCTGATCTGCAATCCGGCATTGACGGACGAAATGATTGGATATATGAAAGAGATGGATATTCCGGGCCTTACTCCGGTTCCGGATGTGAGTGCAAGTGCATCGGAAGATTTTGCAGTGATCGCAGAGAAAGTTCCGAGTACATTTATGTATCTCTCAGCAGGTTATACGGATGAGCGGGGAACTTATCCGGCACACAATCCGAAGGTACAGTTTAATGAAGATGTCTGCCCGATCGGTGTGGCATGTCTGGCACAGTGTGCGGTGAAATGGTTGGAGAGTCATCAGGAATAAGAAGTAAAATACAAAATCAAGAGAAGAAACAAGAATACGATTGGAGAGCGATATGAGCATATTAAATGTAGAACACCTGACACATGGATTTGGAGACCGTGCAATCTTCAATGATGTGTCATTCCGACTTTTGAAAGGAGAGCACATTGGTCTTGTGGGGGCCAACGGAGAAGGAAAATCCACCTTTATGAGCATTGTTACAGGGAAAATGTTACCGGATGAAGGGAAGGTTGAGTGGTCAAAGAATGTGCATGCAGGTTATCTGGATCAGCATGCAGTTCTTGAGAAAGGAATGACGATCCGTCAGGCTTTGAAATCCGCATTTGATCCACTCCTTCAGAAGGAGCAGAGAATGAATGAAATCTGTGATATGCTTGGAACAGCAGATGAGGAAGAAATGAATGCGTTGATGGAAGAACTTGGTACGATCCAGGATGAACTGACACTGCATGATTTCTATACGATTGATGCGAAGGTAGAAGAGGTTGCGCGTGCACTTGGATTACTTGATCTTGGATTGGACAGAGATGTGACAGACTTAAGTGGTGGACAGAGAACGAAAGTGCTTCTTGCGAAACTTCTCCTTGAGAAGCCGGATATCCTGCTTCTTGACGAGCCGACAAACTATCTGGATGAGGAGCATATTGCATGGCTGAAGCGTTATCTGCTGGACTACGAGAATGCATTTATCCTTATTTCACATGATATTCCGTTCTTAAATGAAGTCGTGAATATTATTTATCATATGGAAAATCAGGAATTGAACCGTTATGTGGGCGATTATGATCATTTTCAGGAAGTTTATGCAGTGAAGAAAGCTCAGCTTGAAGCGGCTTACCGGCGTCAGCAGCAGGAAATCAGCGAGCTGAAGGATTTCGTTGCAAGAAATAAAGCTCGTGTGTCTACAAGAAATATGGCGATGTCCCGTCAGAAAAAGCTGGATAAGATGGATGTGATCGAGCTTGCGGCAGAAAGACCAAAGCCGGAATTCCATTTCAAATATGGAAGAACTCCTGGTAAGATGCTTTTTGAGACGAAGGATCTTGTGACAGGATATGATGAACCATTATCTAAACCGTTGAATTTCTCTATGGAACGTGGACAGAAAATCGCACTTGTTGGAACAAATGGAATTGGAAAAACCACATTGCTAAAGAGTATTCTTGGATTGATTCCTTCTTTATCAGGAAGTGTTGAACTTGGTGATAACCTTGAACTTGGTTATTTTGAGCAGGAAGTAAAAGGAGAAAAGCGTAATAGTTGTATTGAGGAACTGTGGCAGGAATTTCCTTCTTATACACAGTATCAGGTGCGTTCCGCGCTTGCAAAATGCGGACTTACAACGAAGCATATCGAAAGTCAGGTGCGTGTACTCAGCGGTGGAGAGCAGGCAAAGGTGCGTCTCTGTAAGTTGTTAAACAGAGATACGAATTTCCTTCTCCTTGACGAGCCGACGAATCATCTTGATGTGGATGCAAAGGATTCTCTCAAGCAGGCATTACAGGAGTACAAGGGAAGTATCCTTCTGATCTGCCACGAACCTGAATTTTATCAGGACGTGGTTGATGAAGTGTGGGATATGAGCCAGTGGACGACAAAAGTATTCTAAAAATTGCACAAATAGAGCTGCATGTGAATTATGCAATAATCACGAAAATGTTTGAAAATTTAAAAATCTCTTAAAATAATACTGAAAAAATGTTATACTACACACGTAGAGTCTGTTATAAAAAAGGGCAGTACATTGTGGACAACAACAGTGTAAATAAAAAGAACAGGAGGTTTTGAAAATGCTCAGCAGAGGAGACGCAGTTGTATATAAGTGCAGAGGAGTGTACAAGGTAGAAGAAGTAGGAAAACTGGATTTTTCATTTGTGGATGGCAAGAAAGATTATTATACATTACAATCCATAGACAATCAGAGAGATAAGGCGTATGTTCCGATTGATGATGAGAAGAACATCCGTCGTCCGGTGAGTGAGCAGAAGGCGAAGGAACTGTTGGATAATCTTACAGAGGTTGGTATACTGAATGTAAAGAATGAAAAGTACAGAGAACAGGAATACAAGGATTGTATCTCAAGCTTCTGTCCTGAGAACTGGGTCAAAGTGCTGAAGACATTGTATAGCCGAACAAAACGAAGAGGCAGCATGACAAGCATGGATAAGAAATATCAGCTGCTTCTGGAACATGCTCTTTCGAGTGAAATGAATTATGTTCTTGGAATTCCGGCAGGCGAGATGACAGAACTGATCAAAAAGAGTGAATAGTTACTAGAATTTAATAGAAAGAGGTCCGAAGCTACGGAAAATCAGGATTTTTCATTCAATAGCTGCCGGGCCTGGACTTGCGAAAAAAGCATGTGCATGATATACTTCTCCTGAATCTATTATTTTAGGAGAAGTTTTTCGTTTTTTTCTAGTAGATTGTCAAGAAAGCGAACGTACCGAAAGGAGAACAACAATGAAGATGCTGTCGATTGAGCAGGAACTTAAGAGTAACTCTTATCCAGGAAGAGGAATTATTATTGGTAAAAGCCCGGATGGAAAGAAGGCTGTCACTGCCTATTTTATTATGGGACGCAGTGAGAACAGTAGAAACCGTGTGTTTGTAGAGGACGGAGAGGGAATCCGTACACAGGCATTTGATCCATCGAAGCTTACAGACCCAAGTCTGATTATTTACGCACCGGTCAGAGTATTGGGGAATAAGACGATCGTAACAAACGGAGATCAGACAGATACGATTTATGAAGGAATGGATAAGCAGCTTACTTTTGAGCAGTCTCTTCGTTCTAGAGAATTCGAGCCGGATGGTCCGAACTACACACCACGTATTTCTGGTGTGATGCATATTGAGAATGGCAATTTTAATTATGCAATGTCAATCCTGAAGAGCAATAACGGAAACCCGGACAGTTGCAACAGATATACTTTTGCATACGAGAATCCGGCAGCCGGTGAAGCTCATTTTATTCACACTTATATGCATGATGGCAACCCGCTTCCAAGCTTTGAGGGAGAACCGAAGTTGATAGAGGTGCTGGACAACATGGAAGAGTTTGCAGACCTTCTGTGGAACAGCCTGAATGAGGAAAATAAAGTGTCATTATTTGTCCGTTACATTGATATCGAGACAGGTAACTATGAGACAAAGATCGTGAATAAGAACAAATAAGGAGCGTAAAGACAGATGAAAGAATTAGAATTGAAATACGGATGTAACCCGAATCAGAAACCTTCAAGAATTTACATGAACGACGACAGAGAGCTTCCAATCAAGGTGCTCAGCGGACGTCCAGGATATATTAACTTCCTGGATGCGTTCAATGGATGGCAGCTGGTATCAGAACTGAAGAAAGCAACAGGACTTCCGGCTGCAACTTCATTCAAGCATGTATCACCGGCCGGAGCGGCTGTTGGTCTTCCACTGTCAGAGACACTGGCGAAGATTTACTGGGTAGATGATCTTGGAGAACTTTCTCCACTTGCATGTGCTTATGCAAGAGCGCGTGGCGCAGACCGTATGTCTTCTTTCGGTGACTTTATTTCTCTGTCTGACGTCTGTGATGTTGATACAGCGCGCCTGATCAAGAGAGAGGTATCTGATGGAGTGATCGCACCGGGATATGAGCCGGAAGCACTTGAACTTCTGAAACAGAAGAAAAAAGGAAATTACAATATTATTCAGATCGATCCGGATTATGTGCCTGCACCGTTAGAGCACAAGGAAGTATTCGGAATTACATTTGAGCAGGGAAGAAATGAACTGAATATCGATAAAGATTTCTTCTCAAATGTTGTGACAGATGTGAAAGAGATCCCGGATGCAGCGAAGATCGATCTTGCTATTTCCATGATTACACTGAAATATACACAGTCTAACTCTGTATGTTATGTAAAAGATGGACAGGCAATCGGAATCGGTGCCGGACAGCAGTCAAGAATCCACTGTACACGTCTTGCCGGACAGAAGGCAGATAACTGGTGGTTACGTCAGAATCCGAAGGTACTTGGACTTCAGTTCAAGGATGGAATCGGACGTGCAGACAGAGATAATGCGATCGATCTTTACATCGGAGAGGAATATATGGATGTTCTCGCAGATGGTGTCTGGGAGAATACATTTAAGGTAAAACCGGAAGTATTTACAAGAGAAGAGAAGAGAGCATGGCTGGACCAGCTGACAGATGTTGCGCTTGGTTCTGATGCATTCTTCCCATTCGGTGATAATATTGAGCGTGCACATAAGAGTGGTGTAACTTATATTGCACAGCCAGGTGGATCTGTGCGTGATGATAATGTAATTGCTACATGTAACAAATACGGCATGGCAATGGCATTTACAGGAATCCGTCTGTTCCATCATTAGAAACTTAAGATAAGATGATAAAAGAACCGGGACTTTTGGTGAAGAACCGGCGGTATAGAAAGGCTGAAATATTATGGTAATAGAGACAAGAAGCCCGGAAGAGACATTTGCAGTCGGTAAAAGTCTTGGTGAAAAAGCATTCCCAGGTCAGGTGTTAACCCTGACCGGGGATCTTGGAGTTGGGAAAACGGTCTTTACTCAGGGACTTGCAGAAGGACTTGGGATTGAAGAACCGGTGAATAGTCCGACATTTACCATCGTTCAGGTTTATGAAGAAGGGCGTCTGCCCTTCTATCATTTTGATGTCTACAGAATCGGTGACATTGAAGAGATGGACGAGGTGGGATTTGAAGAATA
This sequence comes from Mediterraneibacter sp. 210702-DFI.5.30, assembly GCF_020560115.1. Classification (NCBI taxonomy): domain Bacteria; kingdom Bacillati; phylum Bacillota; class Clostridia; order Lachnospirales; family Lachnospiraceae; genus Mediterraneibacter; species Mediterraneibacter sp. 210702-DFI.5.30. The sequence goes on from NZ_JAJCME010000007.1 coordinate 196,834, forward strand.
CGTGATGGGAGAAGGTGTCTCACTGATCGAGTGGGCGAATCTGATAGAAGAGATTCTTCCGGAACGTCGGACAAATATTCTGATCGAGAAGGATCTGACACAGGGATTTGATTATCGTCGGATCACAATCGAGGAACAATAACGATAAAAAATTAGAAGAATGGAACAAAGAGAAGGCTGTTGATACAGAGAACATTCTTACAGCAGCTGACAGAGGAAGGAAGCAAGACCATGAGAGTATTGGCGATAGACAGCTCAGGACTGACAGCAACGGTTGCAGTCGTTGAGGATGAACAGACAATTGCGGAGTATACCGTAAATTATAAGAAGACACATTCGCAGACACTTCTGCCGATGATTGATGAGGTAAAGAAGATGATCGATCTGGATCTGTCCAGCATTGATGCCATTGCTGTGTCAGGAGGACCGGGCTCTTTTACCGGGCTTAGAATCGGATCTGCTACTGCGAAAGGACTGGGACTTGCTCTTGGAAAACCTCTGATCCATGTTCCAACAGTGGATGCACTGGCCTATAATGTTTATGGATGTGGCGACTTGATCTGCCCAATCATGGATGCCAGAAGAAAACAGGTTTATACAGGATTGTATTCATTTTCACATGAAGTGAAAGATGGAACACATCTGACAGAGGCAGCATTTCATGTGGAAGAACAGCAGATGGCGATTGCAGTAGAAGAGTTGATCGGTAAGCTGAATGCGTATAAACGTCCGGTTGTATTTTTGGGAGACGGAGTACCAGTGTATCGTCAGATGCTTGAAGAGGGACTTGAAGTCCCGTATTCATTTGCCCCATCATACATGAACCGTCAGAGAGCGGCTGTAGTAGGAGCACTTGGTATTGCGTATTATTATGCAGGAAAATATGAGACAGCAAAGGCGCATAAGCCGGATTATCTGCGTGTGTCTCAGGCAGAGCGCGAACGTGCGCAGCGTGAAAAAGAAGCAAAGACAGAAGTGCGTGAGATGACGATTGAAGACGGTGCTGTAGTTGCTGAGATTGAGCACCAGTCATTTTCTGATGCCTGGAGCGAGAAGGCGATTCTAGAGACGCTGGAACAGAACAATAGTGTCTGCTTTGTTGCGGAAAAAGCAGGGAAAAGAGTAGGATATCTGCTTGGTTATACTGCAGTTGATGAAGTGGAGATTGCAAGAATCGCAGTGATTGATGAGATGAAACGTCAGGGAGTTGGTCATGCATTAATGCTAGCTTTGAAGGCGTGGAGTAAAGAACATCAGATTGCAAAGGTTCTGTTGGATGTAAGAGAAAGTAATCAGGCAGCAGGAGCATTTTATGCGAGAGAAGGATTCATAAATGATGGAGTCCGCAAAGCATTCTATCAGGATCCGAAGGAAGATGCAGTACTGATGAGTCTGGAAATAGATAAATAACCAGCAGTTTCCAGTGGAAATTGCGAAAACTGTTTTGTATAATTGAGGCGTAACAAAGGAAGAAAACAGGAATATTCCGTTTTTGTAAATTACAATGATGAGTAACAACATAATTGCTGCTCACAGGAGGAAAACGTATGCGCCAGTATCAGTTGAAAGAAACAAAAGAAATTACGAAAATTATTTGTAACCGGTGTGGAAAAGAAACAAAAGTTGTGAGTGGGATTCCGAAAAGAGAGATGCTTCATGTAGAGCATACCTGGGGCTATTTTTCTGGAAAAGATGGAGAAAGCTGCAGTTTTGATCTGTGCGAGGAGTGTTTTGATGAAATTACAAAGGGGTTCCTCATTCCAACCGAATGTAAAGATGAATGAAAGAGTCTGGTTTGCAGTTTCGGGCAAACCGTAATGGACAAGAAGATAGAGGAATATTATGTTAGATGTATGTTTGCTTGGAAGTGGTGGGATGATGCCGCTTCCTTATCGTTTCCTTACTTCCTTAATGACAAGGTTTAACGGAAGCAGTCTGATGATTGACTGCGGAGAAGGAACACAGGTAGCTGTAAAAGAGAAGGGCTGGAGTTTTAAACCAATCGATGTGATCTGTTTTACTCATTATCATGGGGATCATATCAGTGGACTTCCGGGTCTTCTACTTACAATGGGAAATGCAGACCGTAGGGAACCGTTGACACTGATCGGACCGAAAGGTCTTGAAAGGGTTGTCAGTTGCCTGCGCGTAATTGCGCCGGAACTGCCATTTCCAATCATTTATCAGGAGATTCAGGGAGCGGAGCAGACATTTGAGTTAAATGGATACCGGTTGAAAGCATTTCGTGTGAACCATAATGTACTTTGCTATGGTTATACGATTGAAATTGACCGCGCCGGTAAGTTTGATGTGGAGCGTGCCCGTGCAAATGAGATTCCGCAGAAATACTGGAGTCGCTTACAGAACGGAGAAACTGTAGAAAGTGAAATGGGAATTTTGACACCGGATATGGTGCTCGGTCCACAGAGAAAAGGAATTAAGCTGACTTATACAACAGATACAAGGCCGACAGATTCGATTCGTGAGAATGCGAAAGATTCAGATCTTTTCATCTGTGAAGGCATGTATGGAGAGAAAGAGAAAGCAGCGAAGGCAGTAGAGTATAAGCATATGACATTTTATGAAGCGGCGGAACTGGCGAAAGAAGCGAATGTTGGCGAGATGTGGCTGACACATTATAGCCCATCACTTACAAAGCCGGAACATTATATGAATGATGTGGAAAAGATATTCCCTCGGGCGAAAGCTGGAAAGGATGGAATGTCTGTTGATCTGATGTTTGAAGATTGAGAGGGATAGAAAATGAGTGAAAGCAAAGAGATTAATATACTGGCAATCGAAAGTTCCTGTGATGAGACAGCGGCAGCAGTAGTACGAAACGGACGAGAAGTGCGCTCAAATATTATTTCTTCTCAGATTGATCTGCACAAATTATACGGTGGTGTTGTGCCGGAAATTGCATCAAGAAAGCATATTGAGAAGATTAATCAGGTGATTGAAGAGGCGCTTAGTGAAGCAGGGACAACATTAGATGAGATTGACGCAATCGGTGTAACTTATGGACCGGGGCTTGTAGGAGCCCTTCTTGTTGGCGTGGCTGAAGCAAAAGCAATCGCATGGGCGAAAGATATTCCACTGGTTGGAGTGCATCATATTGAGGGGCACATTTCTGCAAATTATATCGAACATCCAGATCTTGAGCCACCGTTTGTGTGTCTTGTTGCATCCGGCGGACATACGCATCTTGTATGTGTGAAGGAATATGGAAAATATGAGATCCTCGGAAGAACCAGAGATGATGCAGCGGGTGAAGCTTATGATAAAGTGGCTCGTGCAATCGGACTCGGTTATCCGGGCGGTCCAAAGATTGACCGTATTGCCAAAGAGGGAAATCCGGATGCAATCCAGTTCCCAAAGGCAAAGGTAAATGATGCAGAGTATGATTTTAGTTTCAGTGGACTGAAATCAGCGGTATTGAATTATATTAATGGCTGTAAGATGAAAGGTGAGACATTTGATCCTGCAGATCTTGCAGCATCTTTCCAGAAGGCAGTAGTAGAAGTTCTTGTGGGTAATTCAATGCGTGCAGTAGAAAAACTCGGCATGAAGAAATTTGCGATTGCGGGAGGAGTTGCGTCTAATTCAGCGCTTCGTGAAGCGATGGAAGAAGCTTGTGAGAAACGTGGAATGAAATTCTATCGTCCGTCACCGATTTACTGTACAGATAATGCGGCAATGATCGGAGCGGCGGCTTATTATGAATACCTTGCCGGAACTCGTTCGGGATGGGATTTGAATGCTGTGCCGAACCTGAAATTGGGTGAACGTTAAGATAGTTGATTTACGTGTCAGTTATTTGAATAACAAAGAGATATGAACAGGATTTTGTGAAGAGTTGTGAATAACTTTGCAAAATCCTGTATTTAATGTGAATAACAGGAGAGAAAAATGGAGAAGAAATATTGTACAGCAGTTGTTCTTGCTGGCGGAAGTGGAAAAAGAATGGGGACAAAAGTTCATAAACAGTACTTGATGCTGAAAGGCTATCCTGTACTTTATTATTCTCTGAAAGCATTTCAGGATTCCTCATGGATTGATGAGATCGTTCTTGTCAGCGGTACAGGTGAAGAAGAATATTGTCAAAAAGAAATCGTAGAAAAATACGGTTTTTCAAAAGTACGCAAAATTGTATCTGGAGGAGCAGAGCGATATAATTCTGTTTGGAATGGTCTTCAGCAAATAACAGAAGAAGATGGGTTCGTATATATTCATGACGGGGCGAGACCTTTTGTGGATGATGCTATGATTGAACGCGCCTATTCTTGCGTGGAAGAAACGAATGCATGTGTTGCCGGCATGCCTGTAAAGGATACAATCAAAGTCGTGGACGAAAAGAATTATGTGAAAGGCACACCGGAGCGAAAAACACTCTGGCTTGTTCAGACGCCACAGGTTTTTGACGTTCAGCTGATTAAAGAGGCTTATCAGAAACTGATTGACGAGAAAATTGAAAATGCGACAGATGATGCGATGGTAGTCGAGCAGATGATGGGACATACTGTTAAATTATATCCCGGAGCATATGAAAATATAAAAATCACAACACCGGAAGATCTTCTTGTGGCGGAAGCGTTTCTGTAGGAATATACAAGGGAACTGTCTTATGTTTATTCCTTAATTTCAAAAAAATATAAAAACAGGTCAAGGAAACTTGCTTAAAAGCATGACTGAGAATCGAGATACTTAAGAATAAATCAAGAAAAGAGAGGGATTTTTCGATGTTGTAAAGTGTGAAAAAAGCCCCAAAAATCAAGGGAAACAAAGAAAGTAAAAAAAATGTGAAAAAAATGAAAAAAAGGTGTTGACATTTGGGTCTACCTTATGATAAGATTATCAGCGTCGCAAGTGAAACGACAACAACTTAATAAGAATTGCTAATCGGCAATGATTAGGTATTATGGAGAGGTATCGAAGTGGTCATAACGAGGCGGTCTTGAAAACCGTTTGTCCGAAAGGGCGCGTGGGTTCGAATCCCACCCTCTCCGTTTTTTATGGAGAAGTACCCAAGCTGGCCGAAGGGGCTCCCCTGGAAAGGGAGTAGGTCGTTAGTAGCGGCGCGAGGGTTCAAATCCCTCCTTCTCCGTTTGTTTTATGAAAACTCATAAAACTTTTTAAAAAAGTTCTTGACAAACAAAAACAGCTATGTTAATATAAACAAGCTGTCGCTTGAAAAGAACGACACAAACAAAGAACCTTGATAACTGAACAATA